>CANQNT010000013.1 GCA_947625255.1 uncultured Acetatifactor sp. | reverse complement strand
GGCTGTTCGCTAAACTTTACCGGGACAGGACTTTCACCTGCCTATATTTCAAGCGCCGAACTGGCGCACCCTCCAAATACTTGATAAAGGGATTATATCATGGATATGATATAAAGTCGAGTTGTTTTAAAATGTTTGTACTAGAACATAGAGAGCTGCCCCTATGTACCATAAATGGCTGCCAAAAGGCGATTCGTTAAAGATCAAAAACTTAACTGCGTTTTTCAATGTAAATGTGTTTTTTATAAATAAAGTAAGCGTTCCTCCAGCTATTATGTGTGTAGAACATCGCCACACAAAATAAATAACGTTTCCTGTTAACATCAGGAAAAAGAGCTTTATAATCTTTTTTTCTCTCTTTTCCGCTCTACCGTGCCTGTATAAAAGAACCCCGTTATCATAAAGAATATCGGTACGGCGATCCTAGCGATTGCTGTGAAATACTCACCAAACACGCCGCTAAATGGTGCATGAATACATACAACAAAAAAAGCACACAGTACTTTTAGCTTATCTAACGAGTGGTGTCTATACCCCCCAGACCGTCCCAAAACTTGTTTTCTGCAACAAAAATGCCAGATATATTTCATACGAAATAGATATCTGACCTCAACAACTGAATAAAGTGTATAATCTTTTTGAATCAGCAGTTTCCTGCCGCCATCAGCTCCATCATTTTCTCAAATCCAAGCAGATTTTTCGCCCGCTTGATATTATATCCCAGGCACATGAGCGCAAATTCCCCTGTCACTTTCCGCATCCCTTTCAGCAGAAAGTAACCAAATCCCATTGCTCTCTTGATCGTCCCAAACGGATGCTCCGACAGGCACATCCGCTCCGCCGTCTTTTTTCTGTCCGGTTTCAAGATAAACCTTACGATGATCCTTTTTTCAAAATGATACTTTCCCTTGGCCCCTTTCCCTTCCTCTGCTTTCCTGCTTTCCGCTTTCAGCCAGTTTTTGCACGGCTTCTCCAGGCAGTCTTTCGTAAAGTCGATCTCCTTCCACTCATTCTTTCCCTTGTAACACTTATTCCTGTTCGGGCAGTGCCGGCACGCGTTCTTATTGGCGTACCGGATATTTCCATTCTTCTTCACACATTTCTGCCGGAGAATCTCACCGTTGGGACAGTACACAAGGTTCCTCTCCGGATCCCTCACAAAATATCCTTCCTTTGCCCGCTCCATCATTTCTTCCTGTGTGCCGTATATGCTTCCCGCCGGTTCTTCCGCCTCCTGATAGTCGCTTACTTTTCTGCGGACTTCCGCAACCTCCATGCCTGATAGGACATCCCTATACGTTTCCGGTATCTTTCCGGCATGCAACGCCTTCTTCAACTCTGACGGTTCCGTGCTTTCCACATCCGCCTCCGCTGCTTCTTCGTATGGGATCTCAATTTCATATCCATCCTTGCCGTCATCCGTGATGACATGGGGGATGATCCCGTTTTCCAGGCGCTTCACCATGTCCTCTCCGCTTTCGTATCCCCTGTCCGCCACTGCTTCCAGGATGCCTTCCGTTTCTTCCCGGATCCCTTCCAGCGTGGAGTTCAAAAGGCCATGGTCTGTCACCTGGTTCGTCATCTGAAAATCCCGGATCAGGTGCGTTTCAGAGTCTACCACGATCTGCGGGTTATACGCCACCGTAAACCCGTTTTTGCTCTTCATCAGCTTTGCATCCGCATCCGTCAGCGACATCTGCAGCTGCCTGATCTCTTCCATGAACTTCTGGTACCCCTCATACTTTGCAAGCCGTTCCCGCGCTTCTTTCAGCCTTTCCACAACCAGTTCCCTGGTAAGCTTTTCCGGTTCTTCCTCAAGGTCTTCCTGCCCGTCCGTATCGTCCAGTATCCGCAGGTATTCCTCGATATGGCCGTTCAGCCATTTGATCCTGTCATCCAGCTTATTCCTCGTGAAGTTGTTATCCTTGGAATTGCTGGCTGCAAACTTGCTTCCATCAATGGATGTAAAGCCCCACTTTACCGCCCCACTGATCCGTTTATTAAACTCGTGGAAGATCTTTTTAAGGCTGTCTATATTCTCCTTGCCGAATGTACAGATCGTCCGAAAATCCGGCTCCACACCCTTGAGCATCCATTTGACTTCCACGTTGACCCTGCAGCTCTTTGCTAGCCTTCTCGATGACCCGATCCCGTTTTCACTTCCATAAATATAAAGCTTGAACATCGCCTTCGGGTCATAAGGCGGCCTGCCCTCGGATGCCAGCACCTTCACGTTATAATCGTCAAGTTTAAGGCTGTCTACAAATTCGTCGATCAGCCTTGCAGTGCTTTCCGGATCGACCATGGAGTCCCATGTCGTCATCATCATCTGGTTCCTGTCGAAGCCCTGTACATAATGCATTAGATCACCTCAAAGCGTAATATTCCCAACACTTTTATTATACTACGCCGGTTGCTTCTATGCCAGAATTTTATACACTTTATTCAGTTGTCAAGGTACGCATTTTATATAAATCATCCACATTTATTGCGGATGTATTTACCACTCCATATGCTTACATCACTTCAGGTTTTCAGACAGTCTCCCCCGAGGCGTTGACACGATTTTATTAATAATTACACGATTTACAGCCATTCCAATCCTCAATTCTATTTTATTGTTTTACAACACATGAAGCATTTTCTATTATGTATAGCAAACAATAAGAAGCTTTTTGTCTTTATTTTATTTTATTCATACAGATATTCCAAAGATTTTGAACTAATTCCCTGTTAAGTATATACGAAAAAACAATTCCTGTAATAATCTCAAATACATATATCTGCCATGCCGAAATAACACTCATAAAGCAGAAAATAGATAAAGCGAAAACGGTAAGCACAATTAATTTATAATTATACCGAATGTCCACTAGTTTTTTAATGTTAAACATCCTGTAAAATGACAGTATAATATAGCTTACTAATGTCGAAATAGATGCCGCAAATAGTCCAATAAAACTTATAAGCGCCAGGTTAACAAAAAGATTTACAGCTGCAGATACTACTGTTGTAGCCCCTACGTTAAATGTTCTTTTTTCTGCAACATAGATTCCACCTAAGTAAGAACAAATGCTGTAAAAAAACATCGACAAAATAATGATAGGCATTTGTATATACGCTTCTGCATAGTCACCACGTATCAGCAAATGAAACAAAATGGGTAAGGCAATTAAAACAAGTATCATTACCGCACTCATCAATCTAAAAACTTTATCAAACATATCTGAATAATATTCTACAACATCATCATCTGAAGAAGCCAAACTAGCTGACTCCTGCCATGCCATTGTAAATGTACTTTGTGCTAGTGTAAGAATATTTGGTATTTTTTTAGCCACTGCATATACTGCATTTGCTTCAACGCCAAGAAAGAAAGTAACAACCAATCTATCAGAAGCATTCATAACCCACATAGAAATAGTATTCGGAACCATTGGCCACGAATATTTCAGCATTTGTATTATACTGTTTTTTTCAACATAGCGGAAATCAATTTCTCTTAATATATTCGATCGTATTATGATAAAGATAGTTGGTAGCGCAACCGAGAGTGTTATGGCAAGTAGGACACCATTTAAGCCCCATTTAAGACGCCAAACAAAAATAACAATTGCTACCATATTAGTAATAGAGCAAATAACAGCGGCAGAAGAATATATCTTGTTTTTGGATAATCCTCTTACAATTTGCCCTAATGTCTGGTATATAATCTCTGCCATGAAATATATTGCAATCATTACTCTTGCAAATATCGGAATAGTATATGAAACAAAATAAATTATAAAAAAAGAAATAAGCGAAGTAGGTACTATATAGGCAAATATATTAGTTATTATTCTCTTCTTTTCATCCCCCTTCGCTTCTATTAAAAATCGAAATGCAGCAGTTTGTATCTGCAATGTTGCAATAGGTATAAGCAAAAAACATAGCGTAACTATTAAATCATATGTTCCATACTCTTTTTTTGTCAAATATGCAGTTAACAGTGGAAGAATTATAAAATTTGCTAATTTGGGTGCTATTGTTCCTACAGCCAATATAAATGTGTTCTTTACTAATGATATTACTCTATTCATAAAATACCCTCATAGGATTATATTTCTAAATAAGATTTTGCATGGCTTTGCTCTTCCTTAATCATTTTATCAACACAATCCCAATCGAAGAAGCCAATTTCACCTGTTATAAGATACCTTTGACATGTACAATCCTTCATTTGAAAATGTGATAACAATTCAGTAATTCTGTCGCCCTTATTCTCACCCAAACAGCAATCGACTAAAAACTTTTTATGAAAAATTATTGAAAATGCACTTCCGTGAAAAGATGTTGTAACAACATACTCCGAATAACAAAAATATGACAAAAAGTCCTCAGGACTGCATGCTACAATGTAATGCACATTTTCTATTATTTTGTAATACTTATCGTTCAAGTAAATGATTTTATATCCTGTTTCTTTCGCAAGTTTCTGTGCGGCTTGAATTACAATTTGCGAATTATTTATCGTATATATTAAAATATACTTTTCTTCAATTTGTTTACGGGTCACTTTCATCCATATTTCTGAATCAATCAAAAAAACAGGATCAATATTTTGGGAAGCTACAATACCAAATATTCTCTTCAATTCTGAGACAGCTGTATTCTCACGAACAGATATTTTTTTAAATGACATCAAATCTTCAGCTAGCCACTCAATTACATCATTGCTTATGTGATTTGTTCCAAAACTTGCAGCATACGAATACTTCTTTCTATTCACGCAAACATCCCTAAGCAAAAAAACTTTATCAAATCCGGAGTATTGCGGTGCAAAAACTTGATCGCTTCCAGTAATAATATAATCATACTTTTGAGAAGTTTGCGTGACATTACTTAAATCACAAGGCTTGCTTAAGTTTAAACATTCATTTCTAAAACGTTCAAACTTCTTAGCTTTCTTATATTGAATTGCTCCACAAAGAACTACTCTAGCTAAGAACGATAAAATTCCTTCGCCCTTGTGTCTTTTTAAAATCTTATAGTTCTCTTCTATATATCTATTTCTGTAATCAATAATCTCCGCACTGTGCCCATTTTCCACAATGAATTCTTTTAGAGCATATGCCTGAAGAACAGCACCATAATTAATTGCACGATGATATGTTATAATACCGAATCTCATAAACAAGTTCTCCGCTCTCGAATTTTTATTGCACTTGATATCGCAATTGCAAAATAATATGGAATTAGCATTTGTATATCATATAACGGATTACCCGTAAACCCATACAGCAGAAAAAACACCTGGATATAGCATGAGAATAATAACGGTGTTATATTCTGAAGGCTGTTTCCTTTTATCTTTAGTACAGTATATTTGATCGTGTAAATAAGATTAGTTCCAAAAAATAACATGAAGATAGTAAAACCTACAATTCCTGTCTCTGCTAACAGTTGTAGATAGATGTTGTGCACGTTATAAGAAGCATTATTCCATGTAATACTGGTAATGAAGATTTCCATGCCTCCCCAGCCAATGCCAAATATCTTATTTGAGAGAAACGTATCATATGCAGCTTCATAATATGATTGCCGTCCTGTTAAAATGTTTCCACCCTCTAAGAGCTCTAGATTTTTATAATAAACCCTCCCCAAAGCAGGGACGAAAGATATTATAACAAAGAATAACACCACAGCAGTCATAAATATAAATATCAATTTAAACCATCTCATAAATCCTTCCTTACTTGATTGAATTAAATAAAGCACACTAAACGACATTACCATAAAGAGCGTTGGTCCTCTCTTTCCAGTTAACAAAAGAGCGCATAACTCAAGTATAATAATATAATACTCAGATCTGGAAGTATTAATATTACCATATGCTTTCTTTTTTAAGTGATTCGAAAACAACAGCGAAATACTAACACCTATACCAATACACAAATACATTGCATTCGTGCTACAGTTTGCAGTCAACCCAGGCATATTACCATTATTATATTGTTGAATAGCCGTAGCTGCATAACTTCCAAATAACTTTGTCACTGTTCCTGTATAAAACGAAGGTGTAAAAACGAAAGCTATCGTAGCTACGGAATATATTGTTGCAAATAATCTCATAATAGATAAAGAGTCATCAATCCATCTTATGCTTCCTTTTGCGAATAAATAAAATACGATTGAAATTGAATAGAAGAATAAATACGAATAGCGGCCATTTGCTATACTTTGGTTTCCCATAATTACAACAGAATAGGTCAAAAGTGCAATTAGATTTAATTTTGTATCCTTTAATATTTTACCGTGCTGTAAAACAACAAGCATCACTAGTCCTAAAAACATGACTAATGGTGCACCCCAATTTGTCTGCATAAATAATACAGAGCTCAAATAAACAGTATATGAATCAAAGAGCAGTAAAAACGGTCCAACTACTTTAAGGCTTATTATATTATTATTTCTTCGTTTCTGAGCTACCATTCCTTGTAGTTTCATGATTCAATCCCTCAATCTCTAGATAATATTGCTCATATCTTTTTGATGTGCTTTCAATGCAAAATTTTTCTCCATGTGAAATTATTAAATTAGAATCCCATTTTTTTTTTACAAGCCTCATTATACCTTGTGCAAATTCATCGTCACCACGATTTTTTATTTTAATTACAGCACAAGCATCAAATAAATCATCAGCAGAATCGATATCATTGAAATACAAGCAAGGAATTCCGTGTAGAAATCCCTCAATAAATGTCAATCCAAATGCTTCATTCTTACTAGCTGATATCACGCCAGTTGCCACTTCATAAAAAGCTCCAATTTCTTCAGCTGGAACACAACCTATATACTTGGCAACATCTTCTATTTTTTTATTTTTTATTGACGCCTCAAATTCGCCATCAGTTGTATCGTTACCCAGGAACAACACCATAGGACATTGGTCTCCATATTCTCTTTTACAAATTACAAGAGAGCGAAGAACTTGTTCCTGGTTTTTCCTTTTCATAATAGTGCCGATGCATAATAGAATTTTTTTGCCAGAACTGAAACATTCGCCAGATTTACTTCCTAAAATCTTCTTTCTGCTTCCATCTGTTCCATCCATTATAACAGTTATCTTACTACTATCTAAATCTGGATAATCATGTAGGATTCTCAGTCGCATCCCACTACTAATAACAGATAGATAAATATTTTTTAATTTAAGTGCACATTCCTCCAAACAAGAAAGTTTATAATATCTTTCTCCCAATTTCTTTCTATCTCTCTTTCCTATATAAATGTGCAACGTGAGTATACATTTAACTTTAGAATTTTCATAATATTTTAGCAATCTTATAGTTTGTTCAGACAAATCATGAAAATGTATAATAGTGGGTTCAAATCTAGCCATTTCCTGTATGCATCGTTTAAACATAACATCACGATACACTTCTTTTAATGATACTTTTGCTCCATATTTGGGTAACATCCTCAAAAGCATCATTATACTATTAAGAGATATTCCTCTACAAATATTTGAGATATTTAAATCCGTATCAACGATTGCCATGTTGTTATATTGTTTCCCCTTAACCCTTTGAGTCGTCGTAAAATAAAGCACTTCTTCTCCAAGTGTATAATGGGATATAATGTCATAAAGAGTAATAGCAAGACCGGTTGTAATGTGTGAAAGTTCTTCATCATCTGGTCTATATATGTGTGATGCAATGATTCCTATTCTCAAGTAACCTCACCCCCATCAAGATTCAGATGTATTCGCATTAAATTTATTTTATCAGATGCTAATCTCAAACTAATACACTTATTAAAATTATCTTAATTTCCTTAGCAAGATTTGGTACTAGCTCTTTTACCGGCTTATCTTTCCGCCGTCAAGTTCCACTGTTGATCCTGTTATATATGTAGTCGCATCAGAGATCATATACAGAACAGTGCAAATTTACTCATCCGGATTGCTCATTCTTCCCATAAGAATAAGCTTACTGATTTTGGAAACGAACTCAGAATCCTGTCCATTAAACAAACTAGCCGGACAAAGTGTATTAACACAGATTCCCTTGTCTGTCCAATATACCACCAGATATTTTGTCAGGCCTATGATCCCGTGCTTCACCACAGAATAGGAAACAGGCTTAATCGTCTGCTGATCCTCCGGCAGCCCATCCTTGCAATAGATCCTTTGGTCCGGAGCGATCAAGCCGTAATCCGACGATATATTCAATATGACACCCTTGCCCTGCCTTTCCATGACCTCGCCAAATACCTGAGCGCACAGCATCGCGCCGGTCAGTCCAACCGCAATATCCTGATTCCAAATCTCCACGGGGAAATCATGAAACCTTGTTGCTCCGAGATTTTTAGAACCGCCTTCAACCTTGGGATTATTCGTGGCATTGTTAATCAAGACATCAATATGTCCATACTTTTCGAGTAAAGAATCCCATACCTTGCAAAGCTTGTCTCTATCCGTAATATCAGTAACGAACGTTTCGATGCAAACATATCACCAGATTGCTCAATTGCAGATTTCTACCCTTTCCATTCCGTCGGAGAATATGTCAAGTAAGACCGATATACCACCACCCTCTAAAATAGCCTACGTGTGTAATTCTGTAAAAAGTCTTTACCAATCTTTCAAGATGGTCTTCCTCTCCATCAGATCCATCTTTGCGATCCGCTCATCTTCATAATATGAGTCGTTCTTCACGTGTGTCGTCGATACTTCCTCAAAGACACAACCGTCTTTCGATGTAAAAGAATGCGGTACACCGCGCTCGACTGTTACGATCTCGCCTGTATGGATGTCTTTTGTTACTCCGTCAAGTGTCAGAGTCAATGTGCCGGAGAGAACTTGGAACGTTTCTTCTTTAACTTTGTGATAGTGTGTCGGGTGCTGCTGTCCCGGAAGGATGATCATCAGCTTTTTGCAATATTCACGATTGATAATGCTGATCAGTGTCGCCCCGTAATGACGGAAGTGTTCAATGCCATAATGATGGGATAGTTCAAGTTCAAACTCCGGTCCAACTACGATTTTTGCTTCATATAGCATGCCCTTTATATCATGAATTACGCTTCTAATGTCAGATGTGACTGAAAGTTTTCTTGACTCAAATATTCCTTCATTAACCGCATAATCACGGCTTGCGACTGTTCCATCCTGAAATTCTCCACTCGTCATCTGTCCATTCGCACATGGCATGGCAAAAAATACATCTTCTCGTTTGATTGCTTCGCCAGTCCTGATTGCCTTTGCCGCATAACACCCACGTGCAAGTTCATTCATGGATTGCAGTTCTTCATTGCTGATGAATTTCTTATCCGATCCGCAGATTGTCCGGGCGTTAAGAACAGCTTCAATCCAACCGACCACATCACGCACGTCTGTTGAGTAACTGTTAAGCTTAATCGTTTCAGTCGCCAATCCAACATGGCGCTCCAATATATTTGCTCCCTTTGCCACTGCCATCTGGGCAACTGTGTAATCCATTGGATTCTCATGCCCTGAATATCCAACTGCTATTCCAGGATAACGATTTCTTATCTTATCCATGCAATTCAACTGCACGTATTCATACCCTACAGGATACAATCCAACACAATGAAGCATTGCAAAATCCACGTTACGATGCACCATAAAATTGTAGATTTTATCCATATCAGAAAAGGATTTTCCACCAGTCGAAAGAATAACCGGCCGCTTAGTTTTCGCAATTTCCTCTAAAAGAGGCCAATCCGTTGCGCTGCAACTTGCAACCTTTAGAATCTCAATTCCGTGATCCATGCATGTATCTACTGAAACCTCGTCAAACGGCGTACACATCGTATGCATTCCTTCATCTCGGATTGCCTGCACTAAAGTATAAAACTCATCCTTAGTCAGGCGAGTAGATAAAAATCGCGGGATATGCTTCACATCTGTGCGGCCTATGTAATCCGGATGAATCATCGTGTCAAGATCACGATATTGCAATTTAACCGCCGCATTGATTTGATATTTGCGGCTGACTTCTCCCAATGCATGGATAATATCCAACCCATGCTGTACACTGCCTTGGTGGTTATTTGCCATTTCAAAAATAAACAGATTTTCAAATAGAGAATTCATTTTTCATTTCTCCTTTCTTTTTACAGGATTGCACTCAACTCGCTGACTCCGAAAAATTTGTCATCTATATAAATATCCGCATCTGGCTTACCAAATAGAAGTTCATGGTAGTGAACGTGCCATTCCTCCATCTGTCGCGCGGTCACATCCTTCCAGTCAATCCCGGTTTTGTACCCGCGAGCAGTAAATAGAACAATGTGAAACCCCTGATTGTAAAGTGCGTTGATAATACGGATGTTGTTTTCCATCGGCGAGGCTTTGCTATAGTCGTTTTTCGGCGTCTTTGCAGCAATTACTCCATCGATGTCACAGCAGATTTTCAGCCTCTTTCCTTCGTGAATAGCTTGTTGGAGAAGCATGAACCGTTCCGCGCGGATAAAATCTTCTTCTGTGTCAATATCAAAGTTATACTGCATTTTGTATCCGGCAATCCGATCTCCGGTCATGGAGTGTTTTTCCAGAATTGTGGAAGCGCGCATGACATCGATGCAGGCGTTCTGCATATATGCCTGTGGCAGCTTTTGCCGGGGCGCGTTGTATGCCTCCGGTAGATCACAGGCTGCAAGGGGCGCCATGAGACACGAATCCTGCTCCGGGAAAAGCCACATTTTGTATGGTGTTTGCTTGGCGGGCGAGACGCTGCGCACCGCGTCGAGAGACGGATCGGCCAGCAGCTGCGTAATCATGTTGTCAATATCTTTCGGATCTCGAATCGGGTGTGTCGGACGCAGGTGAACACAAAGGTCTGCATGGTAGTTTTCGTTTTCCGAAAGCCACCGCAGCGCATGATCAAACACTTCAATATCAAGCGATGCATCCCTTGAAATCTCTGCGGAGCGCAGAAAAGGAACTTCTGCGCCGAACTGGAGGGCGATTTTCTGATACAGTGGACTGTCTGTACTGACGATTACTCGGTTAATCAATTTAGACTGAAGTGCGTGCTCGATACTGTATGCAAGCATTGGCTTGCCGTTCATAATTCGAATATTCTTATCCTTCACGGACTTGGATCCGCTTCTTGCGGGTATAATGGCTATTATTTGAGACATTACCAAACTCCTTATCTGCTCGTGCTTAACATTTGTCCTGTAAGGTAGCTGTAATCAATCGATAGTCGGATTTATTGATAAATAAAATTTAATATACCTCTCTACCATTTTTCCCAATGAAAACTTCTCACCATTTCTTCTTATGATATTTTTGTCCCATTCTCAATTGAAAAACAGACAACCATCTCGCATACTCTCTATTGTCCTTTTCATTTACAAGGACCACAGATTCCTCATTTTCCTAAAATACTAACCATTTAAATCTTCTAATGGTATCCATTCTATTTTCCTATCATTAAGATAGTTATCATTTAAATTAACTCTTATATCTGCATCTGTACCATTCACAGCACTAGTACAAATTCCAATAGCGAAATGAAACTTGATGCCTATAAACTGTATAATTTCACTTGGCCACAACCTATCTATTACTTTCACATCTTCTATCTCATAGGTTGTCGTATCACGGGGATGTGGCTTTAACAAAAGCGAACCATATTTACTATAATATTTACATAATTCCCTATATAGCTGAACTTTTTCCTTTTCTGATATAAAGCCATCCTCGGACAATGGTTGTGTATACACTATTCCAGCAAAAGAAGAATTCTTCAATTCTTTGAGTAACTTTTCAGAAACAAATAGCGTTAATATATTATTTCTTGTTGCGAAATCGATTGTTTCCCACAGATCAAGTAACCTCACTTTCACCATCTTTATCTGTAATTCAATGGGATATTTTTCTGGTAAAGTAACAAATATATTTTTCAATTTTTCTTCGGTGTAGAAATCAAACTTATCTCCTATAACTTTTTTAATTGTCATGTAGAGCTTATTTCCAGTATAATTGCTAAAAGAATTTACTCCTTCTTCAAAAAAATACACAATATCGCAAAGTTCAAAATACACTTTTGCACAATAATATACATGTCTTGCATTCCATGCAAAATTCATCAAAACAAGCTCACTATTTGGATTTTCTTTCTTTATTTTTTTTATAAAAACCCGATCTTGATACACAGAAAAAAGATATTTGATTTTACCAATAATGTTTTTCTTAAATGGTTCTCCCCATTCAACCACATTATATCCTTTATCTTTCAACTGTTCTGCAAGATTACGTATGCTTTCAGGAACATATCTTAATAGAATTATTGCTTTATTTATGATTTTAAGTTTATCAATCACAATCAACGAATATAGCAAATGATAGTAAGTTGATACGATGAACAGGTATTTCTTGTTTCCTGTCAAATCTAAGTTTAATTCATTCTCACTCATATTTAATCGAGCTGATATTCTCGAAACTCCTTTCACAAAATTCCTGCAGTGAAGAGATTGTCAATCTTCGACAGATACTGTCTTTATATCTTTCTTCCGTATATACTTTATTTTAAAGCACCAGTTTTCCCAAATTCCGCTTTCATAACTTCATGTTCATAAATCTTTGCATCTATCAGTTCGCGGTACCAAAAATTCAGCATTATGTGATATATAAAGCCAGGCTTTCCATCAAGAAAGCCACCTTTAATCACATATCTATGAATGAAAAGAGCAAATGGCCGCAAAAATTTTGGAAACTTGTAGTATAACGCTCTCTGCTTTCTTTTTATTTGCATAGTACCAGCAGCGACATCTGTTGCAGTCTTATCATCCATCTGTTCAAAATAGTCCATTGCTGCACGTGTTGCATACCAGTTGTGTTTATGAATCCAACCGTGAATATTCTTAATAGCATAGTGTTCCGCATCGTGTTTTAACAAAATAGAATCACCAGAAGATAGGATTGTATGCTCATCAATATTTCTATTCTCTATTCGACCTATTCCAACCTTAAATATCAATAATTTTTGAAATGGATATACATCTCCATGTTTTAACCATCGGTTTAAAAAGAAAACTCGTTGATTAACTCTCATGCCATTAACAGTATCCGATGCATGTTTGCTGCACTCTTCCTCAATTTCTCTACATAGTTCCGGTGTGAATCTTTCATCTGCATCAATTCTCAACGCCCAAAGTGTATCAATACCAGTATTGTCAAGCCCCCAATTAAACTGAGTTGCATAATTAACAAATTCATTATAATAAACATCAGCACCTAGGCTCTTAGCTATCTCTACAGTCTTATCTGAACTTCCGCTATCTACTACAACAATCCTTCTTGTCAAGTCTTTAATACTATTTATGCAAAATGCTATGTCTGCCTCTTCATTCATTGTAAGAATTATGGCTGTTATATCGGCCATAATGTCACCTCCCCTCGTACTCTCTCATCCACGCCAATGTGGCTTTCACACCTTCAATTCTTGTAAACGGCATATCTGGAGCAATTCTATAAGTATTGGTCATATCGTTGGTTCCGTCGTGCGTCATGTTTCCATACCGGAAAGACTGCATTGGAAAGTGAATGTGGAAAAGTCTCAAGAAATCACCAAACTTAGCAAGGCACTTCACAAACCAAACAGGCATCGTTGGAACCTTAAAACCAAGTTCCCCTGCGATTTCATCTGCCCACTCATTGATCTCATAGGCTGGTTCATCACCGATGTAGAATACCTTATTATCTTCAGCAGTTGTCTCCGTAAAAAGAAGCTGTTCGATCTGATAGATAGAATTTCCAATGTACCCATAGGTTTTATGACACTTTGTCTTTCCGATGTGAAAATACATGCGCTTCATGACCATATCAAAAAAATTTCTATATGGTTCACCAAACCAAGGACCCCAAATCGAGGTGGGGCGAATGATACACCAATCGCATTGTGGCATATCTGCCCATACCTTGTTCTCTGTTTTTACCTTGCTTTCTCCATAAACAGTATGGGGACAATAGTCAAATTGATTTTTAATTTGATAGCCATTTCTCGTCACAAACTTTGATGAAGTTATGATGACTTTCTTCAAATTTGGTAACTTGTGGACTATTTTTAACAGATTCTCCACACCGGTCACATTGGCATCATATTCAGCTACGCTCTTGCCATCCAGATCTGTACGTGCAGCAAAATGTAAAATATAATCGGGATTAAAGTCCATGCAGGCCTTCTCAAACGGAGCGTATTCAATAATATTTACATTTACCCATACATTCTTTCTTTCAGGGATCTTAGGTTCCTTCCAGTCAATGTTTATAACTTCATATCCTTTTAAAGTGAGATCTTCTAAAAGGTTTGTTCCAATAAAGCCAGAAGCACCAGTAATAAGTATTTTCATATTCTTCTCCTTCGGCCTCAACAGCATTCATATTCCGCTTAGACTTAGAGTAATTCTCAGAAAGATGCTTAATTTCTTGACAATATAATTGTGCTTGTATCAGCAGAAATTATCTCATCTTTTAAATTGTAATAATTGGTTTATATTTTTATAAATGCTTTCAGAAGTTATATGGATAATCCACGCTACTACAATTATAGTTACTAAAATTAGCAGCAAGTTCGCAGGGAATGCCACAGACCTTATATAATCAATGATTGCAAACTGAACGAGATATATTTCCAACGAACACGTACTAATTACGCCAAATAATTTTCCTGGTATGGTTTTCATAAAGGTTTGTATCTTTTTCTCATAGCAGAGTCCGGTGAGTAAACTAAATACAGCAAAGCCGACTCCGAAGACCTGGGTCATAAATTGTAGTTTTATCGCAATTACTATGTGACTCATAGAAAGTTTCATTCCGAGAAATCCACAGCAGCAAAAGATTGATGCAAAAAGAAACCATAAGCCTTTATTTAATTTAGTAAGCTTATTTTTTCTGTCATATGCCAGACTTCCAATCATCATTCCTATGAAACCATATAATGCTCGGAATACAATCTCTGGCTCAACATAAAATTCATTTCTATATCTCACAAGATACATCACAATATAGAGTGCTGTTGCAAGTAGAATTGATAGTTCTCTACACCCCCCCCCCGATTAATTTGACTCTTCTAACTATTTTCTTATCTATTCTTACAACATAGTAATAAAGTACATATAGAATTGTGATAGTAGGAACATACCAGAGGTTAGTATTCACAGGGAATAGGAAGAGGATAAAACTCGGTTTTCTAAACCCTATGATAACGGTAATTAGATTTACTATCGTCATTGATATATAAAGCCTAAGTGCCTTCTTAATCCACCATGTAAAAAAACTATCTTTCTCGACACTACTAACCAATAAAAACCCGGTTATGGTGAAGAACAATGCTACTCCAGGGCAGCCGCCCCACGAGATATTCCATGGATAAACACCATCAAAGTGTGAGTTTGTGATTAATGCAGCAGCTAAGGCTCGTAGAAGTTCTATAAACGAATACATCATCAAAGCTCCTGAATAGCTTTTATATATTTTCCTACGGAAGCATCTTTCGTAAGATGATTAACAAGATACTCATGTCCCCGCTTACCCATACGAGCAAGCTCATTACTTCCTGCGTTTTCTATGAACCACTGCACATCCTCAGCGATCTTCTCATAATCACCAGGCTCTGATACTCTTCCACAATTGATTTCCTCAATCAACATTTCAACTTCTGAGCCTTTCTCCAATACTCCCAATACTGGTTTACCAACGCCTAGTATACCGTAGAACTTAGAAGGACAGCTTACACCTTTTATCCCCTTAGCATTCACACACCAGTGAACATCGGCAGCATTAAGTGAGAATATGAGCTTATCCTTATCTTGATATGGAATAAAGACGGTATTGTCCATACCGTACTCTTTAACGTACATCATCAATTTATTCAGCATAGAACCTGACCCTACAAAAGCAAAAGTTACATCACGACCATCGGTTGTTTTAACATTCCTAAACTTCTCAATGACCTTGATAATGCCTTCAAGATCGTAATATAACCCGATGTTGCCGGAATACATGATTACAAACTTATCTCTCAGCCCAAATTTCTCCCGGAACTCAACAACGCCAGGATTGTCAGCAGAAAGAGGATAAATCTTCTTCTCGTCGATCCAGTTGTTGATAATCATATACCGTGGCACATTATTTTTTGCAAAACGCCATCTTAACGTTTCTACTAGATCTCGACCAACAGTTATAACCAGATCGGACTTCCAGCAACTCCGTTTATCTATCCACATTGCGGCTTTCAGCAGTATTCCAGCCTTCACATACCCCGTTGCAATGATTTGCTCAGGGTTGAAGTCCTGGATACAATAGATTAACTTTGACTTTAGCTTTTTCTTCCCATAGACACCCAACATCCCCCCCATAATTGGAGGTTGTGAAATGGCGAAAATATAATCCTGTGGGCCAACCTCTTTAGTTGCTTTTCGAGCACCGAAGAAGTAGGCGATGAAATTCTTTATTCTGCTTTCCTTACTACTTTTTGTGAATTCTGGTACAGGTACTCGAAGCACCTTCACACCGTTGATTTCTTCCCTATAGAATCTCTTCTCCTTATACTTCTCCTCTATCGTCCCCATATAACTCGGCACTGTGCAAATGACTGTCACATCGAACTTATCTGTCATTCCCTCAGCCATGTCCTGAATGATCTGACCTGTGGATGCCACATCCGGAGCATAATAGTTGGCATATATTAATAACTTCTTTTTGGGATTACTCACTATTTCATTCCTCCATAATTTTATTCATACTACATACTTCTGTGGATCCATAGTTGTCCGATGCAACAATAGTACTCGTTCATACAGTCAAAACTGATGATATGTCCAAAGGACGGCTCCCTTAATAATAACAACCTATAAATTCCAATGAATCGGCCATAAAAATTGTTTTACCTTTTAAATGCAAATTCATATTGCCTATTTCTGACTATTTCTTTGTTATATACTTTTCTCTATTTTAGCTTCTATATCTTCTTTCATAGATACATCAATAATAGCGGCTTCATTTTTATCTCTCGCAGAAATACTTACATACACCTTCAGCTTCGGTTCCGTACCGCTGGGACGAACAACCACAGAGCCGCCATCCTCCAGTAAAAACTTCAACACATCAGATTTTGGCAAATCGTCTATCCCTGTGAGGTAATCCAGGCATTTCACGACTTTCTTCCCGCCGATCTCCGTAACACCCGTCCGATAATCATCCATGATCTGTTGCATCTTCTGCATTCCTGTTGGGCCGTCAAATTCATAACTGTGAAGGGTATTCAGGCAATAGCCATAGGTACGGTGGAGTTCATTGAGCTTTTGCAAAAGGTTGATGCCTTTCGATTTGTAATAGGCATACATCTCACAGATCATAAAGGAAGCATTGACTCCATCCTTATCCCTAACATAATCCCCGTCAGATAGCCATACGACTCTTCAAAGGCACAGATAAAATCATTTTTACGGCCTTCTTTTTCCAGTCTGCCAATGACTTCTCCGATAAACTTAAATCCCGTCAGGACATTAACGGTCTGGACCCCATAATGTTCAGCAATTCTTTCTGCCAGTTCTGTTGTGACTATGGTTTTAACGAATACAGGATGTCTTGGCATTTTGTTGTTTCTTAGCCGTTGACTGCAAATGAAGTCCAATAAAAGAAGTCCGACTTCATTGCCAGTGAGAAGCTGATAACCATCTGGATCTTTTACCGCGATTCCACAACGGTCACAGTCTGGATCCGTAGCCAGCAGAAGATCCGCACCGGTCCGCTCACAATACTGAAGCCCTAATTTCACGGCCTCGGGAATCTCAGGATTGGGATAGGGACATGTCGGAAAATTGCCGTCCGGCTTTTCCTGTTCAGCAACGACTGTGATGTTTGTAAACCCCGCGTCTCTCAGGACTTCAGTGACTGGCTTTAAGCCTGTACCGTTCAGAGGGCTATATACGATTGCAACATCGCAGTCGATTTCATCTGTAAGCACGCTCTGATTTTTCACTTCTTCGATGTATGCAGTATAAACATCCCCATCTATATATTTGATTGTTCCAGCGGATAAAAACTCCTCGAAATCACCCATTCTCATATCATCAAAGATGTCAAGTTTATCAACCTCTGTCAGAATCGCCGACGCCGCTTCCGTAGTAATCTGGCATCCATCTGTTCCATATACCTTATACCCGTTGTATTTCGAGGGGTTATGAGAGGCGGTTATCATAATACCTGATGAAGCATGCAAATATCTGACTGCATAAGACACCGTAGGTACAGGCAGAAGTTCCGACCATATATGAACCTGAATACCGTTCGCAGAACATACTGCTGCCGCCGTTTTTGCAAACAGATCTGACTGGATTCGGCTATCATAACCGATGACAACAGACGGACTGGAAAATTCGTGCTTTAGATAGTTTGCTAATCTCTGAGATGCCTTTGCAACAGTATATGTATTCATCCGGTTTGTACCGGCGCCAATCACGCCACGAAGACCACCTGTTCCGAAACTTAAGTCACGGAAAAAAGGCATCCTCGATCTCCGCTGCACTCATGCCGGCCAGTTCATCGGAAATGTGATGGGCACGCTCCACCCAATGGTCGTATACAGTTTTTATCTCGGAAATTGTCCTCATGCCATCTGCACCCCTTCTCTTAGTTTCGTCTTTATCTTCTGTTAACCAACAAAAGCAAAAAAAATTTTGGAGGAAACTGCCTCGTGTAATTCTTCGTGCCTCAATGATTTAAAGATGTTCCCTGCTCCCGACTTCTTGCTATATTTCAAACGAAGTGAAGCCTGTGGGTAAAAAAGCTCACTAGGTGATCTCCCCCACAGCTTCTCTCCCGTACTTTCCTCAAACTCTTCTCCCGTTTCACCCTGAGATTCTCGTTCTTTATCTAACTAGGATTTCCTAAAACCTCCCTGGCGCTACTTCCCTCTCGCGCTGTACTCTAGGATCACAGAACTCAAATCTCATAAAGTAACCGACTTATTATCTATCTACCCTAAGATAAAAAATATTCCCGTCTATGTAATATCCCTTATACCATTCCACAAACTTTCTCAGCCCTACTCCCGATCGATTTCTTTCTATATATAAAGTAATAGAGACGCAGTGCGGGTAACTGTGCGGACAAACACCGTGAAGCACACTATCCCCTTGCTGCCTCTCCCAGGTACTGTAAAACTCTTCTCCCCAAATACCCTGTGCTTCTCGTCCTCTATTCCCTATCTCCCTGTCTGTCCCCTCATGGCATCCTTTGAAATCTCCCAAATTTTCTGAAATTTAACCAACCTCATTTTAGCCTATACCCACTGTAATAAAAGCTTCATCTTCTTGACCGCAAACCCCAAATTCAGTCAAGAACATTTCCAAGGCTTATCTCTAATTACGTTGAGTAATAGAAAAACCCTAATATAGCTTGCTTTTTCAAGAGCCTCATACTGCTCTTGTTTTCCTATCTGTATGATTCAAATCAGTTTCTCTACCCTTGTTATTATTTGTACATTCCTATCTCTTACAACAAGTTCCCTGATCAATGTTGTTATCATCCACCTATGTATTTTTATTAACACCCGCAAATCGATGAATATTATCATCAAACTGTTCTCTTTGGTTTTGTAATAAAGGCGGTTGAAAAGTAGCATTCTCGCAGTAAAACAGCATGATTCTTCTAATCAGCCGTAACCAAAATTTACATACATTTACTTAACTGGTAAGCATTCACGAACAGCTTTATAACCTCGGCTTCAATAAAATGGATGTTGAAAGCCATCTATATTTTCTTACACCACTCTGCCACAAGCATCCCAGCAAAGATCTCCGTTGCTTCTCTCATATCATGGTTGTGGACCACTACAATACGATTGGGATACAAGTTGTCATAAAATGCCTTTGATCCCCATATCACACCTTAGAAACAATTTTTCCCTGCTTGCCTTTTCGTTCATTATGATGAAACTATTTTTTCATAATATAATTTGTTTTTATACTTTTAGATGCCACAACAAAAATCCTCAATCATAGTAATATCCCAATTCACTACACCCACAACTCCCCCTCTTACATCCATCCTCATCACGAACGATATCTCCCCCTCACAGAACCAGAACCACTTTCAAACACCATTCCAAACAATGAACACAATACTTTTTCTAAAAACTCCCGGGTAAATAATAAGCCAAACTCTCAGAAACCACTCCTCTCCGCCAATTCCAAATCACAGCCACCAAGCCAAACATCAAACCAGCCAACCACTACTCCAGTCATCACTCACCAAGCCCCTTCACTCACCTCTTGTCCTCCGACCTGCCCGATAAATCAGACATTTTCGTTCACATATGCTATAATTCAAATCTGTGGGAAATCATATAGAAATATTGATGCAAAATAGACATTCCGCATTAAATCACGAAATCAAACTGATATAAAAAGAGAACGATATTTCCTACCTTTTCCTTGCAATTTTCTCAAATCCACTTTTTTACTATTCCTTTTTATTCATTCTTATAAGGATGATAAGGCAGCCAAATCATGACTTCGAGAATACTTTGAAAAAAAGAAAGGGAAAAAGGCCAAAAAAGAAGCCGCACACATCCCCGTGTACGGCTTCTCATAGAAATCTCTCATAAACTCTTATTTCAAAAAATTATTACTTATTATAATTCACAATCGCTCCAAAATCAGGTTTGAGGGACGCGCCGCCTACCAGGCCGCCGTCGATATCGGGCTGCGCAAACAGCTCGGGAGCGCTGGAAACGGATACGGAGCCGCCGTACTGGATACGGATGGTTTCCGCCGTGGCTTCATCATAAATCTCACAGATGCAGTCACGGATGGCCTTGCAGACCTCTTCCGCCTGCTCGGTGGTCGCCACCTTGCCGGTGCCGATGGCCCAGATGGGTTCATAAGCGATAACTGCCGTGGCAGCCTGCTGCGCGGTCACACCCAGGAACGCGATCTTGATCTGCTGGCGCACGAAGTCAATGGTAATGCCCTGCTCTCTCTGGGTCAGGGTCTCGCCGCAGCAGATGATGGGCGTGATGCCGTGTTCGAAAGCCTTCAGCACTTTCTTGTTCACGGTGGCGTCGGTTTCCGCAAAATACTCTCTTCTCTCGGAATGGCCGATGATCACATACTTTACACCTACATCCGTCAGCATTGCAGGAGAAATTTCACCCGTGTAAGCGCCCTTTTCCTCAAAATACATATTCTCCGCGCCGATCTGGATATTGGTGCCCTTGGCCGCTTCCATGGCGGGAATGATGTCGATGGCGGGCACGCAAAAGACCACGTCCACATCCTCATTCACCACGAGGGGCTTCAAGGTATTGACTAATGCCACTGCCTGGCTGGGAGTCATGTTCATCTTCCAGTTACCGGCAATAATTTTCTTTCTTGCCATGATTGATTGTCCTCTTTTCTATTGTTTTCACGCCAGCAATTATTTATCGTCAGCAGCTGCCACGCCGGGAAGCTCTTTGCCCTCCAGGAACTCCAGGGAAGCGCCGCCGCCGGTGGAGATGTGGCTCATCTTGTCGCCGAAACCGAGCTGGTTTACGGCCGCCGCGGAATCACCGCCGCCGATAATGGTGGTGGCATCCGTCTCTGCCAAAGCCTTGGCTACCGCAATGGTTCCGGCTGCCAGGGTAGGATTTTCAAAAACGCCCATGGGACCGTTCCATACAACGGTCTTGGCGGACTTCACGGCATCCGCGAACAGAGCCGCGGTCTTAGGCCCGATATCAAGTCCCTGCATATCGGCAGGAATCTTGTCGGAATCCACATGGCTGATCTCGATGGGAGCATCGATCGGATTCGGGAACTGAGCCGCGATCGTGGTATCGATCGGAAGCAGGAGGGTCTTGCCCAATCTGGCAGCCTTGTCCATCATTTCCTTACAGTAATCGATCTTCTCGTCGTCTACCAGGGACTGACCCACTTCCTTGCCCTGTGCCTTTAAGAACGTGTAAGCCATGCCGCCGCCGATGATCAGGGTATCGCACTTCTCCAAAAGGTTGGAAATCACGTTCAGCTTATCCGCAACCTTGGCGCCGCCCAGGATCGCCACGAAAGGTCTTACAGGATTTTCCACGGCATTGCCCAGGAAATTGATCTCTTTCTGCATCAGGTAACCGACAACGTTCTCACCGCCTTTGGCCGTGATGAACTTGGTAACCCCTTCCACGGAAGCATGGGCTCTGTGGGAAGAACCAAACGCGTCACATACATACAGATCCGCCAGATCAGCCAGCTCCTTGCTGAACTTCCCACCGTTCTTAGTCTCTTCCTTGCCGCGGAAACGGGTATTCTGAAGCAGGATCACGTCGCCCTCCTTCATTGCCTCTACCGCAGCGGTGGTATCCGGACCGGTTACATTATAATCAGGAATGAACTTCACTTCCTTGCCCAGCTTCTCGGACAGTCTCCTGGCAACGGGCGCCAGGGATTCTCCCTCGTTGGGGCCGTCCTTTACCTTGCCCAGATGGGAGCAAAGAATGACCTTGCCGCCATCATTGATCAGCTTCTGAATGGTGGGCAGCGCTGCCACAATACGGGTATCATCGGTAATCTCCCCGTTCTTCAGAGGTACGTTGAAATCGCAGCGTACTAAGACTTTTTTGCCCTTTGCGTTGATATCATCAACGGATTTCTTATTCAAGCCCATTTCTCTATTCCTCCATAATCTTTTCATTCTAAAAGGGCCCGGTCCTATGGACCGGACCCTGCATTGAGCCTATTCCAAGTTGTCTGCTGCTCAAGCGCCAAGCAGCTTGCCAAAATGCTTAATGGTACGAACCATCTGGCTGGTGTAGGAATTCTCGTTGTCATACCAGGAAACAACCTGAACCTCTGAAAGCTCGTCGTTGATCGGCAGAACCATGGTCTGGGTGGCGTCAAACAGAGAGCCATAGGTCATTCCGATGATATCGCTGGAAACGATCTCATCCTCGTTGTAACCAAAGGACTCGTTAGAAGCGGCCTTCATAGCGGCGTTGATGGACTCCTTGGTAGGAGCGCCCTTAACAACGGCGGTCAGAATGGTGGTAGAACCGGTAGGGGTAGGAACACGCTGCGCGGAACCGATCAGCTTGCCGTTCAGTTCAGGGATAACCAGGCCGATAGCCTTGGCAGCGCCGGTGCTGTTAGGAACGATATTCACGGCGGCAGCACGGGATCTTCTTAAATCACCCTTTCTCTGAGGGCCATCCAGAGTCATCTGGTCGCCGGTGTAAGCATGAATCGTGCACATAATACCGGACTGAATCTCAAATGCGTCATTCAGGGCCTTAGCCATAGGAGCCAAGCAGTTGGTGGTGCAGCTGGCCGCGGAAATGATGGTATCCTCGTTGGTCAGAGATTCGTGATTTACATTGTAAACGATGGTAGGAAGGTCATTGCCGGCAGGAGCGGAAATGATAACGTGCTTTGCGCCCGCATCAATATGAGCCTGTGCCTTAGCCTTGGAGGTGTAGAAACCGGTGCACTCCAGAACAACGTCTACGCCCAGCTTTCCCCAAGGAAGATCAGCAGCCTTAGCCTCTGCGTAAATCTTGATCTCGGTTCCATCAACAGTAATAGAGTCCTCGCCTGCCTTAACGGTGTCAGCCAGAGCGTATTTACCCTGCGTGGAGTCATATTTCAGCAAGTGAGCCAGCATCTTGGGAGATGTCAAATCGTTGATCGCAACGATCTCGAATCCTTCTGCTCTGAACATCTGTCTGAATGCCAGACGACCAATACGGCCAAAACCATTAATTGCTACTTTTACTGCCATTTTAGTTTCCTCCTAAAATAATATTATTATATTATTTTGCCAAAATACTTGTCCACAATACGCGTAACAAAAATTTCGCGTCTAGCGACTTCGCTGCACGACTGCCAAGACATACCACTTTGACAAAATTTTGTCAGCACTATTATTGTACCTAATTTCTCACAATAATTCAAGACGTATTTGAAAACTTTCGTAAATTTTTAGTAATATTTCAGCCGACGAAACTCGTTGGGTCCCGGCGCGTCCGAACAGATACGGATTCTAGCCGCAAACCAGAAATCTCTCCACAATCTGCCGCAGACACCAGAAAAAGTCAATCTCCGGGATATCAGCCGCGGTCTGCAAATATTCCGTCCGATAGGTTTGTTCCCCCACTTTATATTGCACGCAACCCACGATCTGCCCCGCTTCCACGGGTGCCTTCAAAGACTTTGGCACGTCTACCGCCACCTCAATGGATTCATCTTCCCGCATCAGCAGTCCCTCCAGCCCATCCACATGATCCGCAAGGGCCAGATTGACGCTGGCCTCGCCGTCCAGGGAAAGCGTCTGGCCGTTTTCCACCACGACCGTTTCCAGACTGCCCACATCAAAGGCCGCCTCGGAAAAGGCATGATATTGATAATGCTCCAGCCCGTATTCCATCAGTTCCCTGGTATCACTCCATTTATAGGTTTTATGATTCGGCCAGCCGCAGGCCAGCAATGCCACTACGAAAGTCCTCCCGTCACGCTCTAACGCCCCCACATAGCAATAACCGGCTTTATTGGTAAATCCGGTCTTTCCGCTTAGCGCGCCGGCCATCATATTCAAAAAAGCGTTGTGATTGTTGCAGGAAAAGCTCCTACCATTGGCCGTAAAGCTATGGGAAACACATCTGGTAATCTGCAGAAATTGATCCGCCTTGGGAGACTTTTTCACACAATAGGACATAATCGCAGCCAGATCTGCCGCCGTAGTGGAATGCTCTTTTACCAACGTGTCGCCGTTTTCCAGGGTAAAGGTTTCTGTGGCGTCCAGGCCGTTTGGCGTGATAAACCAGGTATCCTGACAGCCAATGTCCGCCGCCTTTTGATTCATCAGACGGGCAAAGGCGGCCACGGCCTGCCTGCTTTCCTCCAGGGAATATTCCGAAGCACTCTTTTCCGCCAGTCCATTTTCCAGAAAAGACTTACCAATATGCTCGGCAATGGCCACGGCGGAATCATTATGGGACTCCAGCATCAGGGAATGAAGCAAATCCTTGAGCGCATATTTTTCCCCCTTGTTCACATAAAGCTTGACCTTGGGCATACTGGCGGCATACCCGGAAATATCCGCCATGTCCTCAAGATTGCCATATTCCAGCGCAACAATGCAAGTCATGATCTTCGTGGTGCTGGCCATGGCCATCTTCTCAAAGCCCTGCCTGGAATAAAGCACCCTGCCGGAATCCGCGTCCATCAGCACGGCAGAAGCGGCATAGAGTGACAATTCCTCCAACGGCTTTGCCACGGCCTCCTGTCCGCCTCTCCAGGCGGAAGACTCCGACCGCGAAACCGACGCATTCTCAGCCGCCGTCACCATGAAACCGTCTTGATAGGTAATATTACCTAAAAGCAGCGCCCAGACCAGCAGCATTGCCACGATCCGAGCCACCCCTCCGCCGCTTTTTCCCATCAGCCCATCATCGATTTGTCCCCGCACATAATCCACATCTTTTTCCCGCTCGTTCCATCTCCCAAAAACCTTCCTCATTCCACAATCTCCGCAATCCATGCCATTCTTTCTCAATAAATATATGAAACAAGTGTCAGGAGTAGTTATCTTTTTTCAGCAAAAGGGATGCCGCATTTCACACGCCGTCATACATCCAGCTGCAACTGTACCTCCGCCTCTGCCTGCAACTTAAATTCGGCCATTTGCACCGGGTTGATCTCCGGCAGTTCCTCCACGCTCTGCACGCCAAAGCAGCGCAGAAACTGTTCCGTGGTTCCGAACAACAACGGTCTTCCGGGCGCGTCCATTCTGCCCAATTCACAGATCAAATCGTATTCCAGCAGTTTATTAACCGCATGGTCGCTGCTCACCCCGCGGATACGCTCGATCTCCGCGCGGGTGACTGGCTGTTTATAAGCAATAATGGACAGCGTCTCCAACACCGTCTCCGTCAGCACGATCTTCCGGGGCGTTTTGGCTATTTTGATCAAATATTCATACAACTGTGCCTTTGTACAAAGCTGCACGGAGTCCTCAAACCGCGCCAGCGCGATTCCACGATCTTCTTGGCGGTAACGCTCCTCCATCCGCTCCAATACCGCCTCGGCAGCGGGCACGCTCATCTCCAGAACCGCAGCCAACCGGCTGATTTCCACAGACTCTCCCATGGTAAAAAGTATGGCCTCTATGATCGCTTCCGCCTGTTTTTCGCACTTTTGCCCCTCATCCAGGGACAGTTCCACCTGCTCGTACTCTTCCATATCCGTCTATTGCCCCTCCCATCCCGCTGCTTTCCATCACTGTCTTGAAAGATTCGATGTGATCAGGATGTCGTCAAAAAGATGCTCCTGGGAAATGGTGATATCCCCCGTCTTCATCATCTCTAAAATAACCAGAAAAGTCACAATGATCTCCATCTTGCTTCCCTGCTTTTCCAGCAAATCGCGAAAGCTGAAAATCCGGTGCTCTCTGGCGTAATCCGCTATGTAAAGGGCCTTGGCATCCATATCCACCTCATCCCTCTCAATTTGTCCGTACTCGCTTCGGATGGGGTCCTTCCGGTCCGCCTGCCGTTTCATGACGGACTGAAAAATGGTATGAAGCTTGCTCAAGGTCATATTTCCCAGGAGCTCCTCATAGTTCACCGGAGGCTGATAAGCTTCCACTTCCTTAGGCAAATGCTTGTCCCGATACAGATTCTTATAAGCATCCACTTGCCTGTCGCGCAGCTCCTGCGCCATATATTTGTACATCTTATGCTCCAACAGCTTTTCCACCAATTCCGCTCTTGGATCTTCTTCCTCTCCGTCCTCGTTGATTTCCTTTGGCAAAAGCATTCTGCACTTAATATCGATCAGGGTGGCCGCCATGACCAAAAATTCACTCATGACATTCATGTCCTGTCTTTGCAGCTGTCTGATATAATCCAGATATTGCTCCGTGATTTCCACAATGGGAATATCGTAAATATCCACCTTGTTTTTATCGATCAAATGAAGCAGCAGATCCAACGGACCCTCAAACACTTCCAGCTTCACTGGGATTGCCATTCTCTCATCCTCCATTCTCCCGCGGCAAAAGCTCCGCCACCACCACTTCACCCGGGTTAAAGAGCCGAATCGGAATGGTATGCATACCAAGCCCTCTGCTCAAAAGCATCACGGAACCGCCCAGTTCAAAGCGTCCTCCGTCATAATGGGGAAAAAGGCGAAACGCCGGCGAAATCACCCCACGACCGCCCGGAATGCGGGCCACGCCGCCATGTATATGACCGGACAGCACCAGATCCGCCCCCCAATCCGCATAACATGGAAAATAATTCGGATGATGAGCGATCAGAATGGTAAACCGGCCGGGATCCGGCTTTCCCAGCAATTTCTCCAAATAACCGCATCCCATATCTTTCGGACGAAACTTCTGATAAAAATCCCTGTCAATCTCCAATCCATAGAGCACGATCCCCGCTCCTTCTAAAGCCACATGCTCATTGACCAACCGATCCACTCCCATGGCTTTCAATTCTTCCCCATACTGAAACGCCATAGGGCCGAATTCCTCCGGTGCAAGCTCCATCCTCTGCTCATGATTGCCGTTGGCATAATAAACGGGATAGTCTTTGGACAGTTCCCGCAAAAGTCCCAGGGCCTCTTTGGTCTTCAGCCCCAGCTTGGCAGTGACCAAGTCTCCGGCGACCAGAATCGCATCCGGCTTTTCCCCGCGGATCGCTTCGATCAGGTTTTGATTCTCTTTGCCATATTGCTTGTTGTGCAGATCCGCCAAAACCACCAAACGCATGGGCCGTTTGATTCTTTCATCCGTAAGCTTGTAGCGGACAACAACGAAGCGATTGCTGTCAAACAGCATGACCCACATCAAAAAGACGGCAACGATGCCCACAATTGTAAACACAATTTCCAAAATTCCGACTCCTAAATCAACCTTTTCCACCTACAAACACACTTGGCCATTGCTGCACATGCCATTCTTGCATCACGCCCCGGCCAAACGCCATCTCTTACGAATAATACGCCATGGGCACCCCAAAAGGAAGTGCCCATTTAGTATAACATACTTATTTCCCGTATGACAATAGAGAATTTATTCAGCCCCTAATAAAAACTTTCCAAAAATTTTCCAAAGGTAATCCAAATAAACAGCCCGTTCCACATCCGCGGCATAGAGAATCGGCACACTTCCGATTTCAGCGCCGTTCAGATAATACTTTGCCTGCCCGGCCACCTCTCCTTTCGTGACGGGAGCCTGGACCTGCTCCGGCAGCTCCATCCGTTTCTCCACCTGCTCCATGGAATTTCCGGCTATATCCAGATAACGGAACTCTTCCGCATAGACGATCGGAACCATTTCCGCCACGCCTCCCTCTACAGCCAAATCCGGCAATAAATCCTTGTTTTCATCCAAATAAAGGTTGCTCACGCTAAAACCATAATTCAGCAGCACTTTGGCATCCTGAAAACGTGTTTTGGGTTCCGGCGATCCCATTACCACGGCGATCAAGTCAATATCATTTCGACGGGCCGTGGCGGAAATACAATATTTGGCCTTGGACATGGAGCCCGTTTTCAGGCCCGTGGTCCATTCATATTGCTTTAACAGCTTGTTGGTGTTGGAAAGTGTAAACGTGCTGCTCCCCTGGTTGGTCTGGTGGGTGATATCTTCCATCCAAATCTGGGTGTAATTATAAATGTCCGGATGCGCCGTAATCAACTCCCTTGACATGATTGCCACGTCCCGCGCGCAGGTATAATGATTGTCGGATTCCGTCAGGCCGCAGCAATCCTCAAAATGCGTATCCAGCATCCCCAGCTCTACCGCCCTATCATTCATCCGGTCTACAAAAGCCTGTTCGCTCCCCGCTATGTACTCCGCCACCGCCACACTGGCATCATTGGCGGACGCGACCACGATACATTTCAGCATCGTATCCAGATTCTGCACCTCTCCCGCGGCAAGATACACCTGGGAGCCTCCCATGGAACTGGCATATTCGCTGGTAGGAATCTCCTCATCCAGACTAAGCTTCCCAGCGTCAATCTGTTCCATGATCAGCAGCAGCGTCATAATCTTAGTGATGCTTGCAGGGCATCTGCGTTCCGTGGCATTTTGTTCAAAAATCACCTGGCCCGTGGATGCCTCGATCAAAATCGCAGACGGCGCGGAAATCGCCAACTCCGTCTGGGCAAGCACCTCCACCGGGCAAATCCCCGCGTATAGTTCCGCGCAAAGCACCGTGGCAAGCGCCATGCTAAGCACCATTCCCATCATCCGATTCCACAATTTCCCGATCTTCCCTTTTCTTTTCATAAAAATAAGCCACACTCCATATCTTTCTCTAATAAAGATATGGAAATGCGGCGTATCTTATGACTTAAAAACCCACAACCCTGCGGCTTTTACCAATATTTACGGAAAACCTTCCACTTCCTTAATACCATCTCGCCTTAAAAGAAGTATACTTATCGATCAGCCACTGCTTTCTGGAATGAAGATCCACATGAAACGCATGGCAAAGCTGAATACAATAATCGATTGTGACGACAAACAAAATTATGGTAATCACACGGATTCCCACCGACATATTGACCCGGTCAATGAAATGGATGACCCTGCCCTGTAGGAACAATACGATGCCGATCGCGTAAAATCCCCACGCAATGGTACTTTCCAGACAAATGATCCCCTTGTAATTAAAGGGCTTTTCCGTGTAATCCCACCACAATTCACCGAAAATCCGAATCATGCACTTTCCAACTATGTACTCAAAAATCGTGGCCAGCAACGCTCCGATCAGATAGAGGAGCAATATCTTTCCGCGCAAAGGCCGCAGCAGGAAATAGCAGGACACCGCTCCAAAACCATAAATCGGACAAAACGGACTCTTTGCGAAGCCCCGATTGGTCAGCTTATGATTACAAAACGACATATAAATGGACTCCAGCAGCCATCCCAGCATACTATAGATGACAAAGGAACCCAATAAATGGTAGAGATCCGTTCCCAAAATCTCTCTTGTCCACATTTTCCTCAACTCCCTCAGAACTCATGAGCAAAACCAAAGATTCCCGAAATTTTCTTAAGAAATCATTAAGGAGCCCCAAACGCACAAAAGTCCTCGGTCACATACGGCCAAGGACTCAATGCTCGTTATTAGTTATATTTGCGCTTTCTTGCTGCTTCAGATTTCTTCTTACGCTTCACGCTTGGCTTCTCATAATGCTCTCTCTTGCGAATCTCCTGCTGAATACCAGCCTTCGCACAGCTTCTCTTGAAGCGACGTAACGCGCTATCCAAAGTCTCGTTCTCTTTAACGATTACGTTTGACATCCACACCCGACCTCCCTTCAGTCCCTCTAGTAACATGACTGATTGGGTTACTATGTACATTCACATGCACAGTTATCATTATAACACAAATTTCCCATCCGTCAACTGTTTTTTAAAAATTTTCCATCAGCATTCTTCACCACTGTTTTCCGAACCATAAAGTCCGCCGGGACACAGCCAAGCTTAGTGTCCGCCACGTTTTTCGTGGAGCGAGGGCGGGCCCGCATGAGAACCCCTGCCGGATTCGGACACCGCCTATTCCGCTCTCAGCCTTAGCGTTCCAACTGTCCCGCCAGCACCTCAGCCGCCTTTTGAATCGCGGCCGAAATTCCCGCGGGGTTCTTGCCGCCGGCCTGGGCCATGTTGGGACGACCGCCGCCGCCGCCGCCCACCAGGGCCGCAATCCCTTTGATCAGATTGCCCGCGTGCGCTCCGGCCCTGACCGCGCCGTCAGTAGCCATGGCAACCATGCTTACCTTGCCGTCCTTGCTGGACAACAGCACGACCACGCCCTCGCCCAGCTGACCTTTCAACTGGTCGCCCAGATCGCGCAGACCATTCATATCCACATCCGCCACATCTGCGGCAAGAAGCTTCAAGCCGCCAACCTGCCGCACCTTGCCCATGGCGTCGCCCAAGGCATCTTTGGCCGCCTTGCTCTTCACGGATTCCAATTCGGAATGCAGGGACTTGATCTCCGCCAGCAAATGCTCGCACCGCTCTACCGCTGCGGCAGGCGTGGTTTTCAGGGTCTTGGCCACGGCGTTCAAGGTCTGTTCCACGTTACGGTAATACCGGAACACTCCATTTCCTGTCAGCGCCTCGATTCTGCGGGTATTGGCCGCCACGCCGCTCTCGGAAAGAATCTTAAACGCGGTGATGACACCCGTATTGGGCACATGGGTACCGCCGCAAAGCTCGGAGGAAAAGTCTCCCATGGACACCACACGGACGGTTTCGCCATATTTTTCTCCAAACAAAGCCATGGCCCCGGTCTTACGCGCGTCCTCCATGGACATAATCCTGGTAACCACGGGCAGATTGGCCGCGATCTGCCGGTTCACGATCTGCTCTGCCTTGTCAAGCTCTTCCTGCGTCATGGCAGAGAAATGGCTGAAGTCAAAACGAAGCCTCTCCCCGTCCACATAGGAGCCGGCCTGCTGAACATGCTCGCCCAATACCTCGCGCAGAGCTTTCTGCAATAGATGGGTGGCACTGTGGTTCTTACAAATATCCCCACGGCGTTCTTCATCCACCTGCAGGGAAACCTCGTCCCCTGCCTTGATCATGCCAAAAGTCACAACGCCGATATGACCTACCTTGCCGCCCAGAAGCCTGATCGTATCCTTGACCTCAAAGACACCGCCGGCCGTCTCGATCTTGCCGGTATCGCCCACCTGGCCGCCCATGGTAGCGTAAAAAGGAGTTTCTTCTACAATAATGGTTCCCACTTCTCCGTCCGTCAGCGCTTCCACCAGCTCCGTTTCCGTGGTGAGCACCGTCACCCTGGAAGTGTGGCGCAGTCTGTCATAACCCACGAATTTGGTCGTGACCGCGGGATCGATGGACTCATATACCGTTACGTCAGCACCCATGTAATTGGTTGTCTTACGCGCTTTCCGCGCCTTGTCACGCTGCATCTGCATCAACACGCCGAAGCCCGCATGGTCCATGGTAAAGCCTTTTTCCGCCAGAATCTCTTCCGTCAGATCCATGGGGAATCCATAAGTGTCATAAAGCTTGAACGCGTTTTCTCCGGAAAGACAAGTCTCGCCCGCCTCTCTCATATTTTCTTCCATGTCGCCCAGAATGCTCAGCCCCTGATCGATGGTCTTGTCAAACTTATTCTCTTCCTGCGTCAGGACGTTCAGAATAAAGGATTTCTTCTCTTCCAATTCCGGATAACCGTCCTTACATTCCTCAATAACGGTCTGGCTCAGGTTCGCCAGGAACTTTCCATCAATGCCCAGAAGCCGTCCATGTCTGGCAGCCCTGCGGATCAGTCTGCGCAGCACATAACCGCGGCCTTCGTTGGACGGCATAATGCCATCGCTGATCATAAAAGTAGACGAACGGATATGGTCCGTAATCAGGCGGATGGACACATCCTTTTTCTCATCCGTTTCATAAGCAACGCCGGCGATCTGGCAGATGCGGTCACGGATTGCTTTCATTGTGTCAATGTCAAAGACAGAATCCACGTCCTGCACCACCACGGCCAGACGCTCCAGGCCCATGCCAGTATCGATATTTTTCTGGGCAAGCTCCGTGTAATGTCCCTTGCCGTCATTGTCGAACTGGGTAAAGACGTTGTTCCAGACCTCCATGAAACGGTCGCAGTCACAGCCTACCTTGCAGTCCGGCTTCCCGCAGCCATACTTGACGCCTCTGTCATAATATACCTCGGAACAGGGTCCGCAGGGACCTGCGCCATGTTCCCAGAAATTGTCACACTTTCCATTTTCATCCCGATAAAACCGGGTGATCTTTTCCGCCGGAACACCGATTTCCTTGGTCCAAATGTCAAAAGCCTCTTCATCGTCGCAGTAGATGGAGGGATAGAGTCTGTCCGGATCCATTCCTACCACTTCCGTCAAAAACTCCCAGGTCCAGGCAATGGCCTCATGCTTAAAATAATCTCCAAAGGAAAAATTGCCCAGCATCTCAAAAAAGGTCAGATGTCTGGCCGTCTTTCCCACGTTCTCAATATCACCGGTACGCACGCACTTCTGGCAGGTCGTCACCCTGCGTCTGGGCGGAATCTCCTGCCCGGTAAAATAAGGCTTTAACGGTGCCATCCCGGAATTAATGATCAACAGGCTGTTGTCGTTATGCGGCACCAACGAAAAACTCTTCATCCTCAGATGTCCCTTGCTCTCGAAAAATTCCAGGAACATTCTGCGCAGTTCATTCACTCCATACGGTTTCATGGATCTCTTCCTCTCAACACGAATTTTTCCATACGCACGTCACGCTACAGAAATCACACCTATTATAGTGACAAAACAGAAGCTTGTCAAATAAAATTTATTCAGTCCTCATCCTCTAACAAGTCCATCAGCTCTTCTCTGGTCTTACGAATCCGCTGTTCATCCCCCGAGTCCAGCGCGGCCTCAAACCTCATCAGTCCGCGATCCAGCATACGCCTGCGGTCTCCCAGGGACTCCTCATACATCCTTTCCGCCCGAAGCAATACCAGCCGGTTCTCTTCATGATCCCTGGGCTGCACTTTAAGGTAGCTCAGCTCTTCCATGCGCTTTGTGATCTCTTCCTCCGTCATGGTATTGTCCTGGCCCTTGATGATCAGCTTCTGAGTCTTTCCTGTGGAAACCACCTTTACCTCCACCTCCAACAAGGAATTAATGTCGTAGGTATAGGTTACGTCCACAGCCTCTTCTCCCTTAGGCGCCCTGGGGACCTCGATGTTCAACTCACCCAGGAAGAGATTATTACGGGCAAAACGGCTTTCTCCCTGCAGCACCCGCACACGGACCCTGGTCTGATTGTCCCGGACGGTGTAAAGACGTTCCGTGTGGCTGGCAGGAATGACGGTATTGCGTTCAATGATCGGGCAAAAAAGTCCGTCCTCGTATTTTCCCTCCTCATATTCCACTACCACCTCAGTGCCCAGGGTAAAGGAACAGACATCCGTCAAGATGACCTCTTTCACCATCTCATTGCGCTCCTTCATAGCGCCCTGAATGGCGGCCCCAAGGGCCACGGCCTCATCCGGATTCATATCCGTGTCAGGGAATTTGCGAAAAAGACGGATCAGAAAATCCCGGACGATCGAGAGTCTGGTCGCCCCGCCGATCAGCAGGATCTCGTCAATTTCGGAAAGCTTCAGCCCCGCATCCGACAGACTTTTCTTCACCGGCTCCCGGATCTTGGCCAAAAGCTCGCCGCAGGCGGCCTCATATTCCCGATAACCCACGCTGGCCTCCCTTTCCTCTTCCCCGATCAGACACTTGATCGTTACCTTGTCCTCATCACTGATGGCACATTTGGCTTTCTCCGCCTGCTTGTAAAGGCGCACCTGCTCTTTTTGCGTCAAATCATTCAGGTTCAGGTCACATTTCTTCAGGAAAAGCTTCGCCATGATCTGCGTAAAGTCCTCGCCGCCCAGGTAATTATCCCCCGCCACGGCGCGGACCTCCAGGATATTATGGTAAAGCTCCAAAATGGATACATCAAAGGTACCGCCTCCCAAGTCAAACACAAGGAAGCGGGTATCCTGTGTCTTATCATACAATCCATAAGCCACCGCGGCCGCGGTAGGCTCCGAAATCATCCGTTCCACCTTAAGACCCGCCAATTCCCCTGCGCGCTTGGTGGCTTTTCTCCTCTTATCGTCAAAATACGCGGGTACACTGATGACGGCCTCCGTGACCGGGACACCCAGGTATGCCTCCGCGTCCTCCTTAAGGGAACGCAGCACCAGGCTGGACAACTCTTCAGGACGAAACTTCCGGCCGCTCAAGACATATTCCCGCTCCGTCCCCATGCCGCGCTTAAAGGTCATGGCCACGGTGTCAGGATATAGGCTCATCCGCTCTCTGGCGGTCTCTCCCACATAGACATTACCCTCCTCGTCCACACTGACCACGGAAGGCGTCAAATGCTTTCCCAGACGGTTCGGGATGATTTTGGGTCCCTCTTCCGTAAAATATGCGATTAAGCTATTGGTTGTCCCTAAGTCAATTCCTACGATCATATTCTCCTCCATGCGGGTAACGAATTACAGTTCGGAGCCTGCCAAGGGTACCCGAAGCTGACAATCTCCCGAACAGTAACCGCGACAATCCAGGCCAGGCTCTCCGCGAAGCCGCCCCGGACCCCCGCTGCCCGATCAGCCATACAGCGCAACGGCTTTGGCAGCCAGGTCAAAGGGAACCTTTTCCACCAGCCTGCCTTTGATCTCTTCGCACTCCGCCGTTTTCCCATTTCTTCTGGCCGCCATGTAGCGCACCAGCAAAAGCTCCGAACAAGCAGGATAAGTACAATACCGGCAATTCAGGCAATCTTCCTCTCTATCCAGCAGCTTCCCGGCAGTTTCCGTTCCATCCAAAAACAGGGCGGTCATGGCCTTTCTGTATAGAACGCTTTTCTGGTAATAAGTGGGGTTGCGTTTCTCGGCCAGGGCCTCCCGCCTCACAAGCCAGGAAAACTCCGCGCATTTCTTCTCGTTCCCCGCCAGAAAATAAAGTAAAATCAGCTCCTGCAGCAAATCCGCCTTGGATCTGTGGGTGTTATGGTTATAGCCCTCCGCCACGAAAGCCATGGCCCTCAGACCTTTGCGAAGTTTTTTCTCCGCAAGTACACAATACCACCCATAAGCCACATAGTAATCCGCCCAGGATCGTCCCGCCAACGCGGCGCCTTTCTTCGGCCTGGCTCTCAACAAGCGATTCCATTTCCGCAGCACGATCCTGGCCGATGAATATTGTTCCTGCTTCAGATACAGATGACACTCCTCATAGCAGGCATACAAAACCTTATCCCCATAATACTTTTGAATGGTCTCCAGGGCTTTCTCCTTTTCCCCGGCGTTGGCATAGCCCCGGATCATCCCCTGGACGATATTGTCCTGCCGTCCAAAGACCTCCGTCAACTTCTCATAAGTCTCCGCCGCCGCCCGATAGTCCCCGATCTTTTCGTAAACATCCGCCAGATTCCCATAATGGTTCTTTCTGGGATTCTGGGACATATAAAGAATCGCCTTGCGAAAGCAGGGCATAGCCTTTTCATAGAGCCCCTGATATTTATAAATACAGCCCAGATTATTCCAGGCGAAACAATCCGCCGGATAACTTTCCAGAATTTTTTCAAAATCAGCGCTTGCCTTCTCGAACTGATTAGCGGCCATGTAATACAAGCCCCTGATGTTCAGATAATCCAGACTCATGCTCATGTAGAAGAGGCTGGTGATCACCTGCTCTCCTTCGGAAAAATGTTCCAAATTGCCGGTCTCCTGCAGGGGATTCCGATATTTTTTGTCAAACTCTTCAATCCTTTTGGCGAAATGATAATCTTTCGACACCTCTCGATAGGCCCGGTAATCATAAGCCTCCAGCAAAGCGCTTTTGACCTTGTTTTCCCTGGCCAGCTTCAAGAGGCGGCCCAGCGCCTCCCGCTCTCCCAGATCCAGATACACCTTGGCCATCAGGTCATAGGCCCTGGCAAACTGCGGAAACTGCTCGATCAGAATACGCCCTTCCCGTATCACGCCGCCCGCGTTCCACTGCATACGGTAAGCTTCAATGGAAATGGCCCTGGCCGCGATCACCTGCCGGTCCCGTACTAAAATCTCGACCAGCTCCAGGCATTTTTCAAACTCGCCCATTTCCATATAGATTCTGGCCCGCTCCATCAGGACATTGATCTGCCTGGCAACCCTGCCCTCGATTTGCTCAGCCTCCTCCAGCGCCCGCTGATAAGCTTCCTTATCCCGATAGGCCAGCGAATGAAAGGCGCTGATGCAGATCATATAAGACTGCTGAATCCGGTCCAGGTCACGCTCCGGATGCTCCGCTTTTTTCTCATCCAAGGTACGCTGAAGCCGCTCCCTCCACTGATGGGCGTAGTCGATACTTTCCTCATACATGGCGCATTCCCGGTAAACCTTGGCCAAATATCCCAAATATTCGGTCTGTCGCCCGTCCGGCACCCGATCCCGGATGGAAAGCGCCTTTTGCAGCCCCTGGTAGAATTTTTCATCCTGTAACAGACACCAGCACAGCTCCAGAACGTCATCCGCCCCATTGCTCTTCCGGATCCGCTCTTCCAACTCCGTTTCCAGCTTTTGGTTGATCCGGGTCAAAAGTTCCCGAAATTCCAAATCATACCCGAAGCCAATCACAATCTCAGCGCATTCCTTGGCCTTGTGACAATCCCCGTTTTCCAGATACCATTGGGAAAGATAACGATTGGCCATATAATGTCTGTCATTCATGGCTTTCAGCTTCTCAAAAATTTCCGCCGCCTGGGACTTTCTGCCGGTCTGCCAGAGAATCGTTGCCGCATGGTACAGCACCATGTCATCCTCCGGATAGCGCTGCCGCAGCTCCTGTGCCCGTTCGGCCGCTTCCTCTTCATTCGTCTGTTTCAGAAGATACAGCCGGTTGACGGAAGCCGTGGGATGATACAGATCCATCCGGTCGGCTTCATCCGCAAGCCGCGTGGCATAATCAAACTTTTTCTCCTGAATGGCGCGCCAACAGCCCTCCGTATGGCGCAGATAGTCGTCCACGTCCGCATCATCCCGCCCCTCGAACAGGGAGTAATCCAAATCATCCCCCCGTTCACAGCGATGAATCATATAAGCGACAAAATCAGCCGGAAGCCATTCCCGCAGTTCCTTTTCTCCCCGGACAATACCAAGCTTTTCATCAAACAGTTTCCAAATTGCCGTAGGATAACGGAAATGATTCAGCAGAAAGAAAAACAGCTTCCTGCGGCATTCCTCCTCTCCCTCCAGAGAGAAGAATTCATCGTCGTCAAACAATGCCTTCCATTGTTCCAGATCCTGCCGCCCTTTTAACGAGGCATATAGCTTCGCCGCTTTTCCCACCCAGATACCGGAGGGAGAGGTATCCTCTTCTTGCGGTTCCGCTTTTTCCGGTTCCCTGGCATAAGCAAGAGCCGCCTCATAGGCCTGACGCAGCCTTTGAAAGCCTTCCGGATGATCCTCCGGATTGGCCGAAGGCAGTTTCCTCCGATAAGCCGCCTTGATCGAGGCTTCGTCTCTGGTAGGTTCTATTTCCAGTATCCGAAAACTCTCTTGCTGTTCCATAAAAATCTCCATTCTCCGCGGACATCTCCACAGAAGACAAAAGGCAGGGGAATCACTCCCGCCGCCTCTTACCTCCCTCACCACGTTCATACATGGTATCTGTTGTCCTTTGCTCTCCACTGGCTTGCCGATTTTGGCCGACCGGGTTAAAAACTGAATTTCTCCGCGAAATAGGCGTCCAGATCCGCTATTGCCACACGCTCCTGCTCCATGGAATCACGGAAACGGACTGTCACGCAGCCATCCGTCTCGGAGTCAAAATCATAAGTCACGCAGAAAGGCGTTCCGATTTCGTCCTGACGGCGGTATCTCTTACCGATATTTCCTCTGTCATCATATTCGCAGTTATATTTCCTGCAAAGCCGGGTGTAGATCTTCTCCGCGCCCTCCGAAAGCTTCTTGGACAAAGGCAGCACGCCGATTTTCACCGGCGCCAGCGCCGGATGGAAATGCAGGACGGTACGCACATCGCCGCCCTCCAGCTCCTCTTCATCGTAAGCGGCACAAAGGAAAGCCAGAACCACACGGTCCGCCCCCAGGGACGGCTCGATGACATAAGGGATGTAACGAATCTTCTTTTCATCATCAAAATAGGTCAGATCCTCACCGGACACCCTGGCATGCTGGCTCAGGTCGTAATCCGTCCTGTCCGCGATGCCCCACAGCTCGCCCCAGCCAAAGGGGAAGAGGAATTCGATATCCGTGGTGGCCTTACTATAGAAGCTCAGCTCTTCCGGAGAATGATCCCTGACACGCAGCTCCTCTTCTTTCAGACCCAAGGTCTTCAGCCAATCGATACAAAAGCTTCTCCAATACTGGAACCATTCCAGATCCGTATCCGGCTCGCAGAAGAATTCCAACTCCATCTGCTCAAATTCCCTGGTACGGAACGTGAAATTACCGGGCGTGATCTCGTTCCGAAAAGACTTTCCGATCTGGCCGATACCGAAAGGAACCTTTTTGCGGGAGGTTCTCTGTACGTTTTTAAAATTCACGAAAATGCCCTGGGCGGTCTCCGGACGAAGATACACGGTGTTCTTCGCATCCTCCGTCACGCCCTGGAACGTCTTGAACATCAGATTAAACTGGCGGATATCCGTGAAATTATGCTTGCCGCAGGAAGGGCAGGGAACATTGTTCTCTTCAATGAAATTCTTCATCTTCTCCTGGCTCCAGCCGTCCACGCTCTCCTCCAGGACGATGCCCTTTTCCGCGCAATAATCCTCGATCAGCTTATCCGCGCGGAAACGCTCATGACACTCTTTACAATCCATCAAAGGATCGGAAAAGCTTCCCAAATGTCCGCTGGCCACCCAGGTCTGGGGATTCATCAGAATCGCACAGTCCACACCTACGTTGAATGGATTCTCCGTGATAAATTTCTGCCACCAGGCCTTTTTCACGTTATTCTTCAGCTCTACGCCCAGATTTCCATAATCCCAGGTATTGGCAAGGCCTCCGTAAATCTCGGATCCCGGATAAATAAAGCCTCTTGCCTTTGACAAGGCCACGATTTTCTCCAATGTCTTTTCCATACATGACTCCTTTTATTTCATAATGATATAGGTAGATTTCCCCGTCTGGGAGGCTTCCACGCCATCATCCTCGCACAATGCCGCATCAGCAGTCAGATACCGGGGTTTATACGGGCCGTAGATGCGCACACCACTTTCCACGATCAAAATATGCTGATCCCGCTTGGACGCGATTTCATTCCCGGCGACCGTCTTGCCATCCTTTGCGGATACAAACGACTGGTCAAAGCCATAACCGGCCAGCCTGGCCTCCATGACCGTCCCATAGAACAGCTTTGCCCCAGAGTAAGCCGTATAGGCCTCAGCGTTGTTAAAACGAAGCGAAACCACAACCTTGTCGCCCTCGGAGGACCTGGACACATCCAACAATTCGGCCAGATATCCCGCGGGCTGATACTGCTGATTATAGGAAACGATTTCCGCCTCGACCATGGCTTCCAGTTCATCCACCTGGTAATAATCCTGATCGAAAGGTTCCACCAGCCAAAGCGTCACCTTGCCGTCATCGGATACCGCCAGGGAAGGAACAGTCACTTCTTCCGGAGGGTCTATGCGTCCGCATCCTGCGAAAAACAGCATACACAGACAAATCAGACCTGTAAAAAGCGCCTTCTTTTTTCTCCCTCTCATCGCAAATGCTCCTTTATGCGTCACTCTACTATTTTCTTCCAATATGTAATCATATCAAATCCGCCGGAATTTTTCAACAGAGAGTTTCTAATATTTCAAGGCTTTTGATTTCCCGATCCCAAAAGCGCTGCCGGTACAAGGCGCAAATGTGTTCCAATTCCTCCAGGACCTCATCTTTCACCTGAAAAGTATAGAGCTTCTCAAGAGGGCTGAATACAATGTGGCGCAGAGCATAGGCGGTGGAAGTCTGATACTCCCGATCCTCCGGCAGGCCCGGATATTCCCCGCCCACGGCTATGGCCCGTACTTCAAAAACGCACTTCACAAGACGGTTGGGGAGGGCCGGACTGCAGAGCGCCCGCATGGACTGGTACAGCAATCCAAGAAGCTCCCTTTCGTCATTGTTCTCCCTGCCGTAGTAATCAACCACCTCAGCGAAATACATTCCGTAATAAGCCCCCACATAATCCGTCCTCAGGGCTTCAAAATAGTTTTGAATCTCCGCTTCCGTAATGGTCAGGGAGCTTCTGCCCTCGTAAACCCGGAAACGCCCAAAGGAAAAGGGGCTGGTTGCTGCCGCCAGACGGCTGCCCTGTCTGCGGGCCCCTCTGGCGAAAGCGGAAATCTTCCCCCTTTCCAGAGTCAAAAGACAAACCCGCCTATCGAACTCCCCGATAGGGGTCTGTTTGAGTATCATTCCCGTTATCCATGTATATTCCTGCATTCCGCCTGACTCCCACTTCCTCTAAGCCGTTCTCCGGCTTCGGGTCCTGCCGTTCCTTTTCCACATAAACCAAGTAATCCTCAATGCTTCCGGTACTTACGAATTGCTTCCAGTAACTCAATGATTTCATCTGATCGCTCCCTATTCTCATCCATCTGTCAGGACACCGGAGTGTCCTTTGTATAATCATAGGGTTTGCCATTTTCTCTTTTCTATTCGCCCGACCGGATATCTTTCGGATTGTAGCCATAGTTTTTCAAAAGCAGTTCACTGTCCCGCCAATCCCTGCGCACCTTGACCCAAAGCTGCAGATTAACCTGGCATTCCAACATTTCCTCCATTTCCGGACGCGCCGCAGAGCCGATTTTTTTCAGCATCTGGCCGCCTTTTCCGATGATGATGCCCTTATGGGACTCTTTTTCACAGATTATGGTCGCTTCAATATCGCATATTTTCTTGCGGTATTTCATGCTTTCCACGGTTACGGCGATGCCATGGGGAATCTCCTCCTCCAAAAGCCGCAGGGCCTTTTCCCGGATCAGTTCGGCCACGATCTGACGCATGGGCTGGTCGGTAACGGTATCCTCGTCGTATAAAGCCGGCCCGCAAGGAAGATATTTCAGGATACACCGCACCAGGACATCCGTATTATCCCCCCGCAAGGCGGAAACCGGCACGATCTCCTGAAAATCCAGTTCTTTCCGATAGGTGTCAATAAAGGACAGAATCTCGTCCCTCTTGATAGTATCCGTTTTATTGATCGCCAAAATGATGGGCGTTTTCACCTTTTTCAGCTGCTCGATAATGTGCCGTTCGCCCGCACCGATATAATCGGTCGGTTCCACCAGCCACAGAATCACATCCACCTCTTCCAGGGTATGCTCCGCCACGCCCACCATGTAATCGCCTAACTTGTTCTTCGCTTTGTGGATTCCCGGCGTGTCCAGGAACACGATCTGGCCCTCGGGTAGCGTCAGCACCGTCTGGATACGGTTGCGGGTGGTCTGGGGCTTGTCAGAAGTAATGGCGATCTTTTGTCCGATCAGCCGGTTCATCAACGTGGATTTTCCCACGTTGGGTCTGCCGATGATCGTTACAAAGCCCGACTTAAAAGCTGGATTCTCATTCATGATTGTCCGCTCCTTTTTGCCCGTTTTGGGAAGTCTGATCCACCGGCGGAACTCCTGTCCTCAAATCCCGCTTTTTCCCTGCAAATAACCGGGCTCCCTTCTTCTTCCGAATTCTCCGCCAAAGCAATACCAAAACGGTAATGACCGCCGCCCATATGACAAGATAAGGGCTGTTGACCAGAATCCAGATACACAGCTCCGTCAAATTGTGTCCCAGATTCTGCAGACTATTGACGAAGCCTCCGGAGATCCGCTCCCAAACAGTCTCTTCTTCAACAGGGGTCAATTCCTTTACTTCTTCGATCTCCAGATTGACAGTGCTGTAATTTACCTGATTATCGTAGGTGCGCAGTTGGGACTCCATGCTTTCGATCTGGTAACGGATCTCCGAAAGTCTGCTTTCAATGGTAATGATATCCTCTACCGTTTCCGCCGCGGACAAAAGCTCCATAAGCCGGTCCCGCTCCGTCTGTAAGGCTTCCTTATGGCTCTCCAAGTCCACATAGGTGAGAGTTACGTCCACTTCCTTCTCGTTTCGCCTGGTCACGTTGCATAGGGCCGTGACTGTGTTCAGGAAGTCATCCAAACGATCCTGCGGAATCCGCACAACCATCTGGGCACTCCTGTTGCTTCTCCATTCATTATAGACGCTGCCATTGTAGACATTCATGCTCTCCACATAGCCGCCCACTTCCGAGATACGCTCTGACAGACGGTCCATCAGCGTATCGAATTCCTTGGTCTCCACGTCCATGTCCACGTTTTTGATCAACTTACGGTCGGTCTGCCTGACGCTGGCGCTGCCGCTCTCGTCCACCATGACCGTCCCCTCCGCCGCTTCATAATCCACGGCTTCATCATAGTACCCTCCAAAACTTTCAGCGCTGAATTGATCAGCGGTATTGGTTTTCTGCAGCGCATCCCCAAAGATTCCACTGTCGCTTCCTCCGCAGCCGGTCAGCAGCGCGGCCGTCAGCACCGCGCACAAAACAACCGATAGCCTATGTAACCCTCTTTTTCTCATAAGTCCTCCTCCCTTTGTCCAGAATGGCCCGGGATTGCCGCCCGGGCCGTTCTTTCCTGCTTTTTGATTCTTACAACAAGTTCTCAATATTCAGGAACAGCCTCTCTTGTTCCTTAATTTTTTCCGCGCTTCCCACCACACAGAGACATTCGTCCTCCATAAATGCCCTGATATGGGCGGCCAGGCGACGGATATCCGCGGGCTGGGCGGCCAAAAGCTCATCTCTTTCCTTCTGAAAATCCTCATAGGTCTGCCCCGTCATCCAGGCGTTCAGGCCATAAGCACCCTTGGCCGCGGGATTCATGGGTACATCCAGTTCACTGATGGTACCGATAATATACTGGGTCATGGTACGCTCGTCCGCATCGAAAGCCGCAATATTCTCGGCAGCCTTTTCATAAACCTCCACCGTATTCTCAAGGTTCGGATCGCGGTAAGATACAAAATAACAGTCTCCGCTTCTGCCGAAGTTACACATACATCCGTAAGCGCCGCCTTTGACCCGGATATTGATCCAAAGATACTCATAGCCCATCATCGTGCGGAGCACTTGCAAAGCCCCATGATAAGGCAGTCCTTTCTGACTAAAATTACCGGCCCGGCAGACGTACTGCACTTGTCCGGGAGTCATATAACCCTCATTCCGCTTCAGGAGTACGGGAACATAGCCGCCCTCTTCCGCGTCCCCGGTATAAAGCTTTCCGGGAAGCGCCTTAACCGCGTCCTCTATGGACATAAGGCTCTCTTTGGTTCCCGTATAATCGATAAACAGATTCTCCGGACGAAACATCAGCTTCACCATTTCCTGCAGGGTCGCCGTCAGAGCTTCTTTCTTCTCTTCAAAATGAGCGCTCAGGTCGGAAATCAGGCGATACAGAGGCAAGCCTGACAGCTGCTCCTGCGCCGCCGCCACGGGACTAAAATACGACATGGCCCTGCCGACGGCTACCACATGGCCCGCGGAAATCATCTTGGAAGACATCTGCATTTTTGTCTCCGCAAGAATCTCCGCCAGACGCTTCGTATCCGTATAATCGCTGGCAAGAAGCATCTCCTCCATCAGTTCCAGGGCCTTGCCCAGATTCTGATACAAGGCCTTGGTCTTTAGTTCAAAAGTCAGCGTGAACTTTCCATACTCCCGCGCATTGGCATACACATTGACCACGGGCAGGATACCGCCGGTAACGATATTGCTCTCATTAAACAAATCCCCATAGGAATAATGCTCCGTACTCATATAGCCCATGACCGTCTTCAGAATGCCCAGATAAGGCACGAAACGCTCCGGCAGACGGTCAAGACGGAACACCAGCCGCAGATATCCGATTTGATTGGTAAACATTTCATGCAGCAAGACGGGCACGCCTCCCAGACTGCACTCTTCGTTGATGATCGGCGCGGTTTCCTTTTTCATATCCGCTCGGGTAAGCATGGGCAGCTTTTCCAGATTCTCCTTGGTGTCCTGGGCATCCTGGAAAGCCTTGAGATCCGCCGCCCGATCAATGATTTCCTGCAGCTGCGTTGCGGTAAAGGATGCCTTTTTCGCCGCCAGCTTCTCCCTCAGGGCCGCATCTCTACGCGCCGTCAATCCCTTTTGAGGGCGCAGGACAACGACGGTACTGTGGGGATTATTCAACAGATACTTTTTGATCAGCTGCTCAAAAGCATCCGTTTCCGCCCACTTCCGCATTTTTTCATAAGTATGATTGGCCGCCACATGAATAAAGGGCTTGGAATCGTCATACAGCCAACTGTCCAGAATCTGCAGTCCATACATCAGACCCTTGGGAATATGGCCAAAATCCGCCTCTCTGTAACGGAACTCGAAGTAATTAATCCCGGCCAGAATCGCTTTTTTATCAATGCCCTCTTCCGTGATCCTGGTAAGAACCTCCCGAATAGTGCTCAGGAATTCCCGCTCCCGTTCCACATCCGTTCCTTTGGCCACCACGCTAAAGAAAGGCTGCTTGATGCCATTGTCATAGTTGCTGAATACTTCTTTACCGATTCCCTTGTCCACAAGCGCCTGTTTTAAGGGCGCGCCGGGAGCGGTACAGATCACATAATCCAGAATCTGGAACGCCACATAGAGATCCGGATCCAGATTATTTCCCACGGACACATTCCAGGTCAGGTAAGCATTTCCCGCCTCCTCCTCTTCGTCTCCGATGGGGTAAGCCCTCTCCGAACGGCGAAGCTCCCGAAAAGGCTCCTGGTCCTTAATGGAGGAATCGATCTCCAACGCGTCAAAGGCAGAGAGATACTGTTCATCAATAAAGCGCAGCTTCTCTTCCATGTCCATATTGCCATACAGATAAATATAACTGTTCGACGGGTGATAATATCTACGATGGAAATCCAAAAACTGCTCATAGGTCAGCTCCGGAATCACCTCGGGATCCCCGCCGGACTCCACGCCATAAGCATTGTCCGGGTATAGGGAATCCATAATTTCCCGATACATCACATCATCCGGAGAGGAAAAAGCCCCTTTCATCTCATTATACACCACGCCATTATACTTCAGCTCCCCGTCCAGGCTGTCCAGCTCATAATGCCAGCCTTCCTGCTGGAAGATCTTTTCATTCCGGTAAATATTGGGATAAAAGACCGCGTCCAGATAAACGTGCATCAGATTCTGGAAATCCTTGTCATTGCAGCTCGCCACGGGATACACCGTCTTGTCCGGATAGGTCATGGCATTTAAAAATGTATTCAGAGAACCCTTGGCCAGCTCCACAAACGGATCCTTTAGGGGGAAATTCTTGGAGCCGCAAAGGACGGAATGCTCGATAATGTGGGGCACGCCGGTGGAATCCTCGGGGGGCGTGCGGAATCCGATGGCGAAGCACTTGTTCTCGTCATCGTTGGACAACAGCACGATCCGGGCCCCGGTCTTGCGATGATGAAGAATCATTCCCACCGAATTCAGATCAGGAATCTCCTGACGTCGGATCAATTCATAAGCCTTTAAATTTTCCAAATTCATAATTTAAATTCATTCCTTTCTTTGATTTATTTTCCTGTAATATCTTTTTCGTGATATGTTTTTCCGTTTTTGATTTTGCCAAATCTTTCGTGAGGTCGGGCGATTCCGCGCTAAAAAGCCATTAATGCCAGCTTGCTGCAAAGGACCTCCTGGATCACCACGCCCTTTTCCTCTTTCTGCGCCGGCGTCAGTTTCACAAACTGCTCGATGGGCGCCACCTGCGTCGTATAACGCTTCGTACTTTTGCCGGTAAGGCTCTTTTTTTCCTCCAGAATGCTGATCTTCACCTTGAGCTTGATCTGGCGGAAAATCTTATATGGCAATCCTTTTCCGTCCAAATAATAAAAGTAACTTTCCAGGGTAGTCTCCGGATCCAGATCCTGGTAAATGTAGCGCTCCATGATCAAGCGGAATTTGAACGGGATCTCCTCGTTTTCCACCACCTCGTCAAAAGTGTACTTTGCCCCCACATAGAGCTGGTAAACATCCTGCATCACATACTTGTAATCCTCGTACTGCTGCTTATACATCCCGGTTCACCTCGATATATTCGATGTGATAACCGCTGATGCGGATCGCGTCCATAATATCCGCCACGGAGAGCCCGGTTTCCTCGGCCAGCTCCTGAGGCGTTACCTTGCGCCGCAGCTCTTCGTACAATTCCCTGGACTTCTCCATTACCTCGTTGACGTGTTCCAAAGCTTTGCGGTCCGTCCTGCTGCTGGCCACAGTCTGGGCAATATGTTCCTCCATGGCGTCCATGATCATCTTGCCCAGCATTCCCTGGGCCTCGGCAGGCTTTTCCAGACATCCCAGCATCCCCACGCCGACTGCCAGAGCCACATTTCCCTCACCGATCAAATCCTCCAGGAACACGCCCTGTCCGGTATACAGCTTGGCAATCCCCGCCACGTCGGGCAGATAAATCTCCATCAGCCGATTCTGGGCGGCCAGATCTCCCGCCATGGCGGACAACGTGATCGCTTCCTTCTCACCCTCCGTCACCCGCGCCAGGTCTTCAATCTGCTTCAGGTAAATCCCCAGATAATCTTTCTCCTCCGCCGTCAGAAATTCCTCCGCGTCAAGAGGCTCTCCGATACCGATCCGATGCTTACGCAGATAATCATAGACCATTCCAAGCTGCTCTTGCGTAAAACCAAGGGGAGCAAAGGCTTCCTGCACCTGTTCCTCACGGATACAGTTCCCCTGCTCCTTTGCCAAAGCCCGCACCTCTTCAAGCGTCCGGGCAAACAGCACTTCTTTTTCAACCATTCCGTTACCTCTCCATTCCTCCCCGATTACTTCACATGCTCGTGGGTAAACAAATGATATTGACAATATTCATAATTTCCATTACATTTGGAACAAAAACGGAACTCCAATGCGGGATCGTCTTCATCCGTCCTGCCGCAGATGGCACACTTGTGCTTTGTAACCGGCGAACTGTGCCGTACCTCGGAACGGTACTGTTGTCTGCGGATGATCTGCCTGGGAGCCATATGCCGCGCCCTGGTCCGAAGCCAGTAGACCAAAAAATTCAAAAGCGAGGCCGCGATTGCCGTCCGATAGAAAATATCGATCACTCCGTACCCCGTACCGGAAATCAGATCCACCAGCAAAAGCACGGAATACGCGATCCCCATCCATTTCATCTTCACCGGGATTATGAACATCAAAAGCACCTGAGCGTCCGGGAACGTGGCGGCATAAGCCAGAAAAATCGACATATTGATATAATAGGTACTGAACACCACCGATATCTGCTGCAGATTATAAGCATCCGCGGATCCGCCATTGCCCATCAGATAATACAATCCCAGCGCCGCAAAGCTGCCGACGATGGTAAATAGCATACCCGAAAACAGATAGACATTATACTGATAAGTCCCCCACACCCGCTCCAAGGACGTTCCGATACTATAATAGAAAAAAAGCATAATGATCGTAAACAAATTCAGAGAACTGGGCGGAATCAAAACCCATGTCACAAGCCGCCATATCTGTCCATGCAGTATCGCGTAAGGGTTCAGCGTCATATAATATCTCACATCAGGAGCGAACACCTCGATCACATACCCTACCACATAACACAAAATCAATATCAACGACAAATTACGGATCGCGTACTTGCCAAACCGCTTCTCGAATTCACTCATCCAATCCATCCTCCATTCCGCACACGCCCCAGGTACCTTTATCCGCTCGTACAAAATCCTCAACACTGTAAATTTTTAACTGGAATGGACATGCGCACACTTGAATATATTTTAACATCCCCAATAAAAGAAGTAAACCAAAATCGTTTTACTTCCCGAAATTTAATAAATTTTTAGGATTCTTTATAACTTCTTTACCCCATATTTCGACATTCCTCACCCTTTGTTCGTTGCATTTTCCTCAAGATTGAGGTATAATGTGCCCAAAGGACAGAGTCAAATGCTGATAAATGCGGCCGCCGAGCCTGTTCGGGCGACCGTCACACATATAGAAAGGCTGATTATCTCCATGAATCAAACATACCCCGCGCCCATCAATCCGCAAACCTACCGTCTTGGAATCGATATCGGTTCCACCACGGTCAAAATTGCCATTTTGGACGAGGCTCATCATATTCTTTTTTCCGATTATCAAAGACACTATGCCAACATCCGCGAGACCCTGGCCGCGCTCCTGGCCAAAGCTTATCACCAGCTGGGCAACGCCACCCTCTATCCCATGATCACCGGCTCCGGCGGTCTGACCCTGGCCAACCACTTAGCCGTACCCTTTACCCAGGAAGTGATCGCTGTCGCCACTTCCCTGAAGGAGTTGGCTCCCAGGACCGACGTGGCCATCGAGCTGGGCGGCGAGGATGCCAAAATCATTTATTTTGAAGGCGGCAACGTGGAACAGCGTATGAACGGTATCTGCGCAGGAGGAACCGGCTCCTTTATCGACCAGATGGCTTCCCTGCTCCAGACGGATGCCGCTGGTCTGAACGAATATGCCAAGGGCTATAAATCCCTCTACGCCATTGCCGCCCGCTGCGGCGTGTTCGCCAAGACGGATATCCAGCCCCTGATCAACGAAGGCGCCACCAAGGAAGACCTGTCCGCCTCCATTTTCCAGGCGGTAGTGAACCAGACCATCAGCGGCCTGGCCTGCGGCAAGCCTATCCGGGGACACGTGGCTTTCCTGGGTGGTCCCCTGCACTTTTTATCGGAATTGAAAAATGCGTTCATCCGTACCCTGAATCTGGATGAAGAACATATAATTGATACCGAGAATTCCCATCTGTTCGCGGCCATCGGTTCCGCCCTGAATACAAAAGAAGATGTTTCCTATACTATGGAGGAAATGGTGCAAAAGCTTTCCTCCGAAATCAAAATGGAATTTGAAGTGGAACGTATGGAGCCGCTTTTCGCCTCGAAAGAGGAATATGACAAATTCCTGACCCGTCATAACGCGCACAAGGTAGGCAAGGCGGACTTGTCCTCTTACCATGGACGGGCCTATCTGGGCATTGACGCAGGCTCCACCACGACCAAAATCGCCCTGGTAGGGGAAGACGGTTCCCTGCTCTATTCTTTCTACAGCAATAACGATGGCAGCCCCTTGAAAACCGCCATCCGTTCCCTCAAGGAGATCTACGGACTTCTGCCGAAAGACGTGGAAATCGTGCGCTCCTGCTCCACCGGCTATGGCGAGGCCCTGATGAAAGCGGCCTTTCTGCTGGATGACGGTGAAGTGGAGACCGTGGCCCATTATTATGCGGCGGCCTTTTTCGATCCGGAGGTGGACTGCATTCTGGACATCGGCGGCCAGGATATGAAATGTATCAAGATCAAGAACCAGACCGTGGACAGCGTCCAGTTAAATGAGGCCTGCTCCTCCGGCTGCGGTTCCTTTATTGAAACCTTTGCGAAGTCCCTGAACTACAGTGTCCAGGATTTTGCCCAGGAGGCGCTTTTCGCGCCTCATCCCATTGATCTGGGCACCAGATGCACCGTGTTCATGAATTCCAAGGTCAAGCAGGCCCAAAAGGAAGGAGCCTCCGTGGCGGACATTTCCGCCGGACTGGCCTACTCTGTCATTAAGAATGCCCTTTTCAAGGTCATCAAGGTTTCCTCCGCATCGGAGCTTGGCAAAAATATCGTGGTCCAGGGCGGTACCTTCTATAATAACGCGGTGCTGCGCAGCTTTGAAAAAATCGCGGACTGCGAAGCCATCCGCCCTGATATCGCCGGTATCATGGGAGCTTTCGGCGCGGCCCTGATCGCCAGGGAACGGTACGAAGAGGGTTACAAGACCACTATGCTCTCCTATGAGCGGCTCTGCAATCTGCAATTTACCACAAGCATGGCCAAGTGCCGCGGCTGTAACAATAGCTGCCGTCTGACCATCAACCGCTTTTCCGGCGGCCGCCAGTACATTTCCGGCAATCGCTGCGAGCGCGGCATCGGCGGCCAGAAAAACGCGGGCAATGTACCCAATCTGTTTGATTATAAGCTGACGAGGATCTTCTCCTACACGCCCCTTGACGCCGACAAGGCCCCCAGAGGCGTGGTGGGCATTCCCAGGGTATTAAATATGTACGAAAACTATCCTTTCTGGTTTACCTTTTTCACCAGGCTGGGATACCGTGTAATTCTTTCCCCCAGTTCCACCCGAAATATCTACGAACTGGGAATTGAATCCATTCCCAGTGAGTCGGAATGTTATCCCGCCAAGCTGGCTCACGGTCATGTGACCTGGCTGATCAGAAAGGGGGTACCTTTCATCTTCTATCCCGCTCTGTTCTACGAGCGCAATGAATTTAAAGATGCCAACAACCATTATAATTGCCCCATCGTGACCTCTTATTCGGAAAACATTAAGAACAATGTGGAAGAAATCGGACGGGGCGAAGTGACCTTCCGCAATCCTTTCCTTTCTTTCTCCAGCGAGGATACGGTGCGGGAGGCCCTGGTCAAGGAATTTCATGAAATTCCCGTCGAAGAAGTGGCCGCCGCGGTCAAGGCCGGCTGGGAAGAAATGACCGCCGCCCACAGGGACATCCAGAAAAAGGGAGAAGAAGTCCTGAACGATCTGAAAGAAACAGGCAAACGCGGTATCGTGCTGGCAGGCCGTCCTTACCATATTGACCCTGAGATCAACCATGGCATTCCGGAACTGATCACCTCTTATGGCATTGCCGTGCTGACAGAGGATTCCATCTCCCACCTGGCCTGCCCGGAACGCCCCCTGATCGTATCCGACCAGTGGATGTACCACTCCAGACTTTACGCCGCCGCCAGCTTTGTAAAGACGGTGGATAACCTGGATCTGATCCAGCTCAATTCCTTTGGCTGCGGCCTGGATGCCGTGACCACGGATCAGGTAAACGATATTTTGTCCGGTTCCGATAAAATTTATACCTGTCTGAAAATTGACGAGGTAAACAATCTGGGAGCCGCCAGAATCCGTATCCGTTCCCTGCTGTCCGCCATTCGCGTCCGGGAACAGCGCAGCAAAAAGCGCACCATCCATTCCTCCGCCATTACCAAGGTGCCATTTACGGAGGAAATGCGCAAGGACTATACCATCCTTTGTCCTCAGATGTCGCCTATCCACTTCGAGCTGCTCCAGCCCGCCATGAACGCCTGCGGCTATCGCTTCGTGGTGTTGGACAACGACAATAAGCATTCCGTGGATGTGGGATTAAAATATGTAAATAATGACGCCTGCTACCCATCTCTTCTGGTAGTCGGCCAGATTATGGAAGCACTGCTTTCCGGTAAATACGACCTGAACAAGACGGCCATCGTCATGTCCCAGACCGGCGGCGGCTGCAGGGCCACCAACTATATCGGCTTTATCAGAAGAGCCCTGGCCAAGGCCGGAATGAGCCAGATTCCCGTCATTTCCCTGAATCTGGCGGGCATTGAGAGCAACCCGGGGTTCCACCTGAACGCAAAGCTCCTTCTGCGGGCTGCCATCGCGGCACAGTTCGGCGATATTTTCATGCGCTGCGTCTATCGGATGCGTCCTTATGAAGCAACCCCCGGCAGCGTAAACGCCCTCCACGACAAGTGGCGGAAAAAAGTTCAGGCCTATGTCTCCGCCAGGCATCTGGATCTGTTGAAATTCCCGTCCATGTGCAAGGCCATCATCCGGGATTTCGACAAGATTCCGCTCAAGGATATCCAAAAGCCCCGGGTGGGCATTGTCGGCGAGATTCTGGTAAAGTTCTCTCCTGCCGGCAACAATCACCTGGTGGATCTGTTGGAGTCGGAAGGAGCCGAAGCAGTAGTGCCTGATTTGCTTGATTTCATGCTGTATTGCTTCTATAACCAGATTTATAAAGCCGACCATCTGGGAACCAGCAAGAAAACGGCCATGATCTGTCGGTTGGGTATCTGGGCCATCGAGCACGTTCTGCGCGGAACGGCGGCCAGGGAATTCGAAAAGAGCCGGCATTTCGTGCCGCCCACGCCTATTAAGGAAATCGCGGGCTTTGCGGAACCCATCGTTTCCATCGGCAACCAGACCGGTGAGGGCTGGTTTTTGACGGGCGAAATGGTGGAGCTGATTCACGAGGGAGTGCCTAACATCGTCTGTACCCAGCCTTTCGGCTGTCTGCCCAATCATGTGGTAGGAAAAGGCGTGATCAAGGCCCTCCGCAAGCACTATCCCGAGTCCAACATCGTGGCCATTGACTACGATCCCGGCGCCAGCGAGGTCAACCAGCTGAACCGCATCAAGCTGATGCTCTCCACGGCACAGAAAAACCTGGCGAAAAAGGATAAGGCCTCCGCGTAAGCGGCGCAAGATACTCCTGCCAGGAACACGGAGCCATGCCGCAAGCCCTCAAATACCGGAAAAACGGAGGACGCTGATACGCGAATATCAGCGTCCTTTTCTCTTTCTTCGCGAGCTCTTAACATTAGATAAACATTGCTTTTGGTAGAATGGATAAAATAAACCCTATAAGGAGGGCGAAAGATGCGGCTTTTAATCATTGAGGATGATACGCGGCTTGCGGATGAAATGAAAATCGGTCTGGAGCGGCAGGGCTTTACGATCGATGTCGCGAACACCGGGCTTGACGGAGAAGAAAAGGCGTATGTTACGGACTATGACGCGATTCTTCTGGACTTGAACTTACCAGACAAGGATGGACTTGAAATCCTGTCCTATTTGCGGGAGAATGGGCGGAATATGCCCATTTTGATCGTATCGGCAAGAGATACCGTAAGAGAAAGGTCATGCGGCCTTGATTTGGGAGCGGACGATTATGTGGGCAAGCCCTTTGACTTCATTGAGCTTTCTTCCCGCATTCGTGCCGTTGTCCGCAGATTTTACGGGCGGGCCAATCCAACCATCACGATTGGCGGTTTGTCCGTCAACCCGGCCACGCGGACGGCACGATGGAAAAAGGATCTTATCCCCCTGTCGACGAAGGAATTTGACATTCTCTTCTATCTCGCCCAGCGGCACCCGGAAGTCGCGTCCGGCGAGGAAATCATAGAACACACCTACAATGAGGAGCTTGACCTGTTCTCTTCGGTGCTGCGGGTTCACATTTCCAATCTCCGCAAAAAGCTGCAGGCGGCCAGCGGTCAGACGCTGCTGATCACAATAAAAGGGAAGGGGTATCGCTTATGGAACGATTCCGAAAAATAAAATTTCAACACTTGCTTTTACTTTACTCCTTGTGTCTGCTTCTCGTGCTTATCCTTGCCGCGACCCTCTTTCTGGTGAACATGCAAATCGACGTGCCCGAACAGATGCAAGGGTACTATGTATCCGTAGATGGAACGGTTGCTTCCGAACAAGGCCTTACCATCCCGTGGGGAGAATTTCACCGGCGTGTGATTGCCGGGCAGGAAATTCACACGCTTTTTGCCCCATATTATGTGTCGGCTATTATTCGCGCAACTTTGATCGCTTTTCTGATTTCTCTGCTATTGTCCTTTGTATTTGCCTATATTTTGACCCGCAGAATCGTAAAGCCCATTGAAGCGACAGCGAACAGCCTCAAATATATCGGAGGAAAAAACATGCTGCCTCAGACGGCTTTTCCAAAGGAGCTTTCAGAGATCGAATCCGCCTTCAGAGAGGTCCGGGAGGAAACCGCCCGCTTGTATGCGGATTTTGAAAATTTAAGCGCTTTTCTTTCTCATGACCAGAAAAATTCCCTTGCGCTGCTGCGGGCTACGATACAAAATGAATGTCCGGCCGCCGGAGCATCGGCAATTGCACAACTTGACCGCATGGTCAACAGCCTTGATGATATTCTGACCTTGTCGACCAATGAAATCAAATTGGAAAAAGTGGATCTTCTCCTAATTTGCGGAATGGCGGCAGATGAATACAAAAGAATATATCCCGCTATCTCCTTTGACTTTGACGAGGATGCCGCCCTGTCAATCGCCGGTCATGAACTCCTCCTGTATCGGGCAATTTCCAATCTGATCGATAATGCCATGAAATACGGGGAAAACAAGCCGATCAAGGTTTATGTGGGCTCGCAGGGAGGGTGTCCCTATGTATCGGTTGAAGATCAGGGCATTGGCATCAGCGGAAAACAGCAAGAGAAAATCTTTGAAAGCCGCTATCGGATCGGAAACCGAAAGAAAGACGGTTACGGCATAGGACTAAGCCTTGTCCGCCATGTGGCGGGGCTGTGCGGCGGATTTGTGTGGGTGGACAGCCAGGAAAACCACGGCTCGAAATTCAAGCTCGTCTTTCCTGCCTTTACACAGGATTAACACCGCTTCAGCCTTACTGCCTATGGCAAGCTTATTGTCTGCGTCGATCCCAGTATCCGCCATGACCCATTTTACAACCAACACGGTCACTCATAAGGCTGCATCGTATGCCGAAGAAATGCCGGGATGATCTCCCGGCCATCAACGTGTCCCCGCGTCTGCCGCGTCCGCCACATGGAAATTTTGGAAAAAGCAAAGGAAAAGATGCATATTTGCCTGATTTGTGCATATACTAATAGCAATTGGACAAAAAGGAGGTAACATATGGCAAGAGGGCCAAAAAAAACCATTGAAGAGAAAATCAGCGCGAAAGAGGAACTGATTTCCGCCCTGCTGACCAGGATAGAATCAGAAAAAAAGGAATTGGAAGCCTTATATGATGAAAAAAGGACAAAGGACTTAAGTACGGTAAGCGAACTGATCGATGGCGCGGGCTTAAGCCCCGACGAAGCCTTGGAGGCGCTGCAAATCTACATCGATAACAGAGTGGCTAATGCGTCCTGAGGATCCGCGAAAAACAGCCTCGCCCCACATCCGGCAAGCGATGTGCGGCAGGCTGTTTTTGTTTCCAAGAAAGCGCTGGCATTATGAAGAATATTATGTTATGATAAAGTGAAGTGTGGGATATGGATAAAGCCGTGATGTGAGGTTTGGATATGAGGAAATTTAATATGAAAAAAAGCAGCATACAGAAGAGAGGGAGAAGAAAGTTTCAGGAAATCCTCTGGCGTGTTCTCTGTCTGGGACTGGCGGCAATTCTTTTGACCGGATGCAGTTTTTCCTTTGATGACTGGTATTTTGTAAACGGGAAGTGGCTGGAGGATGTGCGTAACGCGCATCCTTCCGATTCCGGCCAGTCTGACAGGCAAAACACCTCTGACAGTCAGGTCGATGGGGACGCTCCGGATTCTGATTCTACAGACGGAGATGCCACCGGTTCGGAAGAAGACAACGAGCAGGACGGGGCCTCTTCCATCAATCCCTGGTGGGACAAGCTGAATCCCGGTGATTATGAGGATCTTAGCTTCGACGAATTTCTGAAGCTGCTGTTCGAGGACAGCGTGGCGGACGACACCCTGACCCTGCATTTCTTCCTGACCGACCCGGAAACGGCAGGGATCACACCCGGTCCCGCCAACTTAGGTCTCCTGGAGGGGGTGGAGGAAGAAGAAACGCTCTCTTCCATCGAGGAATGTCGGAAACTGCTGGAAAGCTATTCCCGGGAAGAAATGACCAGGGAGCAAAGAATCACGGCTGACATTTTGTCCGAATACCTGGATGCCTGCGAGAAGGAAGCCCATCTGCAATATTATTACGAGCCCTTCCAGCAAGGCACCGGACTGCACGCCAGCCTGCCCTATTCCCTGGCGGAATACGCTTTTTACGACACGGAGGACGTGGAGGATTACCTGACGCTTTTAAGTCAGGTGGACGATTATTACGCTTCCGCCCTGACCTGGGAGGAGGTGCGTGCGGAATACGGCCTCTTTATGTCGGATACCCAGCTGGATATCGTTCTGGAGGAATGCGGAGCCTATCTTTGGGACGGAGAAAGCGAATTTTTCCTGCAAGAATCCTTTGCGGAACGTCTGGAAGAGCTGCCCCTTTCCGATGAGGAAAAAGAAGCTCTGATCCTGCGGGATGACGACGTTCTCTCCACCGACTTCGTGGCCGGATATGAACTTTTGATCAAGGGGCTGGAGGCCATGCGTGGAAAAGGGCAAAACGAAAAAGGGCTTTATTACCTGCCCCAGGGACGGGAATACTATGAATACCTGATTCAGTCCAACATCGGCATGACCTTTGCTTCCGTAGACCAATTGCAGGAGGCGATCGCTTCGGACATTGACCAATTGATCGTTCAGGTACAGGAGATTCTGTATGGGTCCGGGGAAGACCTGCTGGACGAGTTTCTGGAAGAACGGGCGGATGAGAGGTCGCCGGAAGCCATGCTCCAGGATCTGCGCCAAAGGATCGCGGCAGACTTCCCCCAGATCGCGGCCAACGCATACCGCATCAAGACAGTCGCTCCTTCCATGGCGGACATGATGAATCCCGCGTTTTTCATGATTCCTCCCTTGGACCAGAACGACCAGAATGTAATTTATATCAATGAGAAAAAGCTGGCATCCAGTTCCTATGACTTGTTCACCGTGCTGGCCCATGAGGGCTATCCGGGACATTTGTATCAGAACGCCTTTTTTAAAAGCAGTCCCCACAGCTATTTCCGGGGCCTTATGCAGTACATGGGCTACAGCGAAGGCTGGGGAACCTATGCCGAACTCTACAGCTATACCTATATGGACGATCTGTCCGAGCCCATCCGAAAGGCAAACCAACTGATGGCACGATTAAATCTGGCGCTCTCCGCCTTTTTGGATATCGGCATCCATTATGACGGCTGGGATTTGGATGATACCTATGACTTTTGCCATGAATGGATCGGAATCGAATCCCGGGAAACCGTGGAAGATTTATATACCTATGTGATCAGTGATCCCGAAGGATATCTGAACTATTATGTGGGATATCTGGAGATTCAAAATCTGGCAGACCGGGCCGCCGGAGAATTGGGAGATGCCTTAGACATCAAAGAATTCCACCGTTTCCTCCTGGAGATGGGACCCGCCCCCTTTACCGTGATTGAAAAATATTTTGAAGAGTGGCTTGAGGCACAGCAGAATCTTTAATAAGCCATTTCCCTGGAGGAAAATGATTGACTAAATAGTTATTCGTGCTATATTATAGAAAAGGGGAAGGCCCCTCCGATGATGGAGGATAGCCGCCCAGCTCTCTGGTTTTCCTTAAACCGCCCAGCAAAAGGGCGGTTTTCTTAATGTCTTTTATATCTGTTCCTTCTGAAGCTTGTAAATCACCTTTAAAAGCCTTTCCTGTGTTTGCTTGTCCTGTTTCCTCAAAAATTTTTCTGCGGCCTTCTTATAAAAAATTTTATATTTTTTCAAAGTTCTACCCCCAGCTTGGCCGCCAGATCTTCAATGGTTATCCCCGTTCCGTCATTTTCTCTTTCTGCTTCTGCGATCATGGCCAGATCCCATTCGTCCGGCTCTACTGTTTCAATCTCCGGGATTGCCGCGCCCTCCAATCGGTATTTTGTCGATTAGTTGTATTGCAAGTTCTTTACTGCTCATTATTTCGACTCCCGTTCTATCTTTTCGTTAACAGCATTAATTATATATTGTGTCATGCTTACACCTCTTTTTTCCGCTTCTTTTTTATATCTATCTTTTGTACCCTTTGGAACTCTTAAACGGATATCATCCGTTTTTTTTTTGCCATGTATTTTATACTTGCTCTTTTCTGTGCTTCTGAATATGACATTTTGCGCCTCTTTCTATTTATGTATTATTATATTCTATTTTAGATATGTCCGCTATATGCATAACACGCAAAATATGTCCGCTATATACTATAATATAATGAAAGAAAGGGAAAGAAACCCAAATCACGCAGAAGCGGATTATGAAGCAAACCCGAAAAACGCAAAATATGAAGAAAGATTTGAGCAAGCTTACAAAAACGAATTTAAATATTTTATGGATTGTGTAAAACTGGTGCAGAAGATCAGCGGCGGAAAAATCGACTTCCAGACAGCGAAAAAGCTTGTTATTAATGACTGGGGACGGCTCTTAAAACTCCTTGACAGTTACACATTATTTTTACCCCATGAATACTTTTTCTACCCCATTTTTACCCCATTTTTGTGTAAAATCATGAGCAAAAATGAGCCATTTTGTAAAAATCCATTTTTTAAGAAAAATCCATGAAAGCCTCATAAACAGCGGATTTCCTCAGATCTCCCTGATATCGTAGGGAGTCGCCTGGTAGACATAGTAGTTCAGCCAATTACTATACAAGTTGTTGCTGTGGGACCTCCACTGCAGCAGGGGCTTCTCCTTGGGATCGTCATTGGGATAGTAGTTGTAAGGCACGTGAATGGGCAGTCCCTTATTCAGATCCCGATAATATTCATTGTTCAGGGTATAGCGGTCATATTCCGGATGCCCGTTGACAAAAATCTTCTTCCCATTCTCTGCAATGGCCAAGAACACTCCCGCCACCTGGGACTCCGCCAGAACGGTCAGTTCCCTGCAGGCATGAATGGCAGCCGCGGGCGTCTCCGTATGGCGGCTGTGAGGAGCAAGAAAAATATCGTCAAAGCCCCGTACCAGGGGGATCTTGCGGTTGGCCACCCGATGCTCATAAATTCCAAACAGCTTTTCAGAAAGCTTCACCTTATTAATCCCATAATAATGATAGAATCCCGCCTGGGCTCCCCAGCAAATATGTAAGGTGGAGGTCACGTGAGTCTGAGCCCAATCCATGATCTCGCACATTTCTTCCCAATAATCCACTTCTTCAAAACTAATATCCTCCACGGGAGCGCCCGTGATGATCATCCCGTCATATTTCTGATCCCGGATCTCATCCAGTGTCGTATAAAATTTATTCAGGTGATTGGCGGAGGTGTTCAGAGAAACGTGACTGCGCACGTTCATAAAGGTCACATCCACCTGCAGGGGCGTGTTGGACAAGGCGCGCAAAAGCTGAAGCTCGGTGTCCTGTTTTACGGGCATGATGTTAAGTATCAAGACCTCCAGGGGACGGATGTCCTGATGCAGCGCACGGTACTCGTCCATAACGAAGATATTTTCATTTTCCAGAATCTCCCGCGCGGGAAGATCACTCTGTGTCTTAATGGGCATAATCTAACAACCTCAAACTTTCTTTTCTTCTTTCTATTCTTCAATTCCCAAATACACGGCGCGAAATTCCTTCTCCGTCAGGATGGGAATATTCAATTCCTTGGCTTTTTTATTTTTGGAAGATGTAGAGGTATTGTCATTATTGATCAGACAATCCGTTTTGGAGGTCACGCTTCCCGTGACCTTTCCTCCCTTTTGTTCAATGATCTCCTTTAACTCATTACGGTTTCCATAATGGACCAGGCTTCCCGTGATCACGAAAACCTTGCCGGTCAGGGTCTGGGCCGCCGCATCCACCACTGGCTTTTCAATGGTCAGTTCTTTCCAGAGCCGGTCCAGCTTCTCCACATTCTCTTCCTTGCGCATATAGTCCACGAAAGCAGTGGCGATCACCTCTCCCACGCCCTCGATGGCACTCAGCTCCCCTACGTCCGCATGCTTCATCCGTTCAAAATCATAATCAAAATGACGGCAAAGCATCTTGGCGTTGGCCACACCGATATTGGCGATTCCCAAGGCATAAATCACTCTGGGCAGGGTGGTGGTCCGGGCCTGGTCAACGCTGTCGATCAGATTCTGGTAAGACCGTTCTCCGAAGCCCTCCATTTCCACGATTTCCTCCCGGTAACGATCCAGATGGAATAGATCCGCATATTCCCTGATAAAGCCTTTGTCGATAAATTTTTCCAGGGTGGCCTCACTCAGTCCCTCGATATTCATGGCATCCCGGCTGGTAAAAAGGGTAAAGGACTTGATCTTCTTGGCCGCGCAGTCCTCATTGATACAGTAAAGGGACTGCACCTCGTTTATCTGGCGGATGTGGGTGGGGCCGCCGCATACCGGACAAGTGGCCGGGATTTCCACAGTGTCACTGCGGGTCAGATTCTCCGCGATCTGGGGGATAATCATATTGGCCTTGTAGACCGTGATATGGTCACCGATTCCTAACTTCAGCCCCCGCAAAATACTGATATTGTGCACGGAGGCCCTGCTGACGGTGGTCCCCTCCAGCTCCACCGGCTCAAAAATCGCCACCGGATTAATCAGTCCCGTCCTGCTGGGACTCCATTCAATCTCCCGCAGCACCGTCTCACGCACCTCGTCCGCCCACTTAAAGGCAATGGAATCTCTGGGGAATTTGGCAGTGCGGCCAAGGGACTGACCGTAAGCGATGTCCTCATAAGTCAGCACCAGACCATCGGAAGGGACATCGTAGGTTTCCACCTTTTTTTCAAAACGCTCTATGGCCCCCAGAATCGTATCCTCCGTGACCAACTCATATTCCACCACGTCAAAGCCCTGCTCCTGTAAAAACCGGAACTGTCTGACCTTGGAGTTTTCAAAATCCATTCCTTCCGCCCGCACCAGAGTGAAAACATAGAGACGGACGTTGCGCGCCGCCGTGACCTCATTATTCAACTGCCGCACGGAACCGCTGCACAAATTCCGGGGATTCTTGTACTTGGCATCCACATCCTCGATCCGGGCGTTAATTTTTTCAAAATCCGAATATGTAATGACCGCCTCACCCCGCAGTACCAGCTCACCCTGGAACGCGATGCTTAAAGGCAGATTCCGAAAGGTCCTAGCATTATTGGTGATGACCTCGCCGATCTCGCCGTTTCCCCTGGTGACTGCCTTGGTCAGCTTTCCGCCCTGATAGGTCAGCACCACGGTCAGGCCGTCCAGCTTCCAACTCAGCAAAGCCTCGTGCCCCTGCAGCCAATCCCGAAGTTCCTCCCGACTTTTCGTCTTGCCCAAAGAAAGCATGGGACTCTCATGGCGCTCCTTAGGAAGCTCCTCCACCGCTTCATACCCCACGTTCACCGTAGGACTGTTGGAAAGGACGATGCCCGTTTCCGCTTCCAGGGCTTCGAGTTCTTCATAAAGCCTGTCATATTCCCAATTGCTCATCAATTCCTTGTCTTCCGCGTAATATGCCTTCGCCGCGGCATTCAAGGTCTCAACAAGTTCTTTCATTCTGCTCTTCGCGTCCATCTTTTTTATTTTCCCTCTGTTATTTTCACTCTGCGCTATTCTTTTTGGGGATTTTTCAGGGTATCCGCGGACTCCGCTTCGGAAGCCTTGCGCTCGCTGACAGAGGCATGCTTTGGTTTCCTTACAGCATCCAGATTCCCGGTCGATATATACACACGATGCGGCCTATCCGCTCTGGCAGCCGGGCGAGACGACTTCTCGTCTCCGGCTGACCGAGACGGTTTCCCGCCTCCGACCGGATGAGACGGCCTCCAGTCTCCGACCGGACGAAGCGATTTCTCGTCACCGGCTCCAAGCCCCGCCTCCTGATAGAGACGCTCCAACTCTTCTCCCGTAACCTCCCGCCATCCGCCATAGGGAATACCGTCCAGGGTAATATTCATCACTCTAATTCTTTGTATTTTTCTCACATAATATCCAAAAGTTTCGCACATCCGGCGGATCTGCCGATTCAGCCCCTGTGTCAGGACAATGCGAAAGGTAAACTTTCCCGTCTGCTCCACCCTGCAAGGCCTGGTGGTGCAGTCCAACTCCTCCAAATAAACGCCTCTGGAAAGCCTCCGCAGGAATTCCGGCGTCACCTCCCGATGCACTTTCACGATATACTCCTTTTCATGACGGTTTGCTCCCCGCATCATGGCCTCGATCAAGTCCCCGTCATTGGTCAGAAGCAGCAGTCCTTCCGAATCCTTATCCAGCCTACCTGCATAAGTGACACGCGCCGGATAATCAATCAGGTCCGACAAAATCCGCTCCGCGTGGGCATCCTTTTCCGTACACACCACGCCCACCGGCTTGTAAAACGCCAGCACAACCGGTTTCTTTTGGCCCTCCAGCACTTTGCCCTCTAACGCGACCTCGTCTCCGGGAAACACCTGATCCCCCATGGACGCAATCCTCCCATTGATCGTCACCTTTCCCTGCCCGATCAACTGATCCGCCGCCCGCCGGGAGCACACACCACACTGTGCCAGATACTTATTCAACCGAACCTGCTCCATCGTCCTCCTCCTTGCCGTTCCGACATTCCTCTATTATAATCGATTTCACCCAGAACTTCAACACCCTATTCTCATCAATAGAGAATTACGTTTCTCAGCATTACGATTCCCATCGGTTTCATCACCTGCCGTCCCATGTAAGGCACGCCGGGGGCATGGAGCAACTGCTTTGCCTTACACAGTAAAAGCATAATATCGAAAATTACGCAAAGAAAATGAGAAAACTGCCGAAAAATTAGTGATATTTTCGATTGTTTCCCACGAAAATATGTTGTATAACAAAATTGTGTCATAGGCACTGTTTTTTCAATCGAAGGAGGTTTTTTCGTGTATACTTTATTATCCGTATCCATTGCCATTCTGGCGGGGCTGATGATGACAAGGGCTTTCAAGCCTTTCAAGCTGCCCTCCGTCACTGCCTATTTGGTCGCCGGAGTTTTGATCGGACCCTATTTCCTGGGAGCGTTGGGCATCGAAGGCCTGGGGTTTAACACTGGAGAGCAGGTAGCCTCTCTTTCCCTGATTTCGGAAGTAGCTCTGGGCTTCATTGCCTTTTCCATCGGAAATGAGTTCCGTCTGGAAGATCTGAAAGAGACCGGCAGACAAGCAATCATCATCGGTATCTTTCAGGCCTTGACCGCCACGTTGCTCGTGGACTTGTCCTTATTCGTGGTACATCTGATCCTGCCCGAAAAGCTTTCCATGCCCCAGGTCATCACTCTGGGTGCCATTGCCACGGCTACCGCTCCCGCCGCCACATTGATGGTGGTGCGTCAGTATAAGGCCAAGGGTCCCCTCACCAGTCTGCTTCTGCCCATCGTAGCCCTGGATGACGCGGTAGGTCTTGTCGTCTTTGCCGTTTCCTTTGGAATTGCCAGAACCCTGCAAAGCGGTGCGGTGGACCTTGTCTCCATCCTTCTCAATCCGTTCATCGAGATTGTAGCCTCCCTGCTGCTGGGCGCGGTCATGGGATGGGTGCTGACGCAATTAGAGCGGCTTTTCAATTCCAATACCAACCGACTGAACCTGGCCATCGCTTTTGTGTTCCTGACCGCTTCGCTGGCCATGCTGGAATTCGACATCGGTCCCGTGCATATTTCCTTTTCCTCTCTGCTGGTTTGTATGATGCTGGGTACGATTTTCTGCAATATCTGTCCCTTGTCACACGATCTGATGGGAGCTGCGGACAAATGGACATCCCCGCTTTTTGCTCTTTTCTTTGTGATCAGCGGCGCGGAGCTGGAGCTGAATGTCTTCTCTGACGCGGCCATCGTGGCCATCGGTTTTGTCTACATCTTGTCCCGCTGCGCCGGAAAATATTTTGGCGCGGCAATCAGTGCCAAGGCCACCAATTGTTCCCCCAGTATCTGTAAATACTTAGGCATCACCTTGTTCCCTCAGGCCGGCGTGGCTTTGGGAATGTGCGCTACCGCCATGCAGCTTGGAGAAGCGGGTTCGCTCATCCGTAACATTACCCTTTTTGCCATCCTGATTTACGAGCTGCTTGGTCCTATGGCCACCAAGCAGGCCTTGACCCTGTCCGGGGATATTAAGCCGATGCCCGAGGATGTCAAGAACCGCCGCAAGCTCAAGCTGGAGGCCGCCAAGCAAGGCAAAAATTCCAAACAGGCTTAGCCGTCGGACGGCACACAAAGCGCGCTGTCCGCATAACAAACAGGAGGATGCGAATCTGTATCCTCCTGTTTTTCCATGAGCCCATTAATACATATGTGCAATTCGAACATACCAAATGATTTGATCGTTCATCTTCTTCGGCAGGATATTACCCGGCGGCGGTTTTTTCTTTTCTGCCGCTCCACCCCACATTGCACCATAAATCATACCCAAAACAGTTTGCCAAATAGCTGTTTGTATCTCGGTGCTGCACGCTGCAATTAAAAGTTCTCCTCACCTTCCGGCAATATCTCCCCCAACATGCCCAGATTCCTTTCATCGGCATCATTGGTATATCCGTCTAAAAGGATCATATCCGACATCTCCTGCGGCGCCCCTTCTACCTGGGTCTGTATGGTATTCCCACTTCTGATCACAGTCGTCCCGTTCACGGCATACATCCCAGACAGAGCCCCGCCTCTTCCGCGATCAGCCGCATAAAGGATCTGTCTGGCATATGATGTCCATACACTATGCCGTCCCCAATATCATCTGCGGTCATCTCCATCACCGATAAAGAACGTTGCTTCCCCGGCGCTCATTCCTTCCGCGAAAGCCCGGATCACCGCGCGTCCCGGCTCTCCTGTCAGGCGCACCAGAACGCTGGCACTGCCGTGGTACATATGGATCCGATTCGACTGATAAGGCTCTTCGCCGCAGATGTCACCGTTATCCACGCCGAGGATCTCTGCCGGACCCTCTGCCATAAAGCACACAAGAGAGCTTTCCCTGAAGCAGGGATTCCCTTGTGCATCTTCCGTTCTCATTGTCAAAAGGATCTCATATCCCTCCCTGACCGGAAGTCTTCTCTCTTTTTCCGCAAAAGACAGCTTTACCGCCGGTCCCGGAGTGACGATTTCCTGGCTGCATACTTCCTTTTCACCGATATAACCAACCACACGTATCTTACCCGGAATATAAGGAACAAAACCTGTGATCAGCCTGTCCGGGCACCGCGCCGGATCAGGGGCTGAAAACTGTCTGCCACCTACGAAAATTTCCACTCTTTCACAGTTCGTCGCGATCATATAAGGCACCACCACTTTCCGGAACTGCGGGAAATGCCAGTGATGGGCGTAGATGGGCAGATCCCAATGCTCCTTGACCCCTTCATCCCTCAGGGAATAATCCATAACGGAGAAATAGATCATGGGTTCCTTCGTCCAATAGCTTTTCAGGATATAATAAGACGCTCTTTTGCTGCCGTCAGTACGGATCGGGGAACCGCCCCAGCCCTTAGCAGGATACCCCATAGATTCTCCCAGATAATCATATCCGGTCCAGATCATGCTGCCGATGCAATAATCGTATTGCTCCGGCACCAGAGAAGGATTCCGCAGAGTATAGTTTTGCATATGATCCACATGACCGCAGAAATACTGATAAACCTCCGTTCCCAGGATCAGCTTATCCGGCATGGCATCATGGATCATGGGATACCACTGTTCCTGATAATTACATGCCAGTATATCCACCAATGCGCCGATTTTACAAATTCGCTCTACGCGTTCCGCGTTATCTTCAATCTCCGTACTGGATTTTTCATCTACAAACTTCTGAATATCCTTAATTTTGGTAACATCCACATCTCTTTCCCTGCTGAAATGAGGATTCATCGCGTAGGTCACCGGGCGCTTTCGATCCATGCTCTTTACTTTATTCACCAACAATTCAAGACGACCGAGCATAGCGTTCTGTCCCTGGAACTCTACCTCATTGCCCACGCCCCATATTACAACGCTGGGACGGTTACGATCCCGAAGAACCATGGCTTCTACATCTTTTTCCCATTCGGTTTCAAAATAGCGGCCATAGAGCCCTAAGGTCCATTTATCAAAGCACTCTTCATATACATAGAAACCCATCTCATCACATAGATCCAAAAACTCAGAAGAGGGAGTATGATGAGAGGTACGGATAGCATTACAGCCCATTTCTTTAAGATCCGCCAGTCTTTTTGCCCAAATCTCCTTTTTCGCGGCAATTCCCCGGATCCCCACATCCTGATGGAGGCATACGCCCTTAAGAAGTTCCCGCTGTCCATTCACAAACATTCCTTCTCCTGGCCGGAAGGAAATCTCCCGTATTCCAACCCTCATGGAAATCCTGTCGCACTCCGATTCCCCTGTCCCCTGAAGCAGAATCAGCTCCAGTTCATACAGATTCGGAGTCTTTGCTGACCAGAGAAGGGCATCCTCCACCTCTAACCGGATCGGGACATCTCCGCAGCACACAGCCTCCGCCAGAATCCTTCGTTCGCTGGCCGTACAGTCCCTCTTGTCGGTCTCCTTTAAAAGAACCCGCACAGGTCCCTGACCGCCTGTATCAACTTCGATCCATCCCTGCTTTCCCTTTATTCCTGTATGTATCTGCATTTTCCAGGATTCCAGGTGCCTCTGTTCTACTTCCGTAAGCTTCACTGTACGGTAAATTCCACAGCCGCTGTACCAGCGGTCCGCCGGCAAGAGCGTATTATCTACCTTGATGAGCAGCTCATTTTCTCCCTCCCTGATGACATCTGTGATCTCCGTCCGAAAGGAACTGTAGCCGTATTTTCTGCCGCCCACATATTTTCCGTTTACCCAGATGCTGCTGTTCTCATAGATACCGCCGAAATCCAGAAAATACTGATATCCCAACTTCTTCTCCGTAATTACAAGCTTTCTTGCATACCAGCCTATCCCCCAACGATCCCGGAACCCCTGGGCCTCTGCCTGCTCCATTTTTTGTGAAAACGGCCGGTCTACCGCCCAATCATGGGGAAGAACAATTTCTTCCCATTCCCTTTCCTGCGGCAACTCTTGGTTTTTAAGCAGACAGTCCTCTTCCTCTATCATGTACTTGATCACTTTCCTGGGTTTAGCGGGTACAAAAGCGAAACGCCATTCTGTCATGATTTCCTGTTCTATTCTGGGCATAGTCTTTCTCCTTTTCCTGAATTCCAATGTACAACAGGCAGTCCCGGTTGTCCGGGACCGCCTGCCGTATCTTCTATATAACTGCCTGTAAGCGCCGCTTCAACGGCCTGTTCTTAATTTGCCTCCAGACTCTTCACGATCTCCCGTGCATGTTCCAGATCTTCCAGTCTCCAAGCAACAATATCATTATCATTGTTCAGTTCAATACAATCCTGAATCATCTGATCCCAGATATTTTCAAATTCCTCATCATTGTTCGCATACACCATCTTCCAGCTCGCAGATACCACCACATCCTTGATCGCATCCACGGTCAGCTGCATGATATCGTCCGGCGTGGAGACAAAGGACTTCACATTATCCAAATCGGTGTTCAGCTTATAAGCATTGTGATCCTTCAGCTGCGCCTTCAGATCCTTATAACCGAAATGCTCCACCCATTGAACATTCTCTTCCTGCTGCGCCATAATATCTTTCACTTCAAACCATGCCTGTCTGACTCTGGAATGTCTGGGGTTGCCGTCCGTACCGATATAAGAATAAGAAGGACCGTAATTCGTATGATCCAAGATCCACTGATCCATGAAAGTGGTTTGCTCGCCATACCCCGGCCAGCCTTCCAATGCAGTATAATTCTCAGGATGTACCTCGCGGTCGATGGCTTCTTCTGTCATAACGACCAGGCCGTTCTCATCCAAATCCCATAAAAAGCCCTGAGGACCGTGACAGATTTCAAATTTCATATCCAGATTCGCCAACCCGTCCAGAAGTTTTAAGGCGCCCTGCAAATTCTGTGTCTTGGCATTCACCACCAAATAATATTTTCCGCCGTAAGGAGTGGTCCAGTTCTCCTGCGTAACGGTCTGTCCCGGGACGTAAACGCCCCTGTAACCGATATAACCCTGGAGAGTACCGCTGGGCATCATCACCTCAAGGTTATTCTGCTTGGCCGACTGCACATTTCTTTCAGTATTGATGCTGTCAGGATCCATTAGCCCCTCTCTATAGCACTGATTGTACCATTTCAGGCCCTTGTAATACAAGCTATCCCTACCGGCGTCCAAAATACTGACATATTTCCCATTAAACATATCGGTTTCCAGTAAGTAGGCAAGATTATCCGGCTCGTAGCCATGCCACCTGTACCACTGCGTCATGTTGCCCCAATATTCACCATCGCTTCCTGCATTCAGCGCGGTTCCCACAGTAGGAGTTCCGCCATCCTCACCGTCACTCTCAGTTTCCGGATAGGCCTCAAGCATTTTCTTCATGACAGGAATCAGATCGTCGAAGGAATTGATCTCCGGATATCCTGCTGCCACATAGGCTTTCCACTGCACGGTAACGCAGTTCTTTCCAAGCTATCATCTTTTCAGCTTCTCATTCAAACCACTTCCGGCCTGAAAGTCTTATCTGGTTAAGCTTGCACAAAAGGGGAAAAAGTCGTATCATTTCAGATAATTGCTCTTAGGCATATTCTGAACCACGGCATTGATCCCAAGACCGGCCGCAGCCAGCCCCATCTTCGTGAACAGCGCGTTCTGCTGTTTTTCCTGAATCCCTTTCTTAAATATACTGCCAATCACGCTTCCTGTAAGGATCGTACAGGTATTTACAATTGTTCCAAGCCTCCTTCGTCCCCATTCCGTTTCTTTCCTGATTTTGCTCTTCCTTAGACTCGTCTTCCCAACCGGCCAGTTTCCATCTCCTGCCGCAGATCCGGAGAACCTTCTTTTTTCATAAATAATGGTATCATCTCCGGAAAAAGTGTCAAGCCTTCCTGCAAAAGGTGTCCCATACTACAAGGACGGTTCCGACAAGCATAAGCCCCAGCACATTGTATTTGGGAAAGAAATCTCCCTATCTGCCCCGCTCCCTCTCGATCTCCTCCAGGGAAGGCATCACACGCAGCGCTCCCTTTCTGGTGGTGACAAGGGAGGCGGCGCAGTTGGCGAAATTCAGCATTTCCAGGAGATTTTCCTCCGTAAATCTTTCCAGACTTAAGTTTAGGTTCCTCCCCTGGTTCTGAGGATCCCCCGGTTTCCGGATCTCCCCATGCTTCAGGATATAGTGCAGCACCATTGATCCATTTCACCCCTGCGGAATAATCCTCCTCCCCGGTAAGCCACTGGATCTCATTGTCCGAGATCTTCAGGATATGGCATTGCCCCAGTCCGTACAGCACCTGGGTTCTGGCGTCCTCCAGGCTCTCCCACAGAGGCGGCCGCAGGTTGGGAGCAAAGGAAATCAAGGCGCCGCAGCCCTTCGCCTTCTCCACCGCCTTCTTTGTGGCTCTCCGCACGCCTTCATGGGTCATGGAAAGGGTACCAAAGTGGAAGATCCTGGTCCGCTCCAAAAGCTCCTCCGGCACCTCTTCCTCCTTTAACATCATATCCGCCCCGGGATCCCGGTAAAAGGAAAAATCTCTGTCCCCATCCGGGAAGGTATGCACCAGGGCCAGGGTAGTGTGAACCTTTTCGTCCATCCGCAGATAAGAGGCGTCGATTCCCACCTCTTCAATGGCGTTCTTTAACTGCTCCCCGAAGAAGTCCTTTCCCACCTTGCCGATAAAGGCCGTGGAATGCCCCAGCTTCGCCAGCATGGCAAGTACATTACAGGACGCTCCCCCGGGATTGGCTTCAAAAAGGGAATTCCCCCTTTTCGCTTTTTCCGTTTTCCGTAAAATCGATCAAAAGTTCGCCCAACGCGGTCACATCCACAGTTTTGGGCTTCTCCATTTCCTTTTTCCCATCCTCGCGTTTACCCTTCCTGCCTTAAAGGCATGAACCTGACGACGTTTTCTAATTAAGCTCCACCCTTTTTGCGCGGACACAGCAGCTTTTTCGATAAAAAGAAATTCCAAAAATCCATATCTGGGCAATATCCTCATTGTAAAGAGAATCCGTATACGATTTTTCTACAACCTGATTCAGTGCAGTTTCCGACAAATCCGCAAGGGAAGCCTTGTCCTTCCCACACTTAATCTCAATAATAATACCGGTTTCCCCGTCCCCACATTCTATCTGGATATCGCTCCTCCCGTTCCCGGCTTCCCTGTTGGATAAAACCGTCCACTTACCATTTCCTTTTAAAAGCCCCAGGACAAAACCATGATAAAAGCTCTCATATCCGTCATAATAGCTGATGGTGGCGCGCAACTGACTTTGTAAAAACACTTCTACCTCATCGGCATTCCCGGATTGCAGAGCCCGGTATAATGCAGAAAGGGTTTCATGGGATGAATTTACCCGTTCCTCAAACCATTTTTGAACCTTTTCGACAAAAATTTCCCTGATTTCCTTATTGGGGATCACTAAGGGTACCTTTGTAAAGGGAATGCCGCACCTGTCGGCCATAGAGGTTAAATATCCCGTCAAATACAAGACGCTCCATAAATTTTCCGGGCTACTCTCCAATTCCCCATAGGTAAGATCCTCCGACAAAGTCTTATAAATGGTTTTACCGGCTATCAGTTCTTCAATATCCCGTCTGGTGGTGGCATCCGCGATATCCACAAACAGTTTCACGATCTGATTGGAGCTTGTGTTATTCCAATAAAGTCTTGGTTTTGCGTCCGGATCCGCCAGCAGCCTGTCACAATGGTTCACCACATCCCAGGGACAATAAACGTTTGTATCACCAAAGCGATAACCGTCATACCATTCCTTGATATCCGTATATGCTTCCGTCAATTCATAGTCCTTCAAAATGATTCGGACATCTTCCTCCGTAAATCCAAAAAATTCATCATATCTCACATCAGAGATGGTATCCGTTTTTAGATTATTCACTCCGGTAAAAATACTTTCTTTTGAAATACGGAGACATCCTGTTACCACCGCAAAGTACAGGTCGGAATTCGTCTTAAACGCTTCTCCCATAAAGCCCCTCAGGAAACTGACCATTTCAGGATAATAACCATTTTCATTCGCCTTATCCAGCGGTACGTCATATTCATCCAAAAGCAAAATAACCGGTTTCCCATAGTAAGCCTTCAACATCCGCATGATCGTAACGAGGGAAGTTTTCAGATCAGTTATATCCCCTTTCCTGTAAATCAATTTCTCCAAAATTTCCTGATCGGAAGCTTCGGTACTGCCGCTCCCCAATAAATAAGAAAAACGTTTCCCCTCCTTGGCGATCAGGGATGCAAACATTTCGATCGCCTCCGTATAGTTTCTTCCTTCCACTCCCTTCAAAGATAAAAACACGACGGGATATTGTCCCTGATGTACTCGGCATATTTTCTCTTCCTGCTCAATTTTCAGACCTGTAAACAAATCCCTGTCAGATCCGATCTCGAAAAAAGCCTTCAGCATACTCATGTTTAATGTCTTCCCAAACCTACGGGGACGGGTAAAAAGATTTACCTCTCCGTGTGACAGAAGCAATTCCTTGACAAACAATGTTTTATCTAAATAGTAATAATCTCCACGAATTAGTTTTTCAAAGCTATCCACCCCGATTGGCAGCTTTTTATATTCTTTTTCCATACCGGATCTTCTCTGGGACATGCTCCTGCTCCTTTCCCCATGGACACAACCGTGGTTTACGGCTTTTATTTTACACGATCAGGTTATATTTTTCAAGATCCATCTCCACGGATCTATCGCAGCAATTCTATTTCCTTTAAACCGTCAAAAACAGGATTATACAAATTATGGACAATGCTGCCAATCTGTTTCAGATTTTTGGGATTTCCGCAGTTCTGCATGAAAAAAATTTTGCTCACTGGTACAAATCGTATTTCACAAGATCCATCAGGACCTCTCCGTCCGCAGAGAAAGAAATTCCGTCTGCAGCCTGTTCTGTGAAAATAACCGCAGTCATAACCTGCTCCCCACCGTTTATAAAGACCTCCACACTGTATCGGTCTAAAAGAATCCTCAATTCCAGTCTGCCATCCACGGATTCCGCTGGGCAGAGAGCGCCGGAAACCATATTAGTTCCCGATAACTGCCGATCCAGCTTAAGCATGGAATCCTGCATACAATAACGCAAGGAGGTGCAATGCTCCTTATCCTGGGCAAACCGAATGGTAACATTCTGATCCCTTTTCCGCCTGTCGGCAAATACTAAGGTCAGTTCCATATCCAGAGTCCGTCCCCTGACGCCCTCCAGCATAACCAGTTCCTTTAGAGGAACCTTCCTGTATTCCACCCTTTCGCCTCGCAGCGCTTCCAGTTCTCTGATCGGTTTCTGATAAAGTTTTCCATTTTTTATCGATAGTTCCCTGGGGACGCTCAGTTGTCCATACCACGGAAGTTCTCTGGAATGCAGCCAGCCGGTTGCCGGATCCTGCATCCAGCCGATGATCACCCGGCGTCCATCCGTTGTCATCACAGTCTGCAGCGCATAAAAATCGGTGCCGTAATCCACAAGCCGTGCAGACTGCTCCACAAAGGTATCCGCCCCGTCATCATAATCACCAATGAGACCCATAACTCCATTCCCGTTGTGATATGGATTCCCCTGTATATTGACGCTGATCAACAACATGTTTTTTCCGTCCAGCCCAAAAAAGTCCGGGCATTCCCACATCATTCCAAACCGTTTGTCCCCTGCCAATACTTTTTGGTATTCCCAGTTGAAACCATCCGGGCTTGTAAACAGCAGAACCTGCCCGCCCTCTTCCGAACAGTTTCCCACGACACAGCGGTAAGTTCCGTCATTTTTCCGCCATATTTTCGGATCTCGGAAATCATACCGGCTTGCGTCCCGGGGCAGTTTTTTTTCATCCAGGACTGGATTCCCCTCGTATTTTTCATAATCGGTTCCATTCCCCACTGCCAGGCACTGTGTCTGCACATCACGAATACCCCCGTCTTCCCCGATTTCTTTCCTCACGCCGGTATACATCAGCAAATGCCTGCCATCCGGAAAGGTAAGCGCGCTTCCCGAGAAGCATCCGTCCCCATCATAAGGCGTATCCGGTGCCAACGCTGCCGGACGGTACTCCCAGTGCAGCAGATCCCTGCTCACCGCATGTCCCCAATGCATGGGGCCCCAGTGGGCATCATAGGGATGATATTGGTAAAACAGATGATATTCCCCATTATACACGGAAAGCCCATTGGGGTCATTCAGCCAGCCGGTCCGCGGAGACATATGGAATACCGGCCTGGCTTCCCTGCCGATTATCTTTTCCCGGCACACTTCATATTCCCGCGCTTTTTTTAATTTCTCACTTATCATAACATACCCCTTCCCTTTTTAGAGTCTGTAAGGTTTCACCACTTTGCAATTTCGCTTATTGTTATCGAAGTTAACGGTAGATTACCGTAATGCTTTCTCCTGCCGACAGCCTGACAACGGATTCCAGGCAGACAGCCTGACCGCGGATAGCAAAATCCAAAGTCTGCTTTTGATCTCTGACGCTTCCCACCCGCTCTGTCTCAACTTCCAATTCCCTAACCTCCAGGCTCCCGTACTCAGCGGCTTCTTCCTGTACGGCGGGTAAGCACAAATCATGGTCCCCTGTTCGTCATTCATTCCATAGACACGGCAGGGATTGACATGCTCCCTCATATCCGCATGCCATTGTCCCAGCAGCTGATCAATGGAACAACCCTCCCCAATCTGATATTTCATCTCCTGATGTTCTTTGTTCCAGTAACTTACCACCGCATTTGCGCTATACATGGACACACCGTTATTATACTGCTCCAGAATCGATTTATCTTTCAAATCAATATCCTGATAGAGATATTCTCCATTACATAGAAACAGGGATCCTGGATCATACAGAATCCGAAAACCCGGCCGCAGACAGCGCCCGAACCAACAATAGCCCCATGCTTTTCACGTTGGTCATTACAGCCTGTGCTGCAGCCATTGCGGGAATCATCTCATTCCTGCGGCGAAAGAAAAAGGTCAGCAAATAACAGCCGTTCAAACAGGCCTTCTATGATAAAGATAAAATAAAAATCATAGAAAGCCTGTTTGGCTATGTCCCTGTATAGGAACGATCTCCTTCACAACCTCATTGCTCAAAATTATCCTTTCCCGGATTCTGTCTTACACAATCAGATCATATTTTTCAAGAACCATAATCGATGGTCCAAACTGCCTCCGCTCAAAGGTATTGGTCTCGGGGTCATAACTGCCGATCAGACATACCGTGCAGTTGCCCGCACGGAACTCCAGACCGATGGGGCTCATATCGTGAGGACTGACAAACAGCACCTGCCCGCCGTCCAGGGAGAAAAAGTCCGGACATTCCCACATCCGCTCCTATTGATTGCGGGATCTGTCCACGGTTCCTGCCAGAATCCATTTTTTCCCATTCCCTCAGCAATATTTTTCGGGGGAAAGATTGAAATCTTACGCGATAAAAATTATAATAAGAAAAAAAACAGAAACAGGAGAAAAACAAAATGAAGGTATTACTGCTTAACGGTTCTCCCCACGCAGAGGGAAACACTTATCTGGCATTACATGAAATGGAAAAAGAATTCGAGAAAGAGGGGATAGAAACGGAATTGATCCATGTAGGCAATCAGGCGGTCCGCGGATGCATTTCCTGTGGGTATTGTTCACAGAACGGGCAATGTGTGTTTCATGATATCGTAAATGTGATTGCCCCGAAATTTGAAGAAGCGGACGGCCTGGTTTTGGGCAGCCCGGTGTACTATGCTTCCGCCAACGCCACCCTGGTCGCCTGCCTGGATCGTCTGTTTTACAGCACAGGCTTCGATAAAACCATGAAAGTAGGCGCCAGCGTGGTGGCAGCAAGGCGCGGCGGTCTGTCCGCCACCTTTGATGAGCTGAATAAATATTTTACGATCAGCGGAATGCCCGTAGCCTCAAGCCAGTACTGGAACAGCGTCCACGGCAGGGCGCAGGGGGAAGCCGCCCAGGATGGCGAGGGAATGCAGACCATGCGGACCCTTGCACGAAACATGGCATTTTTGATGAAAAGCATCGCTCTCGGGAAGGAAAAGTACGGGTTTCCGGAGAAGGAAGAACATATTTTTACGCATTTTATCAGGTAAAGAAGCAGGAAAGCCGGATGTCATCAGGTACTTTTTGTTTATGTGATCCCAAGTTCAAAGCTGACAGTATCCCCCGGCACAAAACGGGAAGACGGTCATTTCTGTCCGCCCTGCTGACGCTGTCATAATATCCATTGGTGGGCTCCAGGGCGCAGTTATAATCCCCCTGATATCCTCCGGCGGAGATCCAGATTCCTAAATATGGAAGGATGCCGGCATCATAAGTCAGGTAATAGGAAACATTCTTCGACGGATAATAAATACCGCGGCGTCCTTCTGCCAGTGACTCCGTTCCGTAGTATTATAAGCTACTTTCCCGGGCAGAAGGAGTTCCATATCCTGTTCATAACGTACCAGTCCGTACCAGGTCCAAAAACAGGGGAACTCCTCCTCGCCTTCCTTTGTGATTCTGTACCTGATATACAATGTATTTCCGTCCAGTTCCAGATTCTTCTGATACAGATAGTGAACGCCGTCAATATTCGGGAAAGCATCATCCATACCGAACGCATAAGGGGCAAAATCCGGGCATATGCAGATGATATGCGGTTCCTTTTTCAATCGTCAGCTCTCTTACCTCTTCCCTTGTCCGTTTTCCGATATGGAACCTGAGAGTTTCTGAACTGCCTACCTTGATCCAGACGGTCAATGAATTCCTTTTGATCCCTGCCTCCGATCAGGAGCAAAGGGATCTGTTGGAACTGATGGAATACCGCTGTGGCCAGGCTCCCACCATCTTCTGTTCCCAGTTCAGGCCGGAAGGCTGGCATGAAAGATTGGGAGGCAGTGCCCTTGCCGATTCCATCCTTGACCGTATCATACCATCTGCCTATACCATGCAGATTGACGGGGATGTTTCCATGCGGCAAAGAAAAAGAGTAATCAAAAACTAAATCACCCTACTGGGAGCCACGACACAAGTCATGGCTCCCGCCTTCGGACGGCTGGCTCTCGGTAACAGATCCTATGGCCCTATCCAATAAGATTGGGTGGCTTCGCCACCGCGGAATATTCACCTGCCGCCGACAGAAAATACAACGGCTTTTTCGTATCTCCATCGATCAGCTCCGCCTTTGTATTTAAAAGCCGCAAAAGCGATCCGGCGCCCACAACGCCTCCAGCCAGAATCAAGATGCCCGCCGTCAGGCAGACCAAAAGCGCCGTATGAATGGTTCCCTCCAGATCCCGATACTGCCTTGCGCCATAATAATATTCTAGACAAAGCCCGGCTTCTCATTATACACCCCTTTCACCCATTTTCCAATCCCCTAACAGATAATCATAGTTTTCTAAACGCAAAAAACAGGCATTCCCTTTTTACCGGTTTTCATGCCTGTTTTTTTATATCCTGATATACACCATTTAATACAAGAGTTTCCTTATCTGCTGCAAGCATACCTCGCAGCCTTTCCCGGACTTGCTTCTAACATAACGCGATCTTCTTCCACCATTTGCTCGATTTGATTATTTAATTTAATAATACCTGCAGGTGAAATATCTAACTTTACCCTTTTTACAGTCAAATCCTCTCCTTTACGTTGAAGATTACCTTGCATTCTCTGCATAAAATCCATATTATGCCTCCACATTTCCCCACAGTTTTCTTTTCCAAATTTCAATTTGTTCCGAACCATGGCGCTCTTTATTATAACATAGCATTCTCTATTTGTAAAGTTTTATTCAGCTCAATTTTCTGGTATTTTGCGGATTTTGTAACGATATTTTGTTACCTTATTTTTCAACTCAAATTTCTGGTATATATTGGAATCAACGTGGGTTCTTTTTCCAAAAAATGTATTGTCAGATCATTATACGGCTGATTACTATCCCTGCTAATGAACCGGTCTACCGTTTCAATAGAAATTAAACTGCCAACAGAATCATTTTTTACGAACGAACTTGCATCTAAAATCAACTCTGCAAATGCCCCGATTCCATCCTTCACATATTGACTATAAGAAAAAAGCTCGCAGCACCAAATAAACTGAGGCAAACGTAATTCTGCCAAAATTGCTTTTCTAGCCTTATGTCCTTTTCCATACGAATTCACCTTAAAAGTTTTAAAGCTTCTTGTGGAAGCCTGAAAAATCCTCAGTACTACAGCTTCCTCCTCTCCCAAGTATTCTTTAGGTATATTCCAACTCTCGATGCCGAGTTCTTCGGATTGTATAATACCGTAAAAAATATCATATGCCACGGCCGCCTCTAAATACATTTTTTTATATAATGGTACTGCCAGATTTGATATTCTCATGTTGTAAAAACTTGAAAGGTTACAATAATCGCGTATTTCATAGGGAGAAAGATGATCATCAATCACGCAATATCTCGTATAAAAATCAGCTGAATTAACAATCTCATGTTTAAAGTGAGAGACCACTACAGAATAATTCCTGGCCCTCTCCTCATCTTTTTGACCAGAGTGGCCTATACACAGCAAAGAGTGTCCATCTTTCCTCTTCCCGCTTCTAGGTTCCACATTTACAGCTACCGGGATACCAGATTCCACATAATAGTGCATAATCCGCTTAATCTCATTTTCTCGCTCATCTCCCACAAAAGGATGGCTTTTCATTTCTTCAATATTATACAACCTCGGATCAAAACCCAGTTCAGATAATATTTTGGATACCACATTATATGTAAGCCCCGCAGAAGGCGTTACCCGCTCATATTGATATTTCTTAGATAACCCCTTTATATCACTCGGCAGAACTGATCTATAAACATGGTACTTCATACCAAAATACTCCATCATGTTCATGATGGTTACCTCTGCACATGTCATAAAACAGGCATCCTGACTGCAAAATGGAAATGCCGGGAATTTAAACTCAACCCCCAGAATATGCTGCTGGAAATCAGCCGTCCTTAAATAAACTTTCTCACCATTTCCCATAATACTCAATTTATAAGGATTTAATAAAGTACGTCCAATGAATCCCCTTCTAAGAGGTCTAATAACCATCGTCCCGACAAAACTTGTATATAGCAATTCTTTTTTATCAGGTTCAAAAAAATATTCCGGTTCAATTTGGGTCTGATAAAATGATAGCCTACGACAATATTTATCCGGGCAAAAATGCAGTCCGGAAAAGTGATGATAATATGTATCCGTGTACGCTGCATCTATATGCTTGTTTTCAACCACTACCGTTAATATATCCGCATTGTTTTTTATCAATTTAATAATACTTATAAACAATTCCTTTTCTTTAAATTCAACTTCCTTAAGACTATCATCAGGCATATTAGCTCCAAAAAGGAATAAAAGCTTTTCACAGATATCATCATCGCTATTTATATATACTATGTCTGTTCCACTATGACCAATACCTAATAGATGTTTTTCCATGTTGCCCCACCCTTGCCAGTCAATAATTTACTTTATAATTTCCTTTTCCATCCAAACCTGGTATCAGAATGCCCTCCTCTAGCATCTCTTTTAACCGTTCTTCTAGGATGAGAGTAAAATTATTGCGTTCTTTTAAACCGCATTTCCCCTCCTTGCAGAATTCACATCTCCAGTTCCTTACCGCTGCCCAACTACAAGGCATATTAGAATCCGGAAGCCAACTTTCAATATCTTTCCTGGTAAAATTCTTATGCTCCCAAAAATGCATAACAATTTGAAGGTAAATGCAAAAATTATCATCTGTTAATTCTTTAATATTTTCAACAACCAATTTTTTTAGATTATTGACAATTATAAATATATCTACCGCTAATATTCCTTTTTCAAGTTCACCCAATGCCCGCAGGTAATCTCTCTCGACCAATTCCCAAACCTCTTGTGAAAAGATCACCTTTAATAATGAAATAACTAGGGACTTGACACATATATGTTTATTGCAATCTTGAAAATAAAGAGATGCTTTACTATAGGGTATTTCAGATAATTCTCTGCCTAAGGAAATATCTCCACACTCATTTTCATCCACATAAAAAAAATTCAAAAAAACATTTCTGATTGTCGGTTCTTCCTTTTCCAGTTCTTTCAGCTCTGGATTGGATGATATAAGTTCCCCAACTAGATGTTCTACATCCGAACCAGTCAAATCATATATTTTACTCATATCTCGTCCATCCTTCATTAGTTTCAAAAATGACCTGGGGAATTTCAAAAGAAAGCAAACAGATTTTTTAACAAATATCTTAAAGAAATCTCCCTCTTCTACACATTTTCAATATAACCCCTTTCCCATACATTGTCAACTATCTTGGTCAAAACAATAAAATATACCCTTCTCTCCGTTACTGTTCAGAGGCAATGTCAGTTAGTTAAGGAAAAGCTATGGCAGCCCAAAATATATCCGGTCTTATCATTAAACCGACACCGGGGAGATAAACGATATGTCCGGCAGCCTTTGACGTGATTAAAGGGAAACAGTTTCTTTTGCATGGGCTGGACGACACAGTCCGCATATCTTTTTGAAAGGATATCCAGAAGGGCGACGACATGGATCTGGTTATAGCCATTGGTGATGCAGGCATGGCCACCTACTTTCCTCATTGTTCACGCAAAAAACCCGCAAACGCTATCGTTTACGGGCTTCTTAAACTCCCCGAGTAGGGCTCGAACCTACAACAACTCGGTTAACAGCCGAGTGCTCTACCATTGAGCTATCGAGGAAA
>CANQNT010000012.1 GCA_947625255.1 uncultured Acetatifactor sp. | reverse complement strand
TTTCCAGAGGTAAGTTTACCACACTTGAGACATTTTCTCTTGTGATTTATTAAGACATTATCATAAATGACTTATAATAGCTCATATCCTTGGAAAAATCAGTTGACAAAAGTGAGAAGATAGCATACACTGAATGAGAAGAAAGGCGTTGAGCGAAGAGAGTATTTTTCCGGCAAGGCCACAGAGAGGGAATGTCGATAGGCTGTAAGCGTTCCTGACCGGGGGAAAAAGAAGTGCATTCGTGAGCCGATTCGGGGAAAGGCTTTTGAAAGAAGCCTGTGTATCCGGATCCGTAGGCGGACGTTACCCGTTTCGAGGGAAGGGCCAGGCCCCTTAATTTGGAGTGGAACCGCGGATGAATTCGTCTCTGAGAACGATCATCCGTGGTTTTTCATTGGCATAAAAATAGTATGAGGTAACATCTGTCGTTTATAAAAATTGCCGGAGGACGTCATATGGGATTTGTTCAAAATGTGAGGGAAGAGATCCGCATCATCAGAGAGCGGGATCCGGCCATACATACTTCCATGGAAGTATTTCTTTATCCAAGTTTCAAAGCGATGCTGCACTATCGAATTGCCCACAAGCTGTATTTAAAAAAGCATTATTTCCTGGCGCGGTATGTTTCCCAGAGGGGCGCGCGCAAGACGGGTATTGAGATTCATCCGGGCGCACAGATTGGCAAAGGGCTGTTCATTGATCATGGAAACGGTGTGATCATCGGGGAGACGACCGTTATCGGAGACAATGTGACGCTTTATCAGGGGGTCACATTGGGCGGAACGGGTAAGGAGCATGGAAAACGTCACCCTACCATTGAGGATAATGTGATGATCAGTGCAGGAGCCAAGGTCCTGGGGTCTTTTACCATCGGGGCCAATTCCAAGATTGGGGCGGGAAGCGTGGTGCTGAGCGAAGTGCCTCCCAACTCCACCGTGGTGGGTGTGCCCGGACGGGTGGTGAAGCGCGATAACAGGCTTTTGCCCCGGGAGACCATGAGCCAGACGGATTTGCCGGACCCGGTTCGGGAAGACATTCTTTGTCTGCAAAAGGCCAATAGCGAGCTGGTGAATCGTCTCCTGGAGATGGAGGATGAAATCAGACAATTAAATCGAGAATTAAGAAAATACGTTTCCGGAAAAAGAGAAAGCATGGATAAAAGGAGCAACAAAACATGAGTCTGAAAATTTACAACACACTTACGAGATCAAAGGAGGAATTTGTACCTTTAGAGCCGGGCAGGGTGAAAATATATGTCTGCGGTCCTACCGTTTATGATTACATTCACATCGGCAACACCCGTCCGATGATTGTATTTGACACGTTCCGGCGATATCTGGAGCATAAAGGTTATGAGGTCAATTACGTTTCTAATTTTACGGACGTGGATGATAAAATCATCAAGAAGGCCCTGGAGGAGGGCGTGGACGCCGAGGTGATTTCCCGTCGTTTCACGGAAGAGTGCAAAAAGGACATGGAGGCCCTGAACGTCAGGCCGGCTACAGTCCATCCGTTTGCCACGCAGGAGATCGGCGGTATGCTGGAAATGATCGAAACTCTGCTGGAAAAGGGCTATGCTTACGTCGCGGCGGACGGAACGGTGTATTTCCGCGCCCGTAAATTCAAGGATTACGGCAAACTGTCCCACAAGAACCTGGACGACCTGCAGGGCGGTAACCGTTCTTTGCTGGTAACGGGCGAGGAGCAAAAAGAGGATTCTCTGGATTTCGTGTTATGGAAACCCAAAAAGGACGGAGAGCCTTATTGGGAGTCTCCCTGGTGCCAGGGACGTCCGGGCTGGCACATTGAATGCTCGGTGATGAGCAAACGGTATTTGGGAGAGGAAATTGACATTCACGCAGGTGGTGAAGATTTGATTTTCCCTCATCATGAGAATGAGATTGCCCAGTCCGAGGCGGCCAACGGAAAGCCTTTTGCGCGATATTGGATGCACAATGCCTTTTTGAACGTAGGCAACAAGAAGATGTCCAAATCCCAGGGCAATGGCTCCAGGGCCCGCGAAGTGATTGATAAATACGGTCCTCAGGCAGTTCGGTTTTTCATGCTTTCCGCCCATTACAGGAGCCCTCTGAACTTCAGCCCGGAGCTGATGGAGGCGGCAAAAAATGGTTATGAACGAATTGTCACCAGCATGGAGAATCTGAATTATCTGCTGGATAAGGCGGCAAAGGAAGAGTTGACGGACGAGGAAAAGACGCTGCTGCAGGAGGCGGAAGCCTATGTGGGCAGATTTGACGAAGCCATGGATGATGACTGCAATACCGCCGACGCTCTTTCCGTGATTTTTGAATTGGTGAAATTTGTCAATACCAAGACAAAGGATGAAAGCAGCAAGGCGTTTCTTGGGGCTTTAAAAAGGGAATTGCTGCTTTTGACCGACATTTGCGGTTTGATCGTGGAGCGCAGGGCGGAAGTGTTGGACGAGGACGTAGAGAAACTGATCGCAGAGCGGCAGGGCGCCAGAAAGGAAAAGAATTTTGCCCGGGCGGATCAGATCCGGAATGATCTGCTGGCCAAAGGAATCGTTCTGGAGGATACGCGCGAGGGAGTGAAATGGAAGAGAGTGTAAGGCGGGAAGAGGGCTTCCTGGAGCAGATTAGCGAGGTCTTTGGATGCCGTGAACAGGACGTGAGGACTTATTCTCCTCTGACGCTGGCCTATATCGGGGACGGGGTTTATGATCTGGTGATCCGAACCGTGGTTGTAGAGCGCGCCAACCGGCCTGCTCATGCGCTTCACGGACAAACCATCCGGTATGTGAACGCTGCTCTGCAGGCCCGTCTGGCAGAAGCTCTTTTGCCCGTCCTCGATGAGGAAGAGGAAGCGGTCTATCGGCGGGGGCGCAACGCCAAGCCCTATGCTAAGGCGAAAAATGCCACCGCGTCAGATTATCACAAGGCTACGGGGCTGGAGGCTCTGATCGGCTTCTTATACTTGAGCGGCCGGATGGACCGGGCTCTGGAACTGGTGCGTTTGGGGTTGGAAAAGCTGGAGCTTGAAATCTGAAAAGGAGAAAAAATGGGATACCAGGAATTTACCATAGAGGGCAGAAATGCCGTGATAGAAGCGTTTCGGGCGGGCAAGCCCATTGACAAGCTTTTTATTCAGGATGGATGTCAGGACGGTCCGATCATGACGATTAAAAGAGAGGCCAAAAAGAATGACACATTGGTGAAATTCGTGACCAGGGAGCGTCTGGACCAGATGTCTGTCACGGGGAAGCATCAGGGCGTTATCGCATATGCGGCGGCTTATGAATATGCCGAGGTAGGAGATCTGTTGGCGGCAGCCAGGGCGAAAGGAGAACCTCCTTTCCTTTTTCTGTTGGATAACATCGAAGACCCCCACAATCTGGGAGCGATCATCCGTACCGCCAATCTGGCGGGGGCCCACGGGGTCATTATCCCCAAGAATCGTTCCGTGGGTCTGACCGCAACCGTGGCCAGAACCTCGGCAGGCGCCCTGCATTACACGCCGGTGGCCCGGGTGACGAATCTGGCCAATACCATTGAAGAACTGAAAAAGGAAGGCTTGTGGTTCGTCTGTGCCGACATGGATGGGACGGTGATGTACAAGCTGGATCTGCGGGGTCCCATCGGCCTGGTGATCGGCAGTGAAGGAGAGGGAGTGGGCCGTCTGGTGAAAGAGAAGTGTGACATGGTGGCCGCCATCCCCATGAAAGGCAATATTGATTCCCTCAATGCTTCCGTAGCCGCGGGCGTGCTCGCTTATGAGATCGTGAGGCAGCGTTTATGAGAAATATCCGTACCCGTGATTATGGGGAATCCACGGATGAGGAACTGATCGACCGTCTGCGAGGCGGAGAAGAGGGCATCGTGGATTATATTTGTGATAAGTATAAAAATATGGTGCGCAGCAAGGCCAAATCCATGTACATACTGGGCGGGGACAACGAGGATCTGATCCAGGAGGGGATGATTGGCCTCTTTAAGGCCGTCAGGGATTATGACAGCGGGCGGGATGCCAGTTTTGCCACTTTTGCGGAGCTTTGCGTCAGCCGTCAGCTCTATACCGCGGTGCAGGCTTCCCGGCGGAAAAAGCATTTGCCCCTGAACACTTATATTTCCTATTATACGGTCAGTGCCGATCAGGAGGAGCGGGAAGAGAACGGTCTGCTGGACATTTTGGCGGATCGGGTGGAGCAGAATCCGGAGGAGCTTTTTCTGGACAAGGAGCGGGTGGAATATCTGGAGAACCGAATCGATCAGGAGCTTAGCTCCTTTGAAAAGCAGGTATTGGATCTCTATCTGACCGGGATGCCTTATTCCCAGATCGCCAGGGTCCTGGGGCGCGATGAAAAATCCACGGATAACGCCTTGCAGAGACTGAAAGCCAAAATTAAAAAGATGTTGTAACAGTTTATAGTCTTTTAAGATTTCGTTAGGTGTCAATTTCTTGACACGGTATTCCCAAAGATTTATAATCAAATACGATTGGCCGACCGACTGGTCGGTCTTGAAAGTCGATGGCCCGTGTTATAAGGAGAATGAGAAATGATTTCTAAATTCAGTGTGAAGAAAGCCTATACGGTTTTGGTGGGCGTGGTATTGGTGGTCGTCCTGGGAGTGGTGTCTTTTACCAGGATGACCACGGATTTACTGCCGAATATCAGTCTTCCCTATGTGGTTGTGATGACCACCTATGTGGGAGCCAGCCCGGAGACTGTTGAGTCGGTGGTGACGCAGCCGGTGGAAGCCAGTATGGCCACGGTCAGCAATATTGAGAGCATCAGTTCCGTTTCCAGTGAAAATTACTCCATGGTCATCCTGGAATTCGCGCAATCCACGAATATGGATTCCGTTTCGCTGGAGATTCGGGAGAATTTGGATCAGATCAGCTCATATTGGGACGATGCGGTAGGCAGTCCGATCATTATGAAGTTGAATCCCGATATGCTTCCGGTCATGATTGCCGCCGTAGGTGTGGAAGGAATGGAGGCCAGCGAAATCAGCTCCTATGTGGAGGACAATGTGGCGCCGGAACTGGAAAGTCTGGAGGGCGTGGCGAGCGTCACTGCCACCGGCCTTTTGGAAGAGAGTATCAACGTCGTAATCAATCAGGAGAAAATAGACGGGCTCAACAAGCAGATTTATGCCGCCATAGATGAGCAGATGCTGGAGGCGGAGCAGGAATTGGCGGATGCTAGACAGCAGATCATTGATTCCCGCAGAGAGATGGCCAAGGGCAGACAGGAGCTTGTGAATGGGCAAGCGGAATTGGACCAGAATAAGGCGGAGCTGGAGAATGGAAAAACAGAGCTTGCACAGCAGCAGGATAGTACGAGCGCCCAGCTGGCCGAGACGAAGAATACGCTGTTGACGGCCAAGGCGGATTTGGAAGCGGCCAAGATTACTATGACCACGAATCTGACCACGGCCCAGACGCTGAATGCCACCGTGAAGGAGATTGACCTGGTCATGGGAGCGGCCGATTCTTACCGGGCCGCCAGCGGGAATTTGCTGCAGAGCGTATCGGGAAACGATGTCTCCGGCGGCAGCGTGTCCGGCGGAAATGTGCCCGGCGGTAATACGACAGACGGCGGCTCGCCGGAAGAGGATCGTTACCGCAAGGAGATTAATGCGTTAAAATCCTCTGTCATGAATAGTACGATTCTGCAGCAGATGACTGGCGTGAGCGAGGAATTAGCCCCCTTGTTGGAGAAATTAAACGAGTTGGATTGGGCGGATCCCGGGAATGTACAGGAAGTGCAGTCGTCCCTTGACAGGCTGTCGCTTTTGACCTCGGCCCCTTTGATGATTCAGAGGATCAAGATGGAAGCGTCCATCAATAGTCTGACCAACAGCCTCGGTGTGGATGCCTACGTGCCGATCGTCAATCAGACCGTATCCACTTTGAATGAACAGCTGGCCCTTGTGGACCAGGGATTGATTGAGGTAGAGAAAGGGCAGCTTACCGCGGCCATTGAATTTGCCAATGCTTCCACCCAGATGACGCTCGGGGAATACCAGATGCAAATGGGGCAGAGCCAGTTGGATTCGGCCCTCGAACAGATTAACAGCGGCGAAGAGCAGTTGGACGAGGCGGAGAAACAGATTGACGATGGAGAGGAGCAGTTGGCGGATTCCAGGCAAAGCGCTTATGAAAGCGCGGATATGACGGAAATCGTGACTGCGGATATGGTTTCCGGGCTTTTGACCGCGCAGAATTTTTCCATGCCCGCGGGCTATGTGACGGAGGATGGAATTAATTATTTGGTGAGGATTGGAGATAAGCCCGCCACCGTGGAGGAGCTGCAGAGTCTTCCGTTATTGGATTTACATATGGATAATGTGCCCGTTGTCACCTTGGACACGGTGGCAGATGTGTTTGAAACGGATAATTCCGATGAGGTATACGCCAATGTGAACGGCAGTGCCGGCGTGATGCTGACGATTCAGAAGCAGACTGGATATTCCACGGGAGAGGTGTCGGATCGTTTGCTGGAGCGTTTTGATCAGATGATGGAAGAGGATTCCGGATTATCGATGATCGTATTGATGGATCAGGGCGTGTATATTGACCTGGTGATGGATTCCATTATCAATAATATCCTGTTTGGCGGCCTATTGGCCATTCTGATCCTGATTCTGTTTTTAAAGGACCTTCGGCCTACTCTGGTGGTGGCCGTTTCCATCCCCATCAGTTTGGTTACTGCAATTGTCTGTATGTATTTCAGCAATGTGACACTGAATGTGATTTCGTTGTCGGGTCTGGCTCTCGGCATTGGAATGTTGGTGGATAATTCCATTGTTGTGATTGAAAACATTTACCGAATGCGGGGAGAGGGAGCGGGAATTCAGGAAGCGGCCATAGAGGGCGCAAAGGAAGTAGCAGGCGCCATCATGGCTTCCACCCTGACCACCATCTGCGTATTTCTGCCCATCGTATTTACAGAGGGTATTACCAGGCAATTATTTGTGGATATGGGACTAACGATCGCTTATTCCCTGCTGGCCAGCTTACTGGTCGCGCTTACCGTGGTGCCCGCCATGTCTTCTCGAATCCTGGTGAAGTCCAGGGAGCAAAGGGAAGGCCGCTTCTTCCGTGGTTTGGTAGCGGTTTATAGCAAGATGCTTTCCGCTTCGCTGAGGGTGAAGCCCCTGGTGTTGCTTTTGGTTGTGGCGCTGCTGATTGGAAGCGCGGCTGCGGCGATCAGCAGGGGGACGGCCTTTATGCCGGATATGGATTCCACACAGCTGACGGTTTCCGTGAATATGGAAGAGGGGACGCCTCTGGAGGAAACGGCGGCTGTGACGGATCAGGTGGTGGAACGTATTCTGGAATTGGATGAGGTTCAAGACGTAGGTGCCATGGCCAGTAGTTCTACGGCGAGCCTGTTGGGCGGCGGAAGCGGCGGAGGAGGTGATACGACCAGTACCTCGATTTATATAACCACCCGGGAAGACAAGACTACCAGCAATGAGGCGCTTGCTGATTTGATTTTGGAACAGACCGCGGATCTGGACGCGGAGATCACCGTGGATACTTCTACCATGGATATGAGCGCCCTGGGAGGGAGTGGTATCTCTATCCGTGTCATGGGACGTGATTTGGATGTGATCCAACAGGTTGCAAAGGAAGTGGCCGACATTGTCAGAGAGGTTGAGGGGACCACGAATGTTTCTGACGGTCTGGAGGAAGCGGATGAGGAACTGCGCATCGTGGTGGATAAAGAAGAAGCGATCAAGTATGGTCTGACGGTGGCCCAGGTCTTTACTCAGCTCTACGGCAAATTGGCAGAGGCCACCAGTGCCACGACCCTGGTTTCCGCGGATAAAGATTACAATGTATATGTTATGAATGGCAATGATCTGGATTTGACGAGAGAGCAGGTTCGTGGATTGGAGATTGACGGAACAGATGAAAGCGGGGCCCAGGTCAGGCTGAAACTGGAGGATATCGCTGATTTCCAGACCACTTTAGCCCTCAGCTCTATTAATCGTGTGGATCAGAACCGCTATGTTTCGGTGTCCGCGGGCATTGCGGACGGATATAACGTGGGGCTGGTATCCGCCAGGGTGGAAGACCGATTGAGCGATTATCCCCTGCCCAGCGGCTATCGGCTGGTGTATAGCGGTGAGAACGAGACCATCAATGATGCCATGGAACAAGTAATACTCATGCTGCTGCTGGCCCTGGTCTTCATGTATTTGATCATGGTGGCACAGTTCCAGTCGCTCTTGTCACCTTTCATCATTATGTTTACGATTCCTTTGGCCTTTACCGGCGGTTTCCTGGGACTTTATATCAGCGGCAGCGAAATCAGCGTGGTTGCCATGATTGGTTTCGTCATGTTGTCCGGTATTATCGTGAACAACGGTATCGTTTTGATTGATTATATGAATCAGCTTCGTGAAAGCGGGATGGAGAAGAGACAGGCGATCCTGACGGCCGGGCGAACCAGACTGAGGCCTGTGCTGATGACGGCTCTGACTACCATTCTGGCCTTGTCCACCATGGTGTTCAGCAATGATATGGGATCTGAAATGGCGAAGCCCATGGCGATCGTCACCATTGGAGGACTGCTGTATGGTACGTTACTGACGCTGATCGTCATCCCCTGCGTTTATGACTACTTTATCAGAGAAAAGAGGGAGAATGGAAATGGCAAAAAACGTCGGGTTAGAAAATCAAGGAGAGCTTCCGGAGAAAGTCAGACGATTATATAGCGCGGTGCTGCAGATTTTCGCGGAAGGCGTCGATGTAATGGACATTCCGGTTTCCGGCATTACCAGCCGGGCGGGCATCGGGAAAGGGACTGCGTATGATTACTTTGAGTCCAAGGAAGAACTGGTTGCCTGTGCAATTGTATATCTGATGAAGCAGACGATGGGGCGTTTGTCGGAAGAGCTTTCCAGAAGGGAAACTTTTGAGGAGCGAATAGATTATCTGTTGGATTGGGTGGAAGGAGAATTACCGGAGAAACAATGCGTCATCCGATTTCTGCATTTGATCACGGATACCTCACCCCTTGGGATTTTGATTCATCAAAAGATTACGGACAAGGAACAGGGGCGTGCGCTACCTCTTTCCTTGTTTTATGAGATGCTGCAGGATGCCGTGGAACGTGGGGAGATCCGCAGGGATTTACCCCTGGACTACATGATGTACACGATCTATGCCAGGATAGTAAGCTATATGACGTTTTTACATATGGAAGGTCATAAAGCGGAGCAATGCGAAAAGATGAGAGGATACGTTTTGCGGGGCATTCGCGGAGAGTTTGGGATGGCTTGAAAGAATCTTTTTTTGTAAAAACAAAAACGCCAGAAACCGCATAAACAAGCCATTTCTAAGCGTTTTAAACAGAGCTGCTGACGGGAATCGGACCCGTGACCTCCGCACTACCAATGCGACGCTCTACCGACTGAGCCACAGCAGCACTCAGGAGTTGCTTCCCGCAATCACCATAAGCTATTCTATCAAAAGACCTATTCTTTGTCAAGCAAAATTGTAGATATTTTTCAAAAAACCGTCACTCTTCGCATTCGTCTCCAATGAAAGCCTCGCCAATCTCTGGTCAAGGCTCCGTATGGTCCTTCTTCAGACGGACAAATTCATTTCTCCATTCCAGATAGCTTATAAGTAGTCATTGCGGGAACGCTTCATAATGAAACGAACCCTGATATTCTTCTCATCACAGACCGCTTGGACAATGGCCTCTGCTTCTTCTTTGGAATTTTCATTGATGCAGATGATGCACAATTCTTTCTTCTTGTTAAAAATCGTGGTCTTGGGCCAGCGAAAATAATAAGAAATGCGATTCCTAAGCAGGGCTTTTTCAATCTCCCGTCTATTTGCGACCCCGCTTACTTCACATAGCTCGATTTCATTATTCACCTTAGCCGCAGTATACAATGTTTGCACGATACCAATCCTCCTTGTCTGTGTGTCACACTAGCAGGACGCTACCTTGTTATTATATCAGAAAAAGTGATTTAAGAAAAGATAAAAATAAAATTTTCTATTCCCTTTTCCTTTTAAACATGATTTTGCAAAATGCCCTGGAGTCGTTGTGGGCATAATAGGCCTATTTGGCAAACAGAAAAATGTATCCTATACAATGAGCTCGAGGGAAAAGGTATAAGTGGTTTTTAACCACTTCTTTTGCTTCCTCAGGGATAGCGAGTGCCTCGAATGCCCTGCGGTGTCGCTCATTGGAGGAGTTGGCGTGTCCTTTACGGATGCGTTCCGCGGCGTCAAAGGCCAGGAACCTGTCAATCCCGGCCTCGCATAAATAGTCAAAAAAATCATTTCTGGTATAGCAAGGATATTTTTGGAACGCATCGGAACGGACCATTGGTGAGGGATAAGACGGCAATTTACATTTCCCATCGCATGAGCAGCTGTCGTTTCTGTGATGATATTTTAGTTTTTCCAGGGGAGGATCGTGAAGCGGGGCCAGCCATGAGGAGTTATTGGCCAGAGAGGGCGAATATGCAAGGCTGTGGAATCCCCAGGCAATGTATTATTATGTGTGATTTTCTGCCGCTATTCTGAAAAATGGCTGACACGCGAAATGTGCCAGCCGTTGTTTCATCATCATGCTTCCCAGACGGACTTCAGGATGGACCCGATCTTGGGGGTGGTTCCATATAAGAGAACTCCTACCCGGTAGATTTTGGCGGAAAGAATTCCGATGCCGAAGACGGAAACGATAAGAATGGCAACGGAAATCAGTACCTCATACCAGGGAACCGTGCTCATGGCGATTCGAGTAAACATGGCCATGGGTGAAGTGAACGGTACATAAGAACAGATTTTCATTAAAAGATTGTCTACATTGCCATTGGTCATGGAGAAAACAACTACCAGAAAAGCAAAAATGAACAGCAGGGTAATAGGCATCACGGAGGTATTGATATCCTCCAGTTTGGAAGCAGTGGAGCCGATGGCACCGTAGAGGAAAGCGTAAATCAAAAAACCCAGTACGAAGAAGAGGAGCATATAGAGCAGCAAATCCATGGGCATATCGAAGAAAGAGCGAATGATTGAGTTTTCGTCCCAGTAGGCTTCATTTAGCCGGAAAGACAGAATGGCCGCTCCAAACACGCAGAGAATCTGTAGAAAACCCGCCATACAGGAAGCAATCACTTTGCCGAACATCATGGAAGTGGGTTTGGCGCTGGTAATCAAAACCTCCATGGCTCTGGAACTTTTTTCCGTAGCCACGTTGGTGGCCACCATTTGCCCATACAGCAGAATGACAGTGTACAAGGCAAAAATCATAATATAAGTATAAAAGAAATTCTCCATCTGATCTTTGCCCAGGCTTTCCACCTTGTGTTCAATCTGAAAGGAGAGAATCTGCTCCGCCTGATCGGGAGAGATTCCCTCTTGGATCATGGTATTCATACGGTAAAGATTTTGCAAAATCTGATCCGCCTGATAAGTATTCTCGTCATACATGGTAAGATTATTGACATAGTAAGTGTAAGAGGTCAGGTCGTCCAGAACGAAAGCGCATTCTGCTTCTCCGGAAGAAATCTGCTCCTGCAGCTTGTCGATATCGAAATCCATCGAGAGGACTTCATAATTTGAAAAGGAAGCCGTGAACGCTTCTACAATGGATTCCGCATTTTCCCCTTCTGCGCAAAGCAGGAGGGTAGGACGCTTTTCGTCCGTTTCAGGCATCTTTTCAAACAGGGACAAAAATCTTGGGAAAAACATTACGATGACGATGGCCGCCATCAGGAAAATCGTGACACCTACAAAGATTTTATTTTTAAAATAATATTTCAGCTCAAACAGCAAAATGGTTCCAAATTGTTTCATTTTCATCCTCCACTATTCCTGACTGCCGGCATACTCCACGAAGATATCGTTCAGGGACGGTTCAAAAACTTTGATCTCATCGATGTCAAAACGATCGACCAAAAGCTTCATGGTCTGTGTTTTTTCTTCCGGGGACGAAAGCCGCAGCAGGGCGGTGTCATTATTCAGCAGCTGGCAGGAGGCGGCAAAGGCCTCTGCAACGCGGGCGGCTTGTTCGGACCGTACCACCAGCTTGTCCCGTTTATAATTGTGCTTGATCGTGTGCAGGTCACCCTGCAGCACCACCCTTCCGTCATTCAGAATCGCGATACTGTCACAGAACTCTTCAATGTAATTCATCTGATGGCTGGAAAACAAAACAATTTTCCCCCGGGTGATTTCCTCCTTGACCACATCTTTTAAAAGCATGGCATTTACGGGATCCAGCCCGGAAAACGGTTCGTCCAGAATCACGATGTCCGGGTCGTGGGCCAGGGCGGTCACTAACTGGATTTTCTGCTGATTTCCTTTGGAAAGCGTGTCCAGACGCTTATTACGGTATTCCGACATCTCCAGACGTTCCAGCCACTTGTCCACTGATTGGACGGCGTCCCCCTTTTTCATCCCTTTTAGCTGCGCGAAATAAACCAATTGATCAATAATTTTCTTCTTCGGGTATAATCCCCGCTCCTCCGGCAGATACCCGATTCCGACCTTGGTATAATCGATTTTTTGGCCGTCAATCAGTACGCTCCCGGCGTCCGCGGGAATGACATCCATCAAAATTCGAATGGTGGTTGTCTTTCCGGCCCCGTTTCTTCCCAGCAATCCGAAGGCCTTGCCGCTTTCCGCCGCAAAAGAGATTCCTTTTAGAACCTGCTTCGGGCCAAAGCTTTTCTGAATCTCCTTAAGCTCAAGATGCATGATAAATCTCCTCCCCAACTTATAAATATAATTCCCTGATCTGTTTTCCCGCGGCTTTTCCTGAATTTTTACTGCGCTCCATTATCCGTCTGGGGCGCCTGGGCAGCGCGGTTCTGCAGTTCGCTCCTTTGCTGATCCAGAAGTGTCTCATGCCCGGGAGTAGCGTAGAAAGCCGCGTTATGCTGGCAATATGGCATGGCAAGACCGGAAGAAATGCTTCCGTCCGGATTTACCACGGTGGAAGAACCGGCCCACAAGGACTCATCCTCAGGCGCATACTGGAGGTTATAAACCCCTTGTACCGCAAAAGGACATTCCGGAGCGGCAGGAACTCCGTCATACTGACAAATCGGTCCCTGATAGTGCATATCGCAGCTGGTGGTAGGAACCGTGTTTGCCGCAAAATACTCCGTGGTCAGATAAGGATCGCATAATCCCGGGATGGGCAGCTTGCCCGATCTGGAGCAGACTGTCTGGGACACGATGCCGCTGGGCATTATGAACTGCTCGTTGGGCAGCTCCTCATGGATACGGCTCATCACCGCGCGCCAGAGCTTTCTGGCCAGAGAGGTTTCCCCGCTGTTATAGATATTCATTTTTTGATTGTTATCATAGCCCACCCAGGTGGCGCAGGTATAATAGGGCGTAAAGGCGGCGAACCAGACATCCTTGCTGTCGCTGGTGGTACCCGTCTTGCCGGCGATCGCCATATTGGGGAATCGGGCTGTGGTTCCGGTTCCGCCCGTCACTACGTCTACCATGGCGGACGTAAGCAAATAGGCCGTGGTGGCACGGATCACCTGTCTGCCCTGGGGATGGGTATTGTCAAGCAGGACATTGCCTTTATCATCCACCACTCTGGTATAAAGCTTGGGCTTGATATAGCTGCCTTCGTTTGCAATGGCGGCAAAGGCGGCACAAAGCTCCACATTCTTGACCCCATGGGTGATGCCGCCCAGGGCCAGGGGTTGTTGATTGTCAAAGAAATATTGATTCCCGATCCATTCGCCGTCCGTCAGTGTGGTAAAGCCAAAATTCAAAAGATAATCATAGCCCAACTGAGGCGTGATCTGTGTCAGAGCCTTTACGGTGATAATGTTCATGGAGTCCCGGATGGCAGTACGGATCGGAAATACTTTATAGGTATATTTCTTGCTGGTGTTGGAAACGGGCGTGCCGTCATCATAGTTAAAAGGCGTGTCATTGAACACCGTGGCAAGGGTCATGCCCGCGCTGTCCAGGGCCGGCGCGTAGGTGGATAAAATCTTAAAGGTGGAACCCGGCTGACGGACAGAATCCGTGGCGCGATTCAAAAGGAGCCGTCCCTCACGGGTGCCGCGGCCGCCCAACAGGGCCACTACATAACCGGTATCCTGGTCAATAACAGTGATGGATGCCTGGGGCTGTGGCGTCAGGGTATAACGACGCTGTATTTCCTGGTCCCCCGCTACGGCCGCTTCATAGGTCAGGATGGCATCCATGGCTTCCTCTTGGGAATGGAACAGCAGATTGAAGTTCGGCTTTCCGTTGGCCTTGAACCAACTGGTCATGTTCTGCTTGCTGTAATTGGTCTTGGTACCGTCCTCGGCGGTAACGGTGAGTGCGTAATCCAGATCCCACATGGTGTTCTCCGGGAAGTTGTCCGGATTGGCAAATTCCTCGTCCACGATGGCCTGAATGTCGGAATCCAGGGTAGAATAAATCTTCAATCCGCCGGACATGACCAGATTGGTGGCGGCGGATTCGGAATAGCCCAGGGCAACCAGATCCTCCTGAACCTGTTTCTGCAGGGCGTCCGTGAAATAGGTGCCGGTTACGTTGACACTGTCCAGATATTCCGTATTGTTGTTTTGGATACGCTCATATACGGCCACGCTGTCCGCAATGGCCTCATCGTATTCTTCCTGAGTGATAAAACCCAGCTCCAGCATATTGTCCAGACATTCCTTGCGCCGGTTGACATTTTGTTCCGGATGGGTGATGGGATTCCAACGGGAGGGGTTTTGAGTGATGCTGGCGATGACCGCGCATTCCGACAAGGTCAGTTCACTGCAGGATTTGCCGAAATAACGCAACGAAGCGGATTCCACGCCCAGCGTGTTCTGGCCGCAGTTGATGGTGTTCATGTAAGCCAGAAGCACCTGATCCTTTTCCGTGTTCTTGGTGACTTCGATGGCCAGATACTGTTCCTGCAGCTTTCTCTTGATTTTCTTAATGAAATTATCGCCTTCCGAGGTCCAGTCGGTAAAGATGGCGTTTTTCAAAAGCTGCTGGGTGATCGTGCTGCCGCCCTGCGTGGCGTGAAAACCGGACGCGATAAATTCGTAGCCCGAACGAAACAGCGCCTTGATATCGATGCCGTTGTGCTGATAAAATCGTCTGTCCTCAATGGCTACGAAAGCCTGTCCCAGATAAACCGGTACCTGGTCCCAGGTTACAATGGTCCTGTTGGCATTGCTGCCGATGAAGCGGTCAATTTCATTGCCCGCGTTGTCATAGACGATAGAGGCTTGTCCGGAGGGAACCAGGGAAGAAACCTGAATATTGGGTACCATGGCGATAATTCCCTTGAACATGCCAATACCGGTCGCAATACCGATGATGGCGCATGAGATACAGGCCAGCAGGAATAACTTGACTAAGGAAAGGGCAATTTTGCGGCCCCATTTTGCGGATTTGGAGTTCAGCGTCTTTTGCTTTTCGCGGACGCCTTTTCTGGTATAATTCATATTAGTCGCCTTTCTGTTTTGGGCAAATAAAAAAAGGAAACGTCTGGTGCGCAGGGCGCGTCAGCTGCTGTTGCCATCAGGATAGCCATCCGTTGGTAACAATTCACTTCATTATATCAAACTTCAAATTGTAAATAAAGTTTTTTTTGCCAATTTTAATAATTGTTTCACATTTCTTTTGATTTTACAGGGGAGTTGTTGTATGATGAGAAAGCAGGTAAATGAAATGGATGGATAGCGGCGGAAGCGGTTTGGCGCGGGGTCATGATGTTTGGAAAAGAGAGGGAGGAAGCATGGAGAAGGAGAGTTGCCGGGTCCTGCTGGAAGGCGGGACGGGAGAAATCGTGGAGAAAAAATCGCGTTTTATCGCCACGGTCCGCAGCGTACGGTCTGAAGAGGAGGCTATGGCGTTTCTGGAAGAAATTCGGAGGAAATACTGGGATGCCAGGCATCATTGTTCTGCTTTCGTGGTGGGCAGGCGGGGGGAACTGACGCGCTGCAGCGATGACGGGGAACCCGGCGGGACGGCGGGCCGGCCCATGCTGGAAGTGCTTCTGGGAGAAGAACTCCGCAACGTGGCCGTGGTGGTAACCCGGTATTTTGGAGGAACGCTTCTGGGTACGGGAGGTTTGGTGCGGGCCTATACCCAGGCAGTGAAAGAAGGACTGAAGCACTGTGTCATCGGTACGGAACGTTTGGGACATGAAATCTTATTGGAGATTGAGTATACCGGAATCGGTAAAGTGCAGTATCTTTTGGGACAAAAGGGGATCGTCCCCATTCACAGCTCTTACACGGACAAGGTTGAGCTGACCCTGCTGATTCCGGCCCGGGACAGCCAGGCCCTGCATAAAGAGCTGGCGGAGGCCACCAATGGCAGGGTGAAGTGGAAAAAGAATCAAGAATATTATTTTGTTGACAAAGAAAGAACGGAAAGCTAAAATAGAGACATCTAAAATAAGCATTAAACCACATACAACCTGATAAAGGAGAGATGCTTATGGAGCAGATTAAGGAAATTGAAGAACTGAAGGAACTGCTGGAAAATAAGCAATATACCAGACTGCGCCAATATTTGACCGAACTGAACAAGGCCGACATCGCGGGTCTGATGGAGGAGATGGAAGAGGATGAGATGCGCAAGGTTTTCCGCATTCTCCCCAAGGATCTGGCGGCAGACGTGTTTTCCTATCTGGACGTGGACAACCAACAGATGATCATTACTTCCTTGTCAGAGCGGGAGGCCGCCGGCGTCATCGACAATCTGATGGCGGATGATGCGGCGGATTTGTTGGAGGAGATGCCCGCCAACGTGGTGAAGAAGCTTTTGGCCAACGCCAGTCCTGAGACAAGACGGGATATTAATCAGCTGCTTCGCTATCCGGAGGATTCCGCCGGCAGCATTATGACGGTGGAATATATGGATCTGAAAGAAAATCTGACCGTGGACCAGGCCATTGAGCGGATCCGCAAGATCGGTATGGATCGGGAAACCATCAATATCTGCTATGTGCTGGATCCATATCGGAAGCTGGTTGGGACGGTGGCCCTGCGGTATCTGCTGTTAAGTCAGGGGGATGAACTGATCGGGGATATCATGCACGGGAATGTCATTGCCGTGAATACCCTTATGGATCAGGAGGAGGTCGCCAGGCAGTTCAAAAAATATGACTTTACCAGTATGCCCGTGGTAGATAACGAGGAGCGTCTGGTAGGGATTATCACCGTGGATGATATCGTGGATATCATGGAAGAAGAGGCCACGGAGGATATGGAAAAAATGGCGGCCATCGTGCCCAGCGATAAGCCTTATATGAAAACGGGAATCTGGGAGACCTTTAAAAAGAGGATTCCGTGGCTGTTATTGTTGATGGTGTCAGCCACTTTTACGGGGAAGATCATTACTTCCTTTGAGGATGCGCTGAGCGTCTATGTGGCGCTGACGGCGTATATTCCCATGCTCATGGATACGGGAGGCAATGCCGGCGGACAAGCCAGTGTGACGATCATCCGCGGATTGTCCCTGGGGGAGATCGAATATCGGGACGTGCCGGGCGTTATGTGGAAAGAGATCCGTGTGGCCCTGCTTTGCGGAGTCGCTTTGGCGGCTGCCAATTTTGCCAAGCTGATGTTTTTTGACAGATTAGACGTGTCCGTGGCCCTGGTGGTGTGTATCACCTTGATCGCGGCGGTTCTGATGGCCATGATGGTGGGATGCGTTCTGCCGGTCCTGGCCAAGCGGATGGGCTTTGACCCGGCGGTCATGGCCAGTCCCTTTATCACCACCATCGTGGATGCCTTGTCCCTTCTGGTTTATTTCCAGGTGGCGAGAGCGGTGCTGCATATATAACGGAATTACAGTTTTCCCGCCCGCGCGGCTATGCGCCCGGCGCGGGCGGGAACGGCAAGAAAACCGCCGTATCTTATCTTTTCTTCAATACCAGGTGCTGAGGAAGTCCGTTTACCATGAACGGCTGATAGTCACCCTGGATCAGGGGCTTCACATAGTCTATGAATTCCTCGGTAACGTAGTTGCCTTCCTTATTGACCCAGTCTCTCGGAACCAGCTTCTCGTTGTTGGCAATACGATGCACATCGTAGATGCCTGCGGCACTCATGTAGGGATCGTCGGCCACACGGTCGATTACCACCATCTTGCCGGTATCGCCCTCATCGGCAGCTTTGACGGCGGCGCCGCCTACCATGAAGGCTTCGTCAATATCGGTACGGGAAGCCATGTGGGAAGCGCTTCTCTGCAGGGTGGAGAACTCGATGCCTCTGGTCTTGCAGCCCAGCTGCGCTCCCAGGAAGCCTGCCAGATAGCTGGCCGTACCCTGAAGCTGCTTGTGGCCGAACGCGTCCACATAGTCAGCGCCGCCGGACAGCTCGCAGACATAACGGCCGTCAGCCAGCTTAATGCCCTCGGAAACGGCGATTACCACATTCTTCTTCTTGTGTACCAGTTCTTTTACCTTTTTCAGGAACCGATCCATGTCGAAAGTAACTTCCGGCAGATAGATCAGGTCGGGACCTTCGCATTCCTCCGTTCTTGCCAGGGCGCTGGCACCGGTCAGCCAGCCCGCGTTACGGCCCATGATTTCCAAAATGGTGATGTTCTCTTTTTTATAGCTTAAGCCCAGAGCGTCGCGGATGATTTCTTTGGTGGAAGCGGCGATGTATTTGGCGGCGCTGCCGAAGCCGGGCGTATGGTCGGTTAATGCCAGATCGTTGTCAATGGTCTTGGGAACGCCCAGAAACTTCTGGCTGTGTCCCTTAATGATCGCGTAGTCGGACAGCTTCTTGATCGTATCCATGGAATCATTACCGCCGATATAAATGAAAGCTTCAATCTCCAGCTTGTCCAAAATGGAAAAAATCTTCTCATAAATCTCGGGATTCTCATGAATCTCCGGGAGCTTGAAACGGCAGGAACCTAAGAACGCGGAAGGGGTTCTCTTCAACAGTTCAATGTCCATGTCGGAATGAATCTGTGTGGACAGATCCACATATTGCTCATCAAGGAAACCCTGGATGCCATGCAGCATTCCATATACCTTGTGGAAGCCACGCTCCTTGGCGGTCTTATAGACTCCAGCCAGACTGGAATTGATCACAGAAGTGGGTCCGCCGGACTGTCCTACGATGATATTGCGCTTTTTCGCCATTATAAATTGCCTCCTTAAATTAAAATAATCTCCATAACCCCAAGTCATTCCCCATTATAGCAAAGGGACTTCTTATTTGCAACTAGAAATTTGTTAAAAAGTCGAATTGGGACATATACAAGTTTGGCATCCATTCATCTAATCTTGAGCGGCCCGAAAGGGAATGGAATATCATGCGAGGATGATGGAATTTTTTGTTCGTACTTTACTTTTGGGAAGTTTCCGTTTAAAATAGTAGAAAAAGGTCGCAGGAAAACGAAGTTCCAATGGGAAAGAGGTTGACAGCATATGTGTGACAGAAAGAAAAGTATCTTTGCGGAAGAATTGAACCCTACCTTTCTTTTTGCCTGGAAAGGCGTCAGGGATGGCCATACCCGTGGCCGCGGATCAGGCTCGGATTCCTATCACCAGCATGATTTTCTGGAAATTGCCTATGTGCAGGCGGGGAAGGGAAGGTATGTGATCGATGATCTGAGCTATGAAGTGGCGGAAGGGGATTTACTGATTTTAAATCCCGGTACCAGACACCAGGCGGTGACCATCGAGGGCAACGATACGCCCAGCGTGGAATTCTTTGTGGGAGCGTCGGATTTTCATTTGAAAGAATATCCCAAGAATTATCTGCCCTTGCCCGATGGGAAAGTGATCCTACATACTTCCGGGGAACTGCGGCAGAAGCTCGCACGGATCTGTTCCTCCATGGAGGCGGAGAATGCCGTGCACAGGCAGGGGCGCTATTATATGATGAAAGCCTATCTGGTCCAGATTCTTCTCCTTTTGATTCGGGAACAGTACGAACCGGAGGAAAAGACAGGGGGTTATTCCTTTGAATCCGCCAACAAGCATTATGTGGTGGAACAGATTTTAAGCTATTTCGAGGAACACTACAACGAGAAGATTTCCCTGGATCAGATCGCGGAAAATATGTACCTGAGTCCCTTTTACATTTCTAAGATTTTCAAGAGCGAGACCGGAGGCACGCCCATCCGTCATCTCATCGATATCCGGCTGGATAAGGCTAAGGAGCTTCTGGAAAGAGGCTGGGGCGGCAGTATCCAGGAGGTGGCCGCCAAGGTAGGTTATGACGATGCCTATCATTTCAGCAAGCTTTTCAAAAAGCGCTATGGCCTGTCCCCTTCTCAGGTCAGACGCGGGGCCGGGTGACACACGGCTATTTGTAACAGTTCCGATATGCCATTCGCAAAAACGTGCTGGCTGAAAGAACTGTTTTGATATTTTTAAGAAAAGATATTTTCAAATGTGCGAAAATCTGGTAAAATAAAATCAATCTATTTGAAAATCAATCTGTATGATTTGGAGGGTAAACATATGAGATACTTTTTTGAATCCTATGTGGAAAAGAAAGAAAGCGGATACACAATTCCCATTCCTTTTAATGTATGGGAGGTCTGCAAGCTCAGGGACGTGATTCAGGGTGATATCGTACTGGACAATAAGATCCTGGCGTGTGAGCTTATGCCGTTGGAGAAGGGCAAGGGGAACTATGAGATTCACATCAAGGACGAGGATGCCGTTACCGTGGAGCCTGGCGTGCCGCACAAGGTGCTGCTTCATGTCACGGGTACTTTGATCCGCATGGATCAGAACAGTCCTTATGACTTTGACCATCCCATCCGTAAGATCGACAGTATGCAGGTGATTCTCCAGCCGGAGGACGGCTTGTGCGGACAGGCCTGTGTGGCCATGCTGGCGGGCATCACCATTGCGGAGGTCATCATCGTTATGGACTGCAGGGAGTGGCAGGCTACCATGGGCCGCATGATTTCCGCTTTGAATTATTTCGGCATCGATCACAGCGATATCATCGTTTACACGGAGGGCAAGCCGGCGGTTCTTCCTAAGTGCTGCATCATGATGGAGAAGATGGGACGTTATTGCCATTATCTGATCCACTATGACGGCAAGTTTTATGATTCCAATCTGGGCGTATTGACGGAGTATGACATGAGCAAGCTGCTGGGCTATCTGGAGATTAAGTGCTGAAAGGCAGGCCGGGGGACTGACCGGAGATGATTTGATTTTAGACCGCAGGAGCGGAGAGAGGATCTCGCGTTCCCGCGGTTTTTTATGCCAGGACCGGAACGGGTGAATCTTTCGTTTCTTTCCTATTTCTAAAATAAATATTAAATCCCTTATTTTGGAACAAAATAAGAAAACGAGAATAAAAACGAGATAAAAAGAGAATGATAGAGATAATAAATTGCCAATGTTTGCAAATTGGCTTGCAAAGAGATGCATATCAAACTAATATATGTTTTGCGGTTAGCACTCAAAGGAAACGAGTGCTAACAAGAATCGACAAGACAATCACAGTTTTAAGGAGGCAATGACCATGAAATTAGTTCCATTAGGAGACAGAGTGGTATTAAAGCAGTTGGTGGCGGAGGAGACCACGAAGTCCGGAATCGTTCTTCCCGGACAAAATAAGGAGAAGCCCCAGCAGGCGGAGGTGCTTGCCGTAGGACCCGGCGGTATGGTGGACGGCAAGGAAGTCAAGATGGAAGTCAAGGTTGGCGACAGCGTGATTTATTCCAAGTATTCCGGCACGGAAGTGAAGCTTGACGACGAAGAGTATATCATTGTTAGACAGAATGACATTCTGGCAATTATTGAATAATTATTTGGAGGCGAATTGATATGGCAAAAGAAATTAAGTATGGCGCGGAGGCCCGTGCCGCATTGGAAACCGGTGTGAACAAGCTGGCTGACACCGTTAGAGTGACATTGGGACCTAAGGGAAGAAACGTGGTTCTGGATAAATCTTATGGAGCTCCCCTGATCACCAACGATGGAGTGACCATCGCCAAGGAGATCGAGCTGGAAGATCCTTTTGAGAATATGGGAGCACAATTGGTAAAGGAGGTCGCCACCAAGACCAACGATGTGGCCGGCGACGGCACCACCACCGCAACCGTTTTGGCGCAGGCCATGGTGAACGCCGGAATGAAGAATCTGGCAGCCGGAGCCAACCCCATTATCCTGAGAAAAGGGATGAAGAAAGCTACGGATTGTGCCGTAGAGTCCATTGCGAACATGAGTGCCAAGGTGGCCGGCAAGAACCATATTGCCAGAGTGGCCGCGATCTCCGCCGGTGACGACGAGGTTGGACAATTGGTGGCTGATGCCATGGAAAAGGTGTCCGGCGACGGTGTGATCACCATCGAGGAGTCCAAGACCATGTTGACGGAGCTGGACCTGGTGGAAGGCATGCAGTTTGACAGAGGTTATATCTCCGCATATATGGCTACGGATATGGATAAGATGGAAGCGGTTCTGGACAACCCTTACATTTTGATCACGGATAAGAAGATTTCCAATATTCAGGAGATTCTGCCTCTTTTGGAGAAAGTGGTGCAGAACGGCGCGAAGCTGCTCATTATTGCCGAGGACGTGGAGGGCGAGGCTCTGACCACCCTGATCGTCAACAAGCTGCGCGGCACGTTCAATGTAGTGGCTGTCAAGGCTCCCGGCTATGGCGACAGAAGAAAGGCCATGCTGGAGGATATCGCTATTTTGACCGGCGGTACCGTGATCAGCTCCGAGCTGGGCTATGAGCTTAAGGATGCGGACTTCAGCCTCTTAGGCCATGCTAAGAGCGTCAAGGTGCAGAAAGAGAATACCGTAATCGTGGACGGCGAGGGCGACAAGGCGGCCATCCAGAGCAGGATCGCACAGATCAAGAACCAGATTGAGGAAACCACCTCTGATTTCGACAGAGAAAAGCTTCAGGAGCGTCTGGCAAAGCTGGCCGGCGGCGTAGCGGTGATCCGCGTGGGCGCGGCTACCGAGACCGAGATGAAAGAAGCCAAGCTGCGTATGGAAGACGCTTTGGCGGCTACCCGTGCGGCAGTGGAGGAAGGCATTATCTGTGGCGGCGGCGCTGCTTACATCCATGCATCCAAGGATGTGGCGAAGCTGGCTGATACCCTTGAGGGCGACGAGAAGACGGGAGCTCAGATTGTGCTGAAAGCCCTGGAGGCTCCTCTTTACCATATCGTTGCCAACGCGGGTATGGAAGGCAGCGTGATCGTGAACAAGGTAAGAGAATCAGAGATCGGTATCGGCTTTGATGCCTTGAAAGAGGAATATGTGGACATGGTGAGTGCCGGTATTCTGGATCCCGCCAAGGTGACCAGAAGCGCCCTGCAGAACGCTACCAGCGTTGCGAGCACTTTGCTCACCACCGAGTCCGTTGTTGCCAATATTAAGGAAGATACTCCCGCGGCACCTGCAGGAGGCGCCGGAATGGGCGGAATGATGTAATATTTTTTCAAAAACCTATTGACATTTTACCGCAACAGGAATATACTTGACATGAATTGAATGGTAATTATTAGATAAGAGTGGAACGTGTTCCACTCTTATCTTTTGTAGAGAGGAAGGAAATCCCTATGTCCAAGCGAGAGGATTATGAAGCCAGAACGGAAGCGCTCCTCGCTCCCATCGTGGAGGAAGCCGGTGTGGAGGTCTATGACGTGGAATATGTCAGGGAGGGAAGCGACTGGTATCTGCGCGTTTCCATTGATAAAGAGGGCGGCGTGTATATCAGCGACTGCGAAAAGGTCAACCGTGCCTTGTCGGAAGTTCTGGACCGGGAGGATTTCATCCCTGATTCTTATATCCTGGAGGTTAGCAGTCCGGGACTGGGCAGAACTCTGAAGAAAGACAAGCATCTGGCGAAGAGCATCGGCGAGAAAGTGGAAATCAGGCTTTTTAAACCGGCGGATGGGTGCAAAGAATTCGCAGGCGTTTTGAAGGACTTTGATCAGGAGCGGATTACCATCGAGGAAGAGGACGGAACGCGCAGCTTTGACCGCGCGGCCATTGCCCTGATTCGTCTTGCGTTTGATTTTTAATCCATATGGAGAAATCATAGATGGAGCCACTGATGATGCCTACGGGTGCGGCATCCTGACAAGCGCCGGCATGGTCGGCAGAATGGAGGAAAATAGGAAAAATGAACAAGGAACTGATGGAAGCGTTGGACATTTTGGAGAAAGAGAAGGAGATCAGCAAGGATACACTGTTCGACGCGATTGAGAATTCCCTGCTGACGGCATGCAAGAATCATTTTGGAAAAGCGGATAATGTCAAGGTCGAGATCAATCGTGAGACCTGTGACTTTTTAGTATATGCGGAAAAAGAGGTTGTGGAGACTAAGGAAGAGGTGGAGGACCCCGTCCTGCAGATCTGTCTGGAGGATGCAAGGGCTGTCTCCAAGGATGTAAACGTGGGTGATGTGATTCATATTGAGATTAAATCCAAGGAATTCGGACGGATCGCCACCCAGAACGCAAAGAACGTGATCCTGCAGAAGATCCGGGAAGAAGAGAGAACCGTCATCTACAACCAGTATTATCAAAAGGAAAAAGACGTGGTGACCGGCGTGGTGCAGCGGTATTTTGGAAAGAATATCAGCATCAACCTGGGCAAGGCCGATGCCATGCTCAATGAAAACGAGCAGGTCAAGGGAGAGGTGTTCCGTCCTGCGGAGCGTGTCAAGGTCTATGTCCTGGAGGTGAAAAATACGCCCAAGGGCCCCCGTATTAACGTCAGCCGTACCCATCCGGAGCTGGTCAAGAGATTGTTTGAAGCCGAAGTAACGGAGATCCGGGACGGCGTTGTGGAGATCAAGAGCATTGCCAGAGAACCCGGCAGCCGTACCAAGATAGCCGTGTGGAGCAACAATCCCAACGTGGATCCGGTAGGTGCCTGCGTGGGTATGAATGGCGCCAGAGTCAATGCCATTGTGGAAGAGCTGCGTGGGGAGAAGATCGATATCGTCAACTGGGACGAGAATCCCGGCAACCTGATCCAGAATGCCCTCTCTCCTGCCAAGATCGTGGCCGTATTTGCGGATCCGGACGAGAAAACGGCGAAAGTGGTGGTCCCCGATTATCAGCTTTCTCTTGCAATCGGCAAGGAAGGCCAGAATGCCCGTCTGGCGGCGAAGCTGACCGGTTATAAGATCGACATTAAGTCCGAGACGCAGGCCAAGGATGCTTATGGTTTCCGTTACGAGGATTACATCGATGATTACGAAGAGGGCTATGAGGATTACGAAGGCGAATATGAAGGGGAATATGCCGGGGACGGATATGAAGAGGGCGAATATTACGAAGAAAACAATAACGGCCAGGATCAGTGAGGATAGAGAAGACAAGGGGTTAAAATGGCGAAGAAGATTCCTATGAGACAGTGCGTCGGATGTGGGGAAATGAGAGGCAAGAAAGAGATGATGAGGGTCCTTCGTACCGTGGACGGACAGATCTGTTTGGACGTTACAGGCAAAAAGAACGGAAGAGGCGCATATCTTTGTAAGAAAGAGGAATGTCTGCGCAAGGCCCGTAAGAACAAGGGCCTGGAACGATCCCTTAAAATGAATATCCCGGAAGAGGTCTTGGATGACCTGGAAAAAGAGTTTACCAGCCTGAAAAAGGAGTTTGAAAAGCTTGAATCAGAATAAAATTTTGTTAATGCTGGGGCTTGCGGCCAGAGGGCGCAACGTAGTCAGCGGGGAACAACAGACAGTGAATGCCGTAAGGGACGGTACGGCCATGCTGGTCATCGTGGCGGAGGACGCCTCGATGAATACCAAGAAGTTATTTGCCGATAAATGCGGTTTTTATCGGGTCCCGTGTTACATTTACGGCACCAAGGAGAGCCTGGGCAATGTGATCGGCAAGGAATTACGCTCTTCGGTGGGTGTCATCGAACCGGGATTGGCGAAAAATATCATCAAGTATCTGGAGGCATCGGAGAAATCGGTGGATGGGAGGTAACAGGCATGGCGAATGTGAAAGAGCAGGATCTGGCGAAAGAATTGGATAAACAGGGCTCGGGAAAGGGCCCTCTGGAGGGAAACGTGGCAGAAACAGTACGGAAAGAAGCGGGCAGCAATAAGGCGGCTGCTCCTGCCCAGGCAGGTGCGGAGAAGGAAGCGCCCAAAAAGAAGAAAAAAATTATTATCATCAGCAATCAGCAGAACTCCAAAATGGCTGGTTCCAGGCCTGTGGCCGGTCAGCCGGGAAACCGTCCGGCGGGTAAGGGAAATTATAGTACCCAGAGCGGCTATAGCGGCGGCCAGAGTGGCCGCGGCGGACAAAACGGCCAGCGTCAGGAAAGAGAAAGCGGCCGAGACGGACAACAGCGCACCAGGTCTGCGGCTCCGATTCGTCCTATCAAGCCTTTGACACCTCCATCCCCCACTCCCAGCGTACAGATGGTGGCTCCCAAGCCTCAGGCGGCGAAGCCTCGTCCGGTTGAGAAACCTGTGGAAAAGCCCGTTGAGAAACCGGCGGCAGTAGGACTGAAGCCTCAGGAGATTCCCCAGGAAATAATAGCGGAAACGGTAGAGAAGAAGCGGCAGGAAGTCGTGACAGCGTCTCAGGTTGATGTGATTCCCGCGGCGGACGCGGTTACGGCGACTGTTCCGGTGCGGGAGGATGAGACGGCCGCGCGGAAAGAGACCCCGGACAAGGCGCAGGCCGATGAGAATAAGAGCGCTGAGAAAACCTATTCCAACACGCGGCCCGAAGATGGAAGAGATCGTGGCGGCAGAGGCCCGGAGAACCGCGGCCGTGAGGGCCGGCCTCAGGATTCAAGGGACCGTGACGGAAGAGCCCGTGAAAGCCGTGGTCAGGAGAATCGTGTCCGCGAGGGCCGTTCTCAGGGATATCAGGACGGAAGAGAGAATCGTGGCTTTGACAGAAGGGAAAACCGCGGCTTAGACGGAAAGGATAGAGATAATCGCGCTTTTGAAGGGCGTTCCCAGGGCGACCGCGCCCAGGGAGGCGATCGTCAGGGCGGCCGTGCCGGAGGTGCGTTCCAAAACAGAGGAGGAGCAAACGGTGGCAGAACTTCGTTTAACAGATCGGAGGGAACTTCAAGACCTGGCAGACCGGGCATGGAAGGCGGCCAGGGTGATCGTCGCGGCAGCGTCGGCAGTCAGGGTGCTGGCCGTGGTACTGGCAATTTTGGCCGCGATAACAGAGGAAATGCGGGGACGGGAAATCGATTCAAAGGTCAAGGCGCAGGCGGCGGATTTGCGTCGGAAGCTCCGTCCAAGGATATGGAAAAGAAGCGCGAGCAGGATAAGCGGCGCATCAGCCAGGAAAAGGATAAGCGTTCCAGGAGAGAATTGATTTATGAAGAGGAAGAGAATCTGAAGAAGCCCGGACGCTTCATCAAACCGGAGAAAAAGGAAGAAGTGGTGGAGGAGGTGATCAAGGTCATCACTCTGCCCGAGAGCATTACCATCAAGGATCTGTCCGACAAGATGAAGATTCAGCCCGCGGTGATCATTAAAAAGCTCTTTCTGGAAGGCAAGATCGTGACCGTGAATCAGGAGATTTCCTTTGAGGACGCGGAAACCATTGCCATGGAGCACGACATTCTCTGCGAAAAGGAAGTCAAGGTGGACGTGATCGAGGAGCTGTTAAAGGAGGACGAGGAAAACGAAGCCGATATGGTCGAGAGACCTCCCGTGGTTTGTGTCATGGGCCATGTTGACCATGGTAAGACTTCCCTTTTGGATGCCATCCGTAAGACGAATGTGACAGATAAAGAAGCGGGCGGTATTACCCAGCATATCGGTGCTTATACGGTGAATATCAACGACCGTAAGATCACGTTCCTGGATACGCCCGGTCATGAGGCCTTTACGGCCATGCGTATGCGCGGCGCCAACGCCACGGATATCGCGATTCTGGTAGTGGCGGCGGATGACGGCGTGATGCCGCAGACGATTGAAGCCATTAACCATGCCAAGGCTGCCGGTGTAGAGATCATCGTGGCCGTGAATAAGATTGATAAGCCTTCCGCCAACGTGGAGCGCGTGAAACAGGAATTGACCGAATATGGGCTGGTTGCCGAGGACTGGGGCGGCAGCACAGTCTTCGCGCCGGTTTCCGCCAAGACGGGCGAGGGCATCGAGCAGATGCTGGAGATGATTCTTCTGACGGCGGATATCATGGAACTAAAAGCCAATCCCAGGAGACGGGGCAGAGGACTGGTCATTGAGGCGGAGCTGGATAAGGGACGCGGTCCCGTGGCTACCGTTCTGGTGCAGAAAGGAACCCTGCATGTGGGCGACTTTATTTCCGCCGGCGCGAGCTACGGTAAGGTGCGCGCTATGATCGACGATAAGGGCAAGCGGGTGAAAGAGGCGACTCCTTCCACTCCTGTGGAGATTTTGGGCCTGAATGACGTGCCAAGCGCGGGTGAAGTTTTCCTGGCTCATGAAAATGATAAGACCGCGAAATCTTATGCAGAGACATATTTCGCACAAAATAGGGAAAAAATGATAGAGGAGACCAAGTCCAGGATGTCTTTGGACGATTTGTTCTCCCAGATTCAGGAAGGCAATTTGAAAGAACTGAACCTGATCGTAAAGGCGGACGTGCAGGGAAGCGTGGAAGCCGTGAAGCAGTCTTTGTCGAAGCTGTCCAACCAGGAAGTGGTGGTGAAATGTATTCATGGCGGAGTAGGTGCTATCAACGAATCCGACGTTATGCTGGCCGGAGCTTCCAATGCCATTATTATCGGCTTCAATGTCCGTCCGGATATGACCGCCAAGGCCACTGCGGAGCGCGAGGGCGTGGATATCCGTCTGTATCGCGTGATCTATCAGGCAATCGAGGATATTGAGGCTGCCATGAAGGGAATGTTGGATCCGATTTTCGAGGAAAAGGTCATCGGTCATGCCGAAGTGCGTCAGATCTTCCGTGCTTCCGCTATCGGAAACATCGCGGGAGCCTATGTGACGGACGGAGTGTTCCAGCGTAACTGCAAGATCCGCATCAGCCGTGAGGGCAAGCAGATCTATGAGGGCGAGTTGGCTTCCCTGAAGAGATTCAAGGACGATGTCAAGGAAGTCCGCGCAGGATTCGAATGCGGCCTTGTTTTCAAGGGCTTTGACCAGATGCAGGAGATGGATATCGTGGAAGCTTACATTATGGTGGAAGTGCCCAGGTAAAGCTTTGCCGCATTTGGGGTTACAGTTTGCGCGTCCGTTTTGGAAAGGAAAAGAAATGAGAAAAAACAGTGTAAAAAACACTCGTATCAATGGAGAGGTGCAGAGGGTTTTGGCGGAGGTCATCCGCGGGGAGATCAAGGATCCGCGGATCAGTCCCTTTACCAGCGTGGTGGCCGTGGAAGTGGCGCCTGACCTGAAAAGCTGCAAGGCCTGGATCAGCGTTCTGGGCGGCGATCAGGAAAGGGAGAATACTCTGCAGGGGTTGAAAAATGCCATGGGCTTCCTCAAAAACCGTCTGGCCAGGACGGTCAACCTGCGCAATACCCCTGATATCACCTTTGTGATGGACCAGTCCATTGAATATGGAGTGAATATGTCCCACAAGATCGACGAAGTAATCGCGGCCGATGATGAAAGCCGCAGCGTCAGGGCCAGGGAAGAGGCCGAAGCGTCAGGTTTTGACGGAGCGGCATCTGTGGAGGATGAAACGGACCGGGAGAAAGCCGCGGAGTCGCAAGATGCCGAAGCGGACGAATGACAAGAAAAGAGTGGATGATCATAAGCCTCGTTTTTACGAGGCTTATGCTTACTGTGGCTGAAAGGAGAGAGACGACGTGAATCTTTTACAAGAGTGCAAGGGGGCGAAGACCATTGGAATCGGCGGCCATGTCCGGCCGGACGGTGACTGTGTGGGATCCTGCCTGGCCTTATACCAGTATCTTTGTAAATCCATGCCGGATACATATATCAGGGTGTTTTTGGAAAAGCCCGACGAGATTTTCCGGGAGCTAAAGGACTTTGAAAGCATCGACAGTACCTTTGCGGAGGATACGGTATTTGACGTGTTTTTCTGCGTGGACTGTGGAGCGGACCGCCTGGGCGGGGCTGAAAAGTATTTTCGGGGAGCCGGAAAACGGGTGAATATCGATCATCATGTCAGTAATCACGGCTGCGGGGATGTCAATTATGTCCGGCCGGAGGTTGGTTCGGCCAGTGAGCTGATTTTTGATCTTGTAGGGGAAGAAGCGCTGGACGTGGACCTGGCCAAAACGATTTACGTGGGCATGATCCATGACACCGGTGTGTTCCAATATTCCAATACCACCCCGGAAACGCTGGAAAAGGCGGCGAAGCTTTTGCGGTTTGGCTTTGATTTTCCGCGCATGATCGTGGAGACCTTTTATCAGAAGACGTATTTGCAGTCGCAGATCCTGGGGCGTGCCCTGATTCAGAGTATTCGTTTTATGGATGGGAAATGTATCGTAAGCTGCCTGGATCGGAAAACCATGGATTTTTACGGTGTGACGACCAATGATTTAAACGGCATTGTGAATCAGCTTCAGATTATTAAGGGAATTCATTGCGCCATTTTCATGTACCAGACGGATCTGATGGAATATAAGATCAGCCTGCGATCGGATGAGCTGGTGGATGTGTCCAGAGTGGCGGCGTTCTTTGGAGGAGGAGGTCATGTGCGGGCAGCGGGCTGTACACTTCACGGTACGTTCCATGACTGCGTCAATAATTTGTCAGACCAGATCGCGAAGCAATTGGATGTAGAATAGGGGGCGCCAGATGTATCAAGGCATCATGAACGTCTATAAGGAAGCGGGATTTACCTCCCATGATGTGGTAGCCAGGCTGCGGGGGATCTGCGGTCAGAAAAAAATAGGACATACCGGAACGCTGGATCCGGCGGCGGTGGGAGTGCTCCCGGTTGCCCTGGGCAACGCCACAAAGTTATGCGATATGCTGACTGACAGGGAGAAAGAATACGTGGCCCTTCTTCGTCTGGGACTTCGCACGGATACTCAGGATGCCACGGGCAGGATTCTGGAGCAAAAAGAAGTGACCGTGTCCGAAAAAGAAGTCCGGGAAGCCATTTTAGGGTTTCAGGGAGGATACCTGCAGGTTCCGCCCATGTATTCCGCCCTTAAGATCAATGGAAAGAGGCTTTATGAGCTGGCACGGGCCGGCAGGGAGGTGGAGCGGATTCCCCGTCCGGTTACCGTTTATGAGATTGAAATTTTACGGATGGAATTGCCGGACGTGGAAATACGGGTGGTATGTTCCAAGGGGACTTATATCCGCACTCTCTGTGAGGATATCGGACAAAAGCTGGGCTGCGGCGGTATAATGGTTTCCCTGACCCGTACGCGAGCGGGGGACTTTCGGCTGGAGGACGCATTGACCCTGGACGAGATTCAGGACAGGCGGGAGAAAGGAATTTTGGAAAAGAGCCTGCGTCCGGTGGAGGACTGTTTTCCGGGGACTGCCGCGCTTCATGTGACGGAGGAATATGTGAAGCTGGCGGAAAACGGAAATTCCTTGTATCCGTCCCAAACCAGGGAGAAGCTTTCCCGGGAACCGGGGGAATGGGTGCGGATGTATGACACGGCGGGAAGGTTTTATGGGATCTATGCGTTTGAAAAGCAGCGCGGACAGTACAGGCCGGTGAAGATGTTTTTGTAGGCTTCCCGGAAGAGAGGTAAAGTGTGGAGATCATAGCGAATACGACGGATTTTTATTTGGAAAAAGAAACGGCCGTCGCTCTGGGCAAGTTTGACGGAATCCATATCGGTCATAGGCGCTTGCTGCAGGAAATCTTGCAAAAGAAAGAAGAAGGTCTTCTTTCCTGCGTCTTTACCTTTGACCCGCCCCCAACGGCTTTGTTTGGCGGCGGTGACGGAAAGGAATTGACCACCCGGGAGGAAAAGCGCCTTTTGTTTGAGCGGATGGGCGTGGATGTTTTGATTGAGTTTCCCCTGAATCCGGTAACCGCGGCCACATCTCCGGAAGATTTCGTGCGCGGGATTTTGGCGAAGCGTCTGAAGACCAGGTACGTTGCGGCCGGGGAGGACGTGAGCTTCGGTGCCGGCGGACGTGGAAATGCAAAGCTTCTTGAGAAGATGGAGCGTGTTTGCGGATATGGGACAAGCATCATTGAAAAAGTAAGTCTAGATGGACAAGTGGTCAGTTCCACCTATGTGCGCAGACAAGTGGAGGCGGGGAATATGCTTTTGGCGGGCAGGCTTCTCGGGATGCCTTATACCGTCATGGGGTGCGTGGTGCATGGCAGAAGGCTGGGCCGAACCCTTGGGATGCCCACGGTTAATCTCCTGCCGCCGCCTCAGAAACTTCTTCCGCCTTGCGGTGTTTATCAGTCCACGGTGCGCTGTGGGACGGAAACGTATCATGCCATCAGCAATGTGGGATACAAGCCTACCGTGACCAGTGAGCATATCATGGGTCTGGAGTCCTATCTCTATGATTTTTCCGGCGAACTTTACGGGGAATTCATCGAAGTGGCGCTTCAGGAGTTCCGGCGGCCGGAAAGGCGTTTCGCAAGCGTGGAAGAACTGAAAGCCCAATTGCAGGAGGATGTGGGGCAGGGATGGACGGAGAGGTCTTTATAAAATTTACAAATTTTTAAAAAATGGTTGTATCTTTCTTCATTTTCCTATAAAATAAAAATTGTGCGCGAGTGTCAGGGAAACATAAGAAAAACGAAGGGATAGGCAATATGAATATAGGTATCGTCTTGAAGATGGCCGGCGGATTAGGATTGTTTCTGTTCGGCATGGATCTGATGAGTGACTCCATTGAAAAGGTGGCCGGCGCGAAGCTGAGACGCATTTTGGAAATTTTCACCACCAATCGCTTCATGGGATTGATCGTCGGTATTGTGTTTACCGGCATCATTCAGTCTTCATCGGCTTGTACGGCCATGGTAGTCAGCTTCGTAAACTCGAATCTGATGAATCTTTATCAGGCGGCGGGCGTGATTTTCGGCGCGAACATTGGTACCACGATCACTCCCCAGCTGGCATCGTTTAATTTGTCGGCAATCGCTCCTGTTTTTCTTCTGACGGGCGTGCTGGTGGCAATGTTCTGTAAGCAGGAAAAGATCAAAAAGGGTGCAGAGGTCATTGTGGGCTTCGGCATCCTTTTCGTGGGTTTAAGCACGATGTCGGAGGCAATGGAGGGAATGCGGGATATCCCCGAGGTGACGAATCTGCTGTCTTCCCTGCGGTTCCCGCTGCTTGCCACGCTGGTGGGCTGTGTCCTGACTTCCATTATCCAGAGCTCTTCCGTGACGGTTAGTATCGTGCTGATGCTGGCCAATCAGGATTTGATCGATTTGGGGATCACGCTTTATATTATTTTGGGATGCAACATCGGCGCTTGTACCACCGCGCTTCTGACTTCCCTGTCCGGCAAAAAGGATGCCAAGCGGGCGGCCATGATTCATCTGTTGTTCAATGTGATCGGAACGGTGCTCATCTATCTGGTCCTGTTCGTGGCCTGGGACCCTGTATTCAATCTGTTGGATGCCATTTCCGGGGATAAGGGCCGTTTTGTGGCAAATGCCCATACGTTGTTTAAAGTTTTCCAGGTAATCGTGTTGTTCCCGTTCTCGGGCCTAATCGTGAAGCTGGCCTGTCTGTGTGTGCCCGGTGAGGATAAGAAGATCAATTATCGGGAAAGCTATCAGCTGAAATACATAGGGGAAAAGGTGGTCTTTAATCCCGCCACGGCCGTGGTGGAGGTGCTCAGAGAGCTGGATCGTATGGCATCCTTGGCCAGTGAGAACCTCAACCGCGCCATGAACGCCCTGATCACGCTGGACCAGGAGGACATCGACGAGGTATATGAGGTAGAGAAGAACATTAACTTCCTGAACCGTGCCATTACGGATTATCTGGTAAAGATCAACCAGACCACCCTGCCGATCGAGGACTTGAAAAACCTGGGCGCGTTGTTCCATGTGGCCAATGATATCGAGCGGATCGGCGACCATGCGGAAAACGTGGCGGACGCGGCGGTGCTGCGCAAGGAAAACGGGATTTCCTTTAGCAAGGAGGCGCAGAAGGAGTTGGGGGAGATGCTGGACATGGTCAATCAGCTGATCCAGTATGCGGTTGAGATTTTCGTGACCAGTAATGAGGAGCATCTGAAGGACGTGGCCGCCCTGGAGGAAAAAGTGGACGCCAAGGAAAAGGAACTCCAGCAGATGCACGTGGTGCGCCTGACGAAAGGGGAATGCACGGCGGAGGCCGGGATGATGTTTTCCGATATCGTGTCGGGTCTGGAGAGAGTGGCGGATCACGCTACCAATATCGCCTTTGCCAACGCCTCGGAGGAGGAGGGACAGGCCTGAATTCCCTCCAGACCATCGTCGGACGTTGGAGCAAGTGTCGTCAGCGGACACCGAAGTGGGTGTCGTCGCCGGACGTCGGAGCGGGTGTCAGCGGACGTCGGAGCAAGTGTCGTCAGTGGACATCGGAGCGGGTAAAGCACAGATAACTGACCATGTTGATGACGATGATAAAAACAAGGGCGTAAATCCCGCTGCACCAAAAAGATATGTCATACAGCTGTTTTTGAATTATGTAAAAGCCGCTTTTCTGCAAAACTATCAAGGGAAGAAAATTCATATCTAAATAGTTGATCCCGAAGGATTCCAGAAGCGCGCCCAGAATGATTTCCAGGCAGAGCCAGGAAAAGCCGGTGATCATGGTGGCGGCCTGATTCCGGCAAAGGATACCGATCAGATTCATGACGGAACAATAGGTCCATATCTGCAGGATGGCCACGCCGAACAGGATTGCCAGCTCTCCCGCGGACAGGGAAAGAGGGATCCCTTTTTGCTGAATGCTGTAGGCGATTCCGTAAGAGAGCCAGGAGACCGCGTACAGGAACAGGGTAAGTCCTCCCATCACAAGAAGCTTGGAGAAGAAATATCGCTTTCGGCTTATTCCGATGGAGAGAATGTTCTGAAGCGTCTTCGCCGCGAAATCCGTGGTCGCCAGGTAAGCCACGAGAAGAACCGCCATCATCATCATAAAGCGGGCGCTCTGGGTGACAAAAACGCCGTATTTCGCCCAGGGATAGAATCGAAGCTGGCGGGCATATTGGGAATCGCTTGACAGCCAGGCGCCCATCGCGATACAGAATACCAGCGCCGCCCAAACGATCCGGTTGTGCAGACTTTTGTACAATTCTGTCAAAACTGTTTTTCTCATTTTTCCACCTTTCCTTTGCCGCGCGCCAGGGGGCGCCGGTCAAATCGTTTAATTCATATCCTTTTTCACAAAAACAAGGTATGTCAGGAAAAAGCAGACGATTCCCGTGAGCAGACAGGGGAGCGTCAGGAGCGCAAATTCCGGCGTCAGGACACGTCTGGCATCCAGAAAGCGGTTCGCCTCGGCGATGACGAAAAAGGGATCCCCATAGCAGTGGATGTCTCTGGCTAACACAAAGGATTCCAGGAAGTAATATGCGACCCCGGCAAATATGGCCGCTGCGGGATTGCGGAACAGATTGGCGATCAAAGCGAAGATACCCATCCAGGCAAACATTGCGGCGGAATTGCCCAGAACGGAAACGATCGCCGTCACGCCCAGATTTGGGTAAATGTATTTGGGCGGCATCCAGCCGAAGAGGATCCCTTTGACGAGCATTGACAGGAACATATCGAGGAATTGGATCAGGAAAGAGGTTATGACATAGGCCAGGAATTTGACCAGGATATATTTCCTGCGGTTGACTCCGCAGCTTAAGGCGTTGTGAAGCGTCCGGGTATGGAACTCCTGGGTGAACATTCCCGCGGCAATGGCGGACGTAAACATTGCGATAAAACCGCCTGTGTAGCCAAAATACTTTATGCTTCCCGGGATCCCGTAGTCCCACATGACGAGATTGTCGTAGCCATACATCGGTACGGCTGCAAAGAGGATGCCCGTGCCGACCATGACCATCGCAAAAATGATCACCGTACGGTTATATCTTAATTTGAGCCATTCGTTTTGCATCAGTTTTTTCATGATTCCCCTACCCTCCCTATCGGTTTTTCAGCAGCAGTTCCACAAAATAGGATTCCAGTTTCATGTTCTTTTCCGTACAGATTTTCCGCACTTCCTCCGCCGTGATCGTTTCCAGAAGCTTCCCTTTATGCAGGAAACCGTAGCAGGTGGCGATCTGCGCCATCTCCGCCAGATTGTGACTGGAAAAGAGGATGGTGATGTGGCGCTCTTTGTTGAGCTTCAGCACCAGCTCCCGCAGCTCCATCACACCGATGGGATCCAGGCCGATGGTAGGCTCGTCCAGGATCAGAAATTCCGGGTTCCCCACCAGGGCGATGGCGATGCCCAGACGCTGCCGCATACCGAGGGAAAACTTCCCGGCCTTTTTGTGTATCGCGTCCTGCAGTCCCACCAGCTCCAGCAGCTCCTCCAGGGCTTTCTTCGGTTCCTTGCCGAAGTCCATGTCCAGATACCGTCTCTGGATCTCCAGGTTCTGCAGGGCCGACATATTGGGATAAACTGCCGGATGCTCGATGAGGGCCCCCATCTTTTTGCGCATCTGGGCCAGCTCTTTTGCGGAGCTGACGCCAAACAGTTCCAAACTTCCCCCGGTAGGATAGATCAATCCGCAGACCATCCTCATAAAGGTAGTCTTACCGGCGCCGTTTTCCCCGATAAATCCGAAGATTTCTCCCCGCTCAATGGCCAGGGAAACCTGGTCTACCGCTTTTACCTTGCCGTACTGTTTTGTTAAATTGGTTGTTTTTAAGATTACTTCGCTCATAGAAACGCCTCCTTTTTGCTCCTGTTATTTAAATATAGAAAGAATACGGATAAACACCTTTCTATTAAGATCATGTTTTATATTCTTATTATGCTTAACGGGTTAGGGATGCAAAATGTGCGGGCGAAATGAAAAAATAAAAAGGAAATGAAAGAAATAAAAAAATAAAAAATGAAAAAAATTGATGGTATATTTTAGAAATTTGTAATAAAGTGTTGACAAACATTGGGGAATGTTGCTATAATTTGTCCTGTTGGTTAATAATTTTGTAATAAAGACGTAAATGCCAGTTCACAGAAGGGACGCAAGATGAATAATAAGAAAATACATAGAAAAGTCTGGATATTGAGTTTATGCACTGCTCTTTTTCTGTCAAGTCCTGCGGAGGCGTTTGCCGCGGAAGCGGGGGAGATTGCCAAGAGCGTCCTGCCGTCGGTGGGCGCCGGCGTGTTGGGCGGAGAAGTGCTGAGTGAAGAAGAATATATGGCGATCGCGGAGGAAGCGCAGAACGCGTTCTGGGGATATACGAATCTGGGAATCGCTGATGTGGAATCCGGGAATCTGAATGTGAGAGAGACTGCCTCTCTGGACGGAAAGCTGGTGGGTAAGATGCCCCGGCATTCCGCCTGTGAGGTACTTGAAACGGTTGATGATTGGGCGCATATCAAGTCCGGAGAGGTGGAAGGCTATGTGAAGATTCATTCCCTGGACGATCCGACCAATTCTTATTTGCTGATAGGGCCGGACGCAAGGGTAAAGGCCAGGGAGCTGGTGACCACCGTGGCCCGGGTGACTGGGGACGGGGTGAATATTCGGGATGAGGCCAGCACGGACGGCGCGGTTCTGACTCAGGTGTTAAAGGGGGAGGAGCTGGAGTATCTGGAGACTCTGGATGGCTGGATCAAAGTGGCAATGGACGACCATGAAGCCTACATCAATGCGGAGTATGTAGAAGTAGAGGAGAAGCTGGATACGGCCATTACCATGACGGAGCTGATGTACGGTATGGGCGTGTCGGATGTCCGGGTGGATCTGGTGGAGTACGCGAAGCAGTTTTTGGGTAATCCCTATGTATGGGGCGGAACCAGCCTGACCAAGGGCGCCGACTGTTCCGGTTTCGTGCTCAGCATCTTCAAGCATTATGGGATTACTTTAAGTCATTCCTCCAGGGCGCAGGCCAAGGAGGGAACCAAGATCAGTGCTTCCGAATTAAAACCCGGAGATCTGGTGTTCTACGCCGACAGCAAGGGTGTAATCGGTCATGTGGCCATTTATATCGGGGGCGGCCAGGTGATTCATGCCAGCAACGAGAGAACCGGCATTAAGATCAGCAAATACAATTACCGCACTCCGGCAAAGTGTGTCCGGGTGATCAAGGATTGACGCATATAGGAAGGAAAGCGGGGCCTCCGGTTGTGGTGTGCCCCGATAAGGAAACATTGTTATGGTGCTCGCGTCCGTGCCGTTTTGCGAATGGCGCGTGTATGCCGCGGTCATTGTAGAACAAGGGAGAAACGGTATAGCTTACGGCTATGCCGTTTTTTTGTTGAGGAAATGTGGGGGAACCAAAGCAAATTCAATAAGAAAAAAGGTATTTACTTTTTATTTCTCTTGTGTTATGATAGGCGATGTGAAGCGTCCGAGGGGCGTTTCCGAGCCGGTGCTCAGGATCGGGAGACTCCGACCCATCCTTGGAACCAGGCGATGACGATGAGAAAAGGAGGTAAAATCACATGATTTCCAAAGAGAAGAAGACGGCCGTTATCAATGAGTATGCCAGAACCCCTGGCGATACCGGTTCACCTGAAGTGCAGGTGGCAATTTTGACTGCCAGAATTCAGGAGCTCACCGAGCATCTGAAAGAGAATCCCAAGGATCATCATTCCCGTCGCGGCTTACTGAAGATGGTAGGTCGGAGACGTGGTCTGCTTGGCTATCTGAAAGATAAGGATATTGACAGATATCGTGAGCTGATTGAGAGACTGGGACTGAGAAAGTAAAGGAATGAGAATGAGGCGGAGCGTTTCCGAGTCAGTTCGGTCGCTCCGCTTTCTATGAAACCGGTTCGCGGACAGGCATCCCGAGACCGCTGAAAAGAAGGAAAAGAATAGGGGAAAGGAGTTTTCTTTTTTTCAGTAGTTTCGGTATCTTCTGTTCTGTGGCCGGCTAAAGGGAGGGGCTTTGGTCCGCTCCCGTGAGAGAAAGGGCGGCTTGCCGCCAAAGAAAAGCGCCGCCGCAGACGGCAGAATGGAGGAAACTATGTATCAGACTTATTCAATGGAGCTGGCTGGCCGCACGTTGTCCGTGGACATTAACCGTGTGGGTAAGCAGGCAAACGGCTGTGCATTCATGCATTATGGGGAAACCACCGTGCTGAGCACCGCTACCGCTTCCGAGAAGCCCAGGGAGGGAATTGATTTCTTCCCCTTAAGCGTGGAATTCGAGGAAAAATTATACGCCGTGGGCAAGATCCCCGGCGGTTTTAACAAGAGAGAGGGCAAGGCCAGTGAGAACGCCATTCTGACCAGCCGCGTGATCGACAGGCCCATGCGTCCTCTTTTCCCTAAGGATTATCGTAATGACGTGACCTTGAACAATATGGTTATGAGTGTGGATCCCGCTTGCCGTCCTGAGTTGGTGGCGATGCTGGGCGCGGCCATTGCAACCTGCATTTCCGATATTCCTTTTGACGGCCCCTGCGCCATGACCCAGGTGGGCATGATCGATGGGGAGTTCATCATCAATCCGTCCCAGGAGCAGTGGAAGGTGGGTGATCTGAATCTGACCGTGGCCTCTACCAGGGAAAAGGTGATCATGATCGAAGCCGGTGCCAACGAGGTTCCCGAGGCCAAGATGATCGAGGCCATTTACCTGGCCCACGAAGTGAACCAGACTCTGATCGCGTTTATCGACAAGATCGTGGCGGAGGTTGGCAAGCCGAAACATAGTTATACCAGCTGCGCGGTTCCTGAGGAAATGTTGGAAGAGATGAAAAAGATCGTTCCTCCCGAAGAGATGGAAGTGGCTGTATTTACGGATGAGAAGCAGGTTCGCGAGGAGAATATCCGTCAGATCACGGCCAAGCTGGAGGAGGCGTTCGCTGAGAACGAGGAATGGCTCGCCATCCTGGGTGAGGCTGTATATCAATATGAAAAGAAGACCGTCCGCAAGATGATCTTAAAGGATCACAAGCGTCCTGACGGCAGAGAGATCACGCAGATCCGGCCTCTGTCCGCCGAGGTTGACCTGATTCCCAGAGTGCATGGTTCCGCAATGTTCACCCGTGGGCAGACCCAGATTTGCAACGTATGTACCCTGGCGCCTCTTTCCGAGCAGCAGAAGCTGGACGGACTGGATGAGAACGAGGTGAGCAAGCGGTATATGCATCATTATAACTTCCCTTCCTATTCCGTGGGCGAGACCAAGCCTTCCCGCGGACCGGGACGTCGTGAGATCGGGCATGGCGCGCTGGCCGAGAGAGCGCTGCTTCCCGTGCTTCCCAGCGAGGAGGAATTCCCTTATGCCATTCGTACCGTTTCCGAGACCTTTGAGTCCAACGGTTCCACTTCCATGGCTTCCACCTGTGCTTCCTGTATGTCCCTGATGGCGGCGGGCGTGCCCATTAAAAAGATGGTGGCCGGTATTTCCTGCGGTCTTGTGACCGGGGAAACGGACGACGATTTCGTACTGCTGACCGATATCCAGGGTCTTGAGGACTTCTTTGGAGACATGGATTTCAAGGTGACGGGTACCACGGAGGGCATTACCGCCATCCAGATGGATATTAAGATTCATGGTCTGACCAGACCCATCGTGGAGGGGGCCATTGCCAGATGCCGTGAGGCCAGAATTTACATTATGGACAATTGCATGAAGCCCGTCATTTCCGCACCCAGACCGGAAGTTGGCCCTTATGCGCCTAAGATTGTTTCCGTACAGATCGATCCTGAGAAGATCGGTGACGTGGTTGGCCAGCGCGGCAAGACGATCAATGAGATTATTGCCCGTACCGGCGTGAAGATTGACATCACGGACGACGGCAAGGTTTCCATCTGCGGCACGGATAAGGAAATGATGGACAAGGCCGTGGAGATGGTGAAGATCATCGTGACCGACTTCGAGGCGGGCCAGATCTTCCGCGGCAAGGTCGTAAGCATCAAGGAGTTTGGCGCGTTTATCGAGTTCGCTCCCGGCAAGGAGGGCATGGTGCACATTTCCAAGATCGCCAGAGAGAGAATCAACCGCGTGGAAGACGTTCTGACCCTGGGAGACATGGTGAACGTGGTTTGCCTGGGCAAGGACAAGATGGGCCGCATCAGCTTCTCCATGAAGGATGTCGCGCAGAAATAAGGAAAGTGTGATTGTTATGGAATTGATGGAATTATTAAGAACCAGAAGAACCTATCGTCGTTTCCGGCAAAAGCCGGTGCCCCAGGAGGTCCTGGATGAGATTCTGGAAGCGGCCAGGCTTGCGTCCAGCGCCGCCAACAAGCAGCCGCTCACCTATATTGTGATTCAGGATCCGGCAAAAGTGGCCGCCGTGTTCGGTTATACCAGATGGGCCGCGTATCTGCCTCCCGAGCAGGGCCAGCCCAAGGCGGGTGAGGAACCGGTTCTGTTTATTGCCGTGGTGGAGAATCTGGACCGCAACCAGAACTGTGATACGGATGCCGGACTGGCGATTTCCAATATGACTCTCGCCGCCTGGAATCATGGGGTGGGCAGCTGTATGATCGGAGCCTGCAATAAGCCGGCTTTGTCGGAGATGTTCGGACTCACCGAAAAGCAGGTGCTTCATACCGTGGTGGCCTTTGGCTATCCCACTCATGAAAGCCATATCATGGACATTGAACGGGCGGACGATCCTGACGCTGTAAAGTATTACCTGGATGAGAATCGGGACTTTGTGGTGCCCAAGAGAAAATTAAGCGACGTGGTAAGCTATTTATAAACCCGGACCGGATTGTGACGGGGCGGAAATAGCATCCCCCGCCCAGGGGAATCATATCCAAAACAATTGAAAGAATGTCGCGCACCTCGAACCTTTGCTATTCGGTCCGAGGTGCATATTTTTACGTCGGAGTCGGAATTGGGCTTTACGCTTTTTTAAGAAATGTTTATAAAGTAAATATTGTAATAGAAATAGTACGGGAGTAGGATAGAATTTGATCTGAAGGATTCCGTGGCGTCCGCTGCTTGAAAGAGGCGGCGGACGGGCGCCAGGGAATCAGGAATTTTTAGCGGGATTGTTGTCAGATGGCCGGAATCAGGAGCGCTTTGGTGAGAGCGTCAGGACGGCAATCGTTTGGAAACGTTTGGCATAAGAATGTGAGGATGAGGCCATGAGAGAGAAGTTTTATCGGTTTATGCAGGGCAGATATGGGAACGATAATCTCAATCGGTTTTTGATGATCGCGGCGCTGGTTTTTTTGGTGCTGTCCATGATCGGTCCTGATTTCTTTTATGTGTTGGCGCTGGCGGCCATGATTTATGCGTATTACAGAATGCTTTCACGTAAGATTTATGTCAGATCCGCCGAGAATCAGTGGTATTTACAAAAGTCTTACAAGGTGAGGGGCTTTTTGAATTCCAAGAAGAAAGAGTTGGTCCAGAGGAAGACCTACCGCATTTTCAAGTGCCCTAACTGCAGGCAGAAGATTCGCGTGCCCAGAGGGCATGGCAAGATTGAGATTCGGTGCCGGAAGTGCGGTACGACATTTATCAAGAGAAGTTGACGAATGCGGCCGGAGCGGGCCTTAGATCCATGACGGAATTACTGACAAGGTATCCGTCGTTTGAAGCTGGGAGGAATCCTATGTTTGGATATATCATTGTCAATCAATCTGAGATGAAATATAAGGAATTTGCGGTTTATCATTCTTACTATTGTGGTTTATGCCGTGTCCTGAAGCACAAGTACGGGGTTTGGGGGCAGTTGTCCTTAAGCTATGATATGACCTTTCTGCTGATGCTTTTGTCGGGACTGTATGATCAGGAGACGACTCTGGGTACCACCAAATGCGTGGCTCATCCTTTTGAAAAGCATCAGACCAGGATCAACGCACTGACGGAATATATTGCGGATATGAACGTCCTGTTTACCTATTATAAATGTCAGGATGACTGGGAGGATGAGAAAAAGCTTCATAAGCTGCTTTACGGAAAGATGTTGGAGGGAAAGATAGGAAAAGCCAGGGAGCAATATCTCGACAAATTCCGCAAGATTGAACGGTATATGCATGATCTGGCGGACGCGGAAAAGTCCGGTCAGGCGGATATTGACACCATGGCAGGACTTTTTGGCAGGGTTATGTCCCAGATTGTCGTCTTCAAGGAGGACGAGTGGGCGGAAAATCTGGATCGTTTCGGCTTTTTTTTGGGAAAGTTCATCTATCTGATGGATGCCTACGAAGATGTGGAAGCGGATCAGAAATCGGGGAATTTTAATCCCCTGCTTAAGAAGTATCAGAATCCGGATTTTGAAGAGGAATGTAAGACGATCCTTACCATGATGATGTCAGAGTGCTGCAAAGAGTTTGAAAAACTTCCCATTCTGGAAAATGTGGAGATTTTGCGCAATATTCTCTATTCCGGAGTGTGGTGCCGGTATGAGGTGGTACGGGAGAAACGTAGGGCCAGGGAGGAAGCATGATGGATCCGTACAAGGTCCTGGGAGTGGATAGAAACGCTACCGAGGAAGAAATTAAAAAAGCATATAGGGCCCTGAGTCGGAAATATCACCCGGATGCCAACATCAACAATCCTAACAAGGATCAGGCGGAAGAGAAATTCAAGGAGATCCAGGCGGCATACCAGCAGATCATGAAAGAGCGTACCGAGGGCTACGGAGGCGCCGGCTATGGTTATGGAGGCTACGGCGGGAACGGTTATGGAGGTCAGGGCCGAAGCGGCTACGACAGCGGCGGCCGGGGCTATGGCGGTTATGGCGGCCAGGGCTACGGGCCTTTTGGCGGGTTTGGAGGATTTGGCGGTTTCGGCGGCAACACGGGCTATGAGGAGGATCCACACCTGCGGGCGGCAGGCAACTATATTCGGAACAATTATTTCCGGGAGGCCCGCAATGCTCTGGACGGCATGGGTGTTCAGGAGCGCAACGCCAGATGGTATTATTACAGCGCGATCGCCCATTCGGGTATGGGCAATAATGTAGCGGCCCTGGAGCATGCCAGACGGGCCGCGGCCCTGGAGCCCGGCAATCAGGAGTATCAGGAGCTGATGCGCAGCTTTGAAAGCGGCGGCACATGGTATGAGCGCCGGCAGGCCGCTTACGGTTATCCCACCTTTGGCGGAGACAATATTTGCATGAAGATCTGTGTTGCCAACCTGATCTGCCAGTTGTGCGGCGGAGGAATGTGCTTTTACTGTTAAGGCCGGATGTCCCATGGCGGGATTCGAAGGATGGCAGCCATGGCTTTGTACGAATAAATATACAAGAGAAATCTGAAAAATCTATTGCAAAATACACTCGCGTTTATTATAATAAATTACAAGATATAGATGCGAGACGGAACTTACAACACTAAATATAGTATTATGGGGAGGACTATCCTATCCGATAAGCTGAATCGCGGCCGTATCTGGAAGACAAACTGGGTGCGGTCGTATTATGTTGGAAAAGAGTCCGAGAACATAAACGTTAAAGCAAACTATAATCAGTAATTTATGAAGGGACCGATGTGCAATGATGAAGATTCAAAAGAGAGATGGACGTATCGTGCCTTATGAGGCGGACAAAATTATCATGGCTATTCGTAAGGCGAATAATGAAGTAGAGGAGCGGGAGCGTGCCACGGAGGATATTATTGACGAGATTTTGGAGGATGTAGAAAAGCAGGGGAATAATAACCTTACCGTGGAGTGGATCCAGGACATGATCGAGGCGGACCTGGTGAAGCATAATAAGTACACGCTGGCTAAAAAGTACATTGTATATCGTTATCAGAGGAGTCTGCTGCGCAAGTCCAATACGACGGACGAGTCCATTTTGAAGTTGATCCGGAATGAAAACAAAGAGCTGGCGGAGGAGAATTCCAACAAGAATACCAGACTGGCCTCCACCCAGAGGGATTATATTGCCGGGGAGGTTTCCCGTGACGTAACCAGAAGGCTGCTTTTGCCGGAGCATATTTCCATGGCCCATGACAATGGCGTGATCCATTTTCATGACGCGGATTATTTTATCCAACCTATTTTTAATTGCTGCCTGATCAATATCAAGGATATGTTGGATAATGGCACCTCCATCAATGGCAAGATGATCGAGTCCCCGAAGAGCTTTCAGGTGGCTTGCACCGTCACTACCCAGATCATTGCCGCCGTGGCCAGCAATCAGTATGGCGGGCAGTCCGTCAATATCAAGCATTTGGGAAAATATTTGCGCAGAAGCCGTGAGAAGTTTAAGAAGCAGCTGGTGGAAGAGTTCGGAAATCAGCTGGATGAGGAGACCATGCGGAGAATTGTGGATATTCGCTTGCGGGACGAGCTGCGCAGCGGAGTTCAGACGATTCAGTATCAGATCAATACCTTGATGACTACCAATGGTCAGTCGCCTTTCGTGACCTTGTTCCTGCACATTGATGATCAGGACGAGTATGTGGATGAGACCGTTATGATTATTGAGGAGATCCTGCGCCAGCGTCTGCAGGGTACCAAGAATGAGAAAGGGGTTTATGTGACACCCGCTTTTCCGAAGCTGGTGTACGTGCTGGATGAAAATAATTGCCTTAAGGGCGGTAAATACGATTATGTGACCAGGCTGGCCGCCCGGTGCTCCGCCAAGAGAATGTATCCGGATTATATTTCCGCCAAGAAAATGCGGGAAAATTATGCGGGAGAGGTGTTTTCCTGCATGGGCTGCCGTTCTTTCCTTTCTCCCTGGAAAGATGAGGACGGTCACTATAAATGGGAGGGACGTTTCAATCAGGGCGTTGTGAGCTTGAATCTGCCCCAGATCGGCATCCTGGCCAAGGGGGACGAGGAGAAGTTCTGGAGACTGATGGACGAGCGGCTGAAGCTTTGCTATGAAGCATTGATGTGCCGTCATAAGTCCCTGCTGGGCGTGGTGTCGGATGTAAGCCCGATTCACTGGCAGTATGGAGCCATTGCCCGTCTGCAAAAAGGAGAGAAAATCGACAAATATCTGGAAAATGGTTATTCCACCTTGTCTCTTGGCTACATTGGTTTGTATGAGACCACTTATTTGATGAAAGGCTGCAGCCATACCCAGCCGGAAGGCAAGGAATTTGCCTTACGTGTCATGGACCGCCTGAATGCGGCCGTGGCGGAGTGGAAAGCCAAGACCAGGCTGGGCTTCAGTCTTTATGGAACGCCTGCGGAGTCGTTGTGCTACCGGTTCGCCAGAATTGACAGAGAAAAATTTGGTGATATTGAGAATGTAACGGATAAGGGGTATTATACCAATTCCTACCATGTGGATGTAAGGGAACCCATCGATGCTTTCACCAAGTTTACCTTTGAGAGCGAGTTCCAGAACAAGTCTTTGGGAGGAGCCATTTCCTACGTGGAAGTACCCAACCTGACAAACAATGTGGAGGCCGTTGAAGAGGTCATCCGGTTTATTTATGAAAACATTCAATATGGTGAGTTCAATACCAAGTCGGATTACTGCCATGTCTGCGGCTACGACGGGGAGATCATAATCAATGACGATATGGAGTGGGAATGCCCTCAGTGTCACAATAAGGATCATGCCAAGATGAATGTAACCAGAAGAACCTGCGGTTATCTGGGAGAGAATTATTGGAATGCGGGCAAGACCAAGGAAATCAAGGCCCGGGTGCTGCATTTGTAAATCGGCTATTTTGCAGAGCCGTATCTGGCGGGCGAAGACGCGGGAAGCGGTTCGCCCGCTTTTTAGTTCGCCTGCCATGGGCGGACTCTGATGGGGGAAGAATATGAATTATGCAACGATCAAAAAACATGACGTGGCCAATGGTCCGGGGGTACGGGTTTCTCTTTTTGTAAGCGGTTGTACCCATCACTGCCCCGAGTGCTTCAACGCGGAAGCCTGGGATTTTGCCTATGGTCAGCTATATACGGAAGAGACGGGGCGGGAGATCCTGGAGGCCCTGAATCATGACTATATCAGGGGCTTAAGTATTTTGGGCGGGGAGCCTATGGAGGAGAAAAATCGACCCACGGTGCTGGGACTGCTTGCCCGGGTGCGGGAGCGTTTTCCGGAAAAGGATATCTGGTGCTACACCGGTTATACTTACGAAACGGATCTGTTGGCCTGGGTGAAAGAGGGCAAAGAGGATGTGTCCGCTATGCTTAAATTGATTGACGTGCTGGTAGACGGCGAGTTCGTGGCAGCAAAAAAGAACCTCCGAATACCATTCAGAGGTTCTGAAAATCAACGGATTATCGATGTGCCGGCTTCTTTGAGAGCCGGTGAGACAGTGCTGGTGGAAAAATATCGTCTGGCGGATCAATGAACCGGAATTCCGTTGACCTCCACCTCTCCGCTTAATTCGATGACAAGGCATCTTCTGCCGTTGACAATCTGGGTTTCCACCAGGTCCGTGCGGTCGGGACTGACCCTGACGACCACGTCCGGAGTCTTGACTTCGAAAGTCCTGGTGTTGATCAGATTGTTGGCCAGAAAGGAGGTGCGTTCCCCGGCGGTCTCATCGTAGCGGCGGTCGAACTCCTCCAGCTTTTCATTGGCCACGCCGCTGCTGGCAAAGATTGTTTTCACCTCGTTTTTGCCCAATTCCAGCGGTTCCGGCTCTTCTTTGTGTCCTTCGATCATTTCATTGATTTTTTCATGGATATTTTTCACCATTTCCAATTGACAGGTTTCGCCCAGGGTGTCTTCCACCAGAGTCTGGAAAGTCTCTTTCTGTCCTCCGGCGGAGAGGGGAAGCGGGCAGGAAAGCAGTTCGTTTACAAAATCCTCTTTTAAATCTTCCGCATCCTTTGAGTAGTACAAGAGGCTATGAATATCGGCGCTGCGGTCGTTGAAGGCGGGGAAGAGGAAGCCCGTCTGGGGCGCGTCCACCACCCAATCCCGAACTCGATTGCGGAAACTGTTTTCCACGGCATCATAGCTCAGGCCGGGTTTGGAGAGATTGACGGGGCAGATGCAGGCCAATATGTATTCATAGATTTCATCGGAGGCATCTTCCATGTCCAGGCCGTCCGTGGCCCGTCCCGGCACGTCATACACGTCATGAACCAGCAAAATCAGATAATTTCCCACATAATCGTAGGTCTCGATTACCTTGTCGTAAAAGGCCTCCAGCAGAATCTCATCCTTAAGCTTGCTGTCCCGCAGTCGTAACAGAAAGTCCTGGGCCTTGCCGGTTTCTTCGCTGGATAAGGGAAATTCCAGATTCAGCAGATTTTTCCCCAATGTGCCGGACAATGTTTTGCGCAGCAGTTCGAAATATTTGAAGAGCTCTTCCTCCGGCAGCGCCAGAAAGGCCTGACCGAATTTCGTCTTTTTATTCTTTTCCCCATCCACATAACAGCCGCAGATACGGGTGATAGAGCAATTATTTTGTGTCAGAAGCTTCTTAAGCTCCGCAATGTCTTGTTTTACCATGTCGTTTTCCGTCCTTTCCCGCGCGCCTTCCTCCATCCAATCTTATGCCGAATTTCCGTATCGAGGAGAAACCAGCGCGTATGCTTTTCCTATTATAACTGAAAATCCCCGATGGGACAATTGGAATTTCTGATTTTTTTCAAAGAATCCTGCGGAAAAATGACGGAAAAGCACGAGACACGTTCCATTTCCCCACACCCGGTCGCAATCTCCCGTATTTTGCGGTGAGTTCTTGTTGAAGAAACAGATAAACACACTTTATAATGTAGCTTATCAGCAGACGAACAAGCGCGAGCGCGGCGAGCATTTACAGACGCGGGCGCATGAGGCGTCTTGACATGTCCCGACTTGACAAAAATGGAGGAATTATCATGGAGCAATTGAATATTACTTCTACGAAGGACAATGATAAAGTGTACAAAATCTTAGGAGATTTGATGAACGCCGACAAAGAATTCCAGATTATGATCACCGTACCCTCCACCAGAAAAAAGGAATTGACTTCACAGGAGAAAAAAGAACCCAAGCAGCCAAAGCCTATCCGCGATTTAGAGCAGGATGTGACAACCATGATACATGAGATCGGCGTGCCGGCACATATCAAGGGGTATCAGTATCTCCGGGAAGCAATCATGATGTCCGTGGAAGATCCCTCCATGATCAGCTCCATCACGAAGATTCTCTATCCCACCATCGCAAAGAAGTTCCAGACCACACCCAGCCGCGTGGAACGCGCGATCAGGCATGCCATTGAGGTGGCCTGGAGCAGGGGACGCATGGAGACGCTGGACGCGCTTTTCGGATATACCATCAATACAGGCAAGGGCAAGCCCACCAATTCCGAGTTTATCGCCTTGATCGCCGACCGTATCCGGCTGGAGTACCGTGAGCTGAAACAATAGAAAACACCGAAAAAAATCCTTTTCTATTCCTCTGAGATGTTGTATAATCTAAGCAGAAGAGCCTTAAAATATAACATTGGAGGAGTTCAAATGAAAAAGATACTGTTCGTTGCATCTGAAGGAGTGCCTTTTATTAAGACCGGCGGACTGGCTGACGTGGTAGGATCCTTGCCGAAGTGCATTGACAGGGAATATTTTGACGTACGGGTGGTTTTACCGAAATATACCTGCATGAAGCAGGAGATGAAAGAGAAGCTTCAGTATGTCGCCCATTTTTATATGGATTTCAATTGGAAGAATGAGTATGTAGGGATTCTGACCGCGGAAGTGGACGGCATCAAATATTATTTTATAGATAACGAGGGGTATTTTGGAGGGTTCAAGCCCTATGGCGACAACGCGTTGTTCGAGATTGAGAAGTACGCCTACTTTTCCAAGGCGGCGCTCTCCATTTTGCCCATTATTGATTTTCGTCCGGATCTTATTCACTGCCACGACTGGCAGACAGGACTGATTCCCGTGTTTTTGAAAGAGCGCTTCGCGGAAGGAGAGTTTTACAGGGGTATTAAATCCGTGATCACCATTCACAATCTGAAGTTTCAGGGCAGATGGAACATTGAGACGGTCAAGAATATAACGGGGCTGGCAGACGGCTATTTTACCTCCGACAAGCTGGAGGCCTATGGGGACGCGAACCTGTTAAAGGGCGGCATTGTGTTTGCGGACGCGGTGACCACGGTCAGCAATACCTATGCGGAAGAGATCAAAACGGCGTTCTATGGGGAGGGTCTGGACGGACTGCTCCGTGCCAGAAGCGGTGACCTGCGGGGGATCGTGAACGGCATTGATTATGACGAGTTCAATCCCGAGACGGATAAATACATCGTTCATCCCTATAATGCCACCAATTTCCGAAAGGAGAAGGTGAAAAACAAGAGAGCCCTGCAGGAGGAATTGGGATTGAAGCAGGATGACAGGAAGATGATGATCGGCCTCATTTCCCGTCTGACGGATCAAAAGGGTCTGGACCTGATCGCCTATATCATGGATGAGTTGTGTCAGGATGACATTCAGTTTGTGGTGTTGGGAACGGGTGAAGAACGGTACGAGAACTGTTTCCGCCATTTCGATTGGAAATACAGTGACAAGGTGTCCGCAAACATTTATTATTCCGATCCCTTGTCCCACAAGATTTATGCTTCCTGCGACGCGTTCCTGATGCCTTCGCTGTTTGAGCCCTGTGGTTTAAGTCAGCTGATGAGTCTGCGCTACGGCACGGTTCCCATTGTCCGTGAGACGGGCGGGCTGAGGGACACGGTGGAGCCCTACAACGAGTACGCCAATTTCGGAACGGGCTTCAGCTTCAGCAATTACAATGCCCATGAAATGCTGAATACGATTCGTTACGCCGAGAAGATTTTCTACACGAGGAAGAGAGAATGGAACAAGATTGTCGACAGAGCGATGGCGGCGGATTTTTCCTGGAAGGTATCGGCGGCAAAATATCAGGAGATGTATGACTGGTTGATTGGGTAGGTGTATGGCGAACAAAAGCAGTAAAAAAGACAATTTCCTGCTGCAGGCCGGGATTCTGGCCGCAGCAGGCTTCATTTGCAGAATGATAGGACTTCTCTACAGGAGTCCTTTGGACGCGATTTACGGGGATCTGGGCGGCGGCTATTACCAATCGGCTTATAATTTTTATACCATTGTGTTGCTGATTTCTTCTTATAGCATTCCCTCGGCCATTTCCAAGGTGATCGCCCAGAAGCTGGCGGTGCGGGAATATCGCAACGCCCATCGGATTTTCATCTGTTCCATTGGATATGTGCTGGTGATAGGAGGCATTGCCAGCTTATTTTTGTTTTTCGGGGCGGGGTTATTGGTGGATGGAAACGCCATACCCGTGCTGCGTGTGCTGGCTCCTACCATTTTCCTTTATGGTCTTTTGGGAGTGCTGAGGGGTTATTTTCAGGCTCATAAGAGCATGGTTCAGACTTCCGTTTCCCAGATTCTGGAGCAGATTGCCAACGCGGTGGTCGCTATTGTCATGGCTATGACGCTGATCTGGCTTTTCGCGGGGAGTGAGGAGCTGCAGATGAAAACGGATGCACAGATCAGCAGCAGACCCGCCCTTTATGGCTTTGCCATGGGTGTGGTGGAGGCCAGGATCCAGGCCGCCTATGACATGAACCGGGCCATGTATGGCGCCATGGGAAGTGCCGTCGGTACCGGTGCGGGCGTGTTGGTGGGGCTGCTGTTCATGTGGGGCGTCTATTCCGTGAATAAAGGCATGATTCAGAAACGGATCAGGCGGGACCGTACCGAGCATGTGGATTCCTATCGGGACATTACCCGGGGGATTGTACAGGTGGTCACGCCTTTTATTTTAAGTACCGCGGCTTATAATCTGAGTACCTCCTTGAATTCCGCGATTTATCTGAAGCTCTATCGTGCCGCGGCCCGGTTGGATGAAGCCACGGTTTACGCCAATTATGGTATTTTTTCCGTGAAAGTAGTCACGATCAGCAATATTCCGGTGGCGTTTGCCAACGCCATGGCTTCGGCCATGATTCCTTCCGTGGCCCAGCTTGTGGCCCAACAGAACCGTGGGGAAACCCAGCGCAAAATCGCGTTGGCTGTGAAAAGCACCATGATCATTGCGATTCCCTCCGCGGTCGGCCTGTTTTCTTTGGCAAGACCGGTGACGCGGCTTCTTTTTCCGCGGCCGGAATCCTTGGATACGGCGGCAAGGCTTTTGATGGCCATGGCCATTTCCGTGGTTTTTTTCTCCTTGTCCACCTTGAGCAGTTCGATTTTGCAGGGCATTGGAAAGGTGAAAACACCGATTTACAACGCGGTGATCGCTTTGGCCGTACAGACGGTCGTGTTGATTGGGCTGTTGCTTTTGACACCGCTGGATCTGTATGCGCTTGTGGCGGCGAATGTGGTTTATTCGGGGTTGATGTGTTTCCTGAATCAATGGGCCGTGCGCCGTGCCATCGGATATAAGCAGGAGCTTTTGCGTACTTTCGCGGTGCCTTTTGGAGCGGCGGCCACCATGGGCGGTGTGGCCCGGGTAGTGTATGAGCTTGGCTATTTGCTGACGTCTTCCAACGCATTATCCGTGCTGGCGGCGATTCTGGTGGCCGTGGTGGTGTATTTCGTCATGTTGATCGTGCTTGGTGGGATCAACGAGAGCGAGCTGCGCAGTATTCCGAAAGGATATCTCATCATAAGGCTGGCGAAAAAGCTGCGCCTGACGCGGTAAGATTATTTTTAAAATGGATGTAATTCCCTCTTGATTTCGAACATATGTTCTGATATAGTAGTAGATGCAAGGGAGGGATATCTGTTTGGATACACGGATTTATCATATTGATGTGAACTCGGCCTTCCTTTCCTGGGAGGCCGTTTATCGTCTGCACCATAAGGGGGGACGCGTGGATTTGCGGGAGATTCCGTCGGCGGTGGGCGGAGACATGGCCATGCGCCGGGGGATTATCCTGGCCAAGTCGATTCCGGCGAAGAAATATGGTGTCCGGACGGGAGAAGCGGTTCCGGAGGCGGTGCGAAAGTGTCCGGGGCTGACTCTGGTGCCGCCCAATTATGGGTTGTATGAGAAGTGTTCGAAAGCGCTGATGGGGATTTTACGGGAGTATTCCGATGTTGTGGAGCAGTATAGTATTGATGAGGCCTTTGTGGATGTGACGGAATCCGCCCATTTGTTTGGCGGGACCTTTGCCTGTGCGGAGGAGATTCGGAATCGTGTCCGGGAGGAACTGGGGTTCACAGTCAATATTGGAATTTCTGACCGTAAGCTGCTGGCCAAGATGGCTTCCGATTTTGAGAAGCCGGATCGGGTGCATACCTTGTTTCGGGACGAGATTGAGGAGAAGATGTGGCCCCTGCCGGTCTCGGAGCTTTTTTTCGTAGGCGGGGCCACGGTAAAAAAGTTATCTTCCCTGGGAATCCGTACCATTGGAGAGTTGGCTCAGGCGGATCCGGAGGTGCTGCGGCAGCATTTGAAAAAGCACGGGGAGGCGATCTGGGCTTTTGCCCGGGGAATGGATTTATCGGTGGTTGAGGCCGTTCCATCGCCCAATAAGGGCTATGGCAACAGTACCACCATTGCGTTTGATGTGATGGATGGGGGGACGGCAAAGCTGGTGCTTCTGGCATTGGCGGAGACCGTGTCGGCCAGACTGCGGGAAAACAAAGTCAAGGCGGAGGTAGTGGCCGTCGGAATCCGGGATTGTCATTTTCATCAAGTTTCCCATCAATGCATCTTGGATACGGCTACCGATATCACCTGGGAGATTCATGCCGCGGCTTGCCGGCTTTTTGAGGAAGTGTGGGACGGGAGTCCCATCCGACATCTGGGCATTCATACCGGCAGGGTGCAGGACGGGGAAAGCTTTCGCCAGATCAATTTTTTGTACGATACGGATTATGAGAAGCTGGAAAGGGCCGATGACATGGTGGACCGGATTCGAAAGCGGTTCGGGATCGATGCCGTAAAGAGGGCCGCTTTTGTAAAAAGTCCGGTGGATCATATGTCCGGCGGTATTTCCCGGGAGAAACGCAGCGTTGATTACAGCCGGCTGCGGATTGACTGAATCCGGGGGCAATTGCGGGCTGCGGGAATTGGCGGTCAATTGCGGATTGATTGGACCGTGTGTCAAAAGGAGGCATTGTCATGTCGTTTGGAATAGGGATTAACGCACAAAGGACGAACGCGGGAAGACTGACGGGGAGGCAGGTGGAGGTGGCCTGCAAGTGTTGGTTCACCAGTACCGGACATATGATTCCGCTGAGTTTAAAATTTCAGGATGAAGAGGAGATGCTGCATACCATTGACCAGGTGCAGGTTCATTCTTATGAAGAAAAATACTATGCCGGGGTCCCGTCCGTGGAATATGACACGACGCTCACTTATCAGGGAGTCGGAAAAAGGGTTAAGTTGATCTTTTTCAAGGAGGAGTGCCGGTGGGTGCTGCTCCTGGAAGAAAGGGAGGGTGAGGCCGGATCATAGGTATAACCTTTCGGAAAGAATGGAATAAAGCAAACTGGCTTTTTAAAAATAAATGAAAGTGGATATTTTCACCATACCAAATATGCTGTATGCTATCGTCACGAAACAGAAAAAGCACTTTTGGTGCAAATGGAGGTATGTCATGGAAGATAAGAGGATTTTGACGATTCAGGATATTTCGTGCGTGGGGCAGTGTTCTCTGACGGTCGCTTTGCCGATCATTTCAGCCTGCGGGATTGAAACGGCAATCCTGCCGTCGGCGGTGCTTTCTACGCATACGGGTGGTTTTACGGGATATACGTTCCGGGATTTGAGCGGGGATATGCAGGGAATCAGCTCGCACTGGAAGAAAGAAGGCATACGGTTTGATGCCGTTTACACGGGATATCTGGGAAGTATCGATCAGATTGACTATGTTCAGGAGATTATGAAAGAGACCCTGAAGCCGGGGGGACTCCGAATCGTGGATCCGGCCATGGCGGATCACGGTAAGCTTTATTATGGGTTTACGGAGGAATTTGCCGGAAAGATGGCTGGTCTGTGCGGAAGCGCCGACATTGCCCTGCCTAATATTACGGAGGCCTGCTTTATGACGGGAACCCCTTATGAGAGGGGACCTAAGGACGAGGCGTATATCGAAGCGCTTCTGGATAAGGTATCGGACTTGGGAGCTAAGTGCGTGGTGTTGAAAGGCATCAGCTATGAGGAGGGGAAACTGGGTGTCGCGGTACGTCAGGAGGGACACACAAGCTATTATTTCCATGAGCGGTTGCGGCGCAACTCCCATGGAACCGGTGATATCTATGCTTCCTCCTTTGTGGGAGCCCTGATGCAGGGATTTTCCGTTTATGACGCTGCCAGTATTGCGGCGGACTTCACATTGGAAAGCATGAAAAAGACCTTGGGTGATGACAGTCATTGGTATGGAGTGAAATTTGAAAAAGCGCTTCCTCTGCTTGTGCAAAAAGTCAACCGAGGATAATTTGTTATGTGGATTTTTGGGCTCGCTTGTGGTAAAATGTTTTAAAAGCGGATTTTAAAATTTAAGCGGGTCCGGAGGTCAGATGAAAACATTCAGGCGGGAGAATATAAAGAAAGACATTTTATCGGGAATCGTGGTGGCACTGATCTCCATTCCCATTTCCATGGGGTATGCACAGGTGGCGGGGCTGCCGGCGGTGTATGGGCTTTATGGCTCCGTGTTTCCCATATTGATTTACGCCCTTTTTACCACTTCTCCGCAGTTCGTATTTGGCGTGGATGCCACTCCGGCGGCCCTGGTGGGCGGAACGCTGGCCGGTCTGGGAATTGCCGTCGGGTCGGCGGAAGCGATTTCTCTTGTCCCCGTCATCACGCTGATCACAGCCTGCTGGTTGTTTTTGCTTTTTCTCATAAGGGCCGGCAAGGTGGTGAACTACATTTCCAAACCCGTCATGGGCGGTTTCCTCTCCGGCATTGGCTGCACGATCATCTTGATGCAGGTGCCAAAGCTGTTTGGGGGTAACGCGGGTACGGGGGAGTTGTTTGTCTTGTTATACCACATCTGGAAGGAATTGCCATCTTTTCATCTGTTATCTGCCATTCTTGGGGTTGGTTGTGTCATAATTCTCCAGATTGCCAAAAGGAAAGCGCCCAGAGTGCCCATGTCGGTGATTTTAATGGCCCTTGGCGCGCTTCTTACGGCTTTTTGTCATTTGGAACGATATGGGGTGAAATTACTACCTGAAGTAGCACCGGGACTTCCGAGGCTGGTTTTGCCTCAGATTTCGATATTGTTTCCCAATGCCGGGGAATTGATTCTCTTGTCCTTGACCATTGCCCTGGTGATCATGGCGCAGACGCTGTTGGCGAGCAGTAATTACGCGCTGAAATACCATTATAAAATTGACAATAACAGAGAAGTCCTGGCCTATGCGGCCGGCAACCTGGCCAGTGCCCTGGCAGGGTGCTGTCCGGTCAATGGAAGTGTCTCCAGAAGCGGGATTGCGGACCAATACGGCTGTAAATCCCAGATCATGTCCCTCACGGCAGGACTTACCATGGTTCTGGTTCTGCTTTTTGGAACGAGACTTTTGAAATTTCTGCCGGTTCCCGTCTTGACGGGCATCGTGATTTCCGCCCTGATGGGAATTTTGGAATTTGATATTGCAAAGAAGGCCTGGAAAGCGGATAAGCAGGAATTCGGTATTTTTATGGCGGCTTTTTTGGGTGTATTGCTTTTCGGAACCGTCTATGGGGTACTGATTGGTGTGATTCTGTCCTTTGTGGCGGTGATCATCCGTGCGGTGGATCCGCCCAGGGCTTTTCTGGGCGTGTTGCCGGGACATGAGGGATTTCATAATCTGAACCGCTATCAAAACGCGCGCCCGATTGGGCAGACGGTAATCTATCGTTTTAGCGGCAACCTCTTTTTTGCCAATATCGGCGCTTTTCAGGAGGATTTGGAAAAGGCCATTCAGGCGGACACCAGGCAGGTGATCATTGATGCCAGGGGAATCGGCAGCATCGATATTACGGCGGCAGAGCGCCTGGTGATTTTGAAAAGGAACCTGGACGCAAAAGGGATTCGTTTTTATCTGACGGAACACGCGGGCGCGGTCAATGACCAGCTTCGGGCCTTTGGGGCCGGCTGTCTGCTGGAGGAAGGAGCCGTGAGGAGAACCTTGTCCCTTGCCCTGCGTGCGGCGGGGGTGGAGAAGCCATATCCCCTGGAGGGAGTTTCCCGTGAGGAATCTGTTTATGAGGAAGCGGACGAACGTCTGGCGGAGTTTGAATGGGCGTTTGGAAAGGGTGCAGGAGAAAAAATGGAGGCGCTGGCGGCGGAGATCGCGGAAAAGCTCCTGCATTCCGGAGACTTCAGCATAGAAAATATTGTCAACACGGAAAAATCCGCATCCTGGGGACGGGTGGGATTATTTGACGAGGACGAATTGCTGAATCGTCTGGAGTTGTATTTTGCCCGGCCGGAGGAGTTGGAAACTCCGGAATTGGAGGAATTGGAGAGACGGCTTGAGCAGCGCAGACATATTGTGGAAGAAAAAGTTAGGAACTTAAGTCCGGAGGCCTTGCGGTTGTTAAAGCATCAGCGTGGGAAGATAGAAGAGCGTTTGCGGGAGAGGCGTCCGGAGTATTATGAGCGCTACTTAGAACTGCGAAAACGATTTGAAGAAGAGCAAAAACGTAATTAACTTATTTTATGGATATAAAAGGGCAGTTCTTCCAAAACTGAATATCGGAATACATAGGCGGTCTTGTGCATCGACATGGGGCCGCCATCAATCTGCTGGAGGGCTGCGGTAACGACAACCCTGGTGTGATGCTCGGTTCTTGTCATAGACAAGAACTTGATACGTGTAAAGAAGCAAGGCAAACAAAACTGATACAGACAGCCGCCTATGCTATTCCGGTATATAGTAACAAAGCATGAACGCTCTGATGTGAAACAAAATCGCCGGAGCGTTTTCTGTTTGATATGGACGGAGTTTAGGAAAAAATTCGATTAACCGTCTTAACGGGCAGTAGATTTCTTCACATTCGGGTGATATAATATTAAATGTCGGAGATGGTTGCCCCATAATTCGGTATTTGAAATATTTCTTGTCCAATCTTCTTGATGGAGGCGACGAGGGAAAATTGAATGCCTTTGAAGAATATATGGTGGGTCAACTTACGGCTAAAATAGTGGGTGGAGACATTCCGAAGAATATGAACATTTTTTCGATTGTGAGATGAGACATTTAGCGGAACGGCAAGAAGAAAGGATGCAAGTCTGAAATAAAAAAACATGAGTTGTTTGGAGAATCGCAGAATGAAACAAGAAATCATAAAGTCAATTACAGATTTCATATTCGTTGAAGATGTCCCGCAGAAGTCAGATATCGTCTTAATTCCCGGCGGCTCAGATCCAAGGCTGGGCGAAAAAGCGGCGGAGCTATGGCATGACGGGCTTGCTCCGCTTGTGTTTGTTTCCGGTGGAGTCAGTGTTAAAACGGGTAAATTCCCCGGCCCGAAATCGAAAACGGACATATATAGCGGGGTTTACTCTACCGACTGTGAATTTCTTACTGACGTACTCATAAAAAACGGAGTTGTGCCGTCAGCCATTCTGGGAGAAGATAAATCCGGTTATACAAAGCAAAACGCTTTATACACAAGAGCCGCGCTTAACGAACTTCAAATTTATCCCAAAACAGCAATCGTTGTTTGCAAAGCGTTTCACGCGCGTCGATGTCAGATGTGCTATCAGTTGGCGTTTCCCGACGCTCGTTTGTATATTGTAACGTTTGCGGGCTTCGAGATAGCTCACGATAACTGGTTCAAGAGCGAATATGGGATAACGCGCGTAATGGGTGAACTGTCACGCTGCGGGCAGCAGTTCACACAGGAATGGATTGATGAACTGCAAAAGTAATTGCGTTACATGACAAATTATTGGGGAGAGTTATAAATGGAAGAGTATTAAATGTATTTTAAGGATTATCTGAGTGAAGTAAATTAACCATTAGACAATTCACCGTTTTTCGCCCCACCTATTAGGTGGGAATCCCACGAAAAGCATAATGGAGGTTTGTCATGGAACGAATAGAAGTATATCCAATCTTCGACCGGTTTTGTGAATACATTGACCACTATGACGGCGAATTGCCGGCGCTGGATCATGTGACAGAGGGACGGCACTTGGCATTCGTTGGCAACAACGGGTATGCCAGGAATCCCCATATCCACCTCGGTGCTTTCCGGGACGGCAAGCCCCTGGCCATTAGCTTTGACCCCCAAAAGGCTGCCGGGGTGGCGGGGCGCGTGGGCAAGTGTCACTGGAGATTCGGAATCAGTGACCAGGAGTACATCGAGAAGTACAAGAAACAAGGATCATTCTGCCTGTTCGAGCAGTGAGAAAGGTCATTCAAAGCGGTAAAGCGGATCTTCGATATGCGCTTGCAGGGCGACAGCTTTCGGAAGATTGCCCGGACGCTCAACGCTGAAAAAGTCCCCACGCCGATGGATTTGTCCATTCTCCGTAGCGAGGTTTACGTCGGTCACATGGGACAGAACAAGACCGACACCGTATCCTACAAGAACCACAAGCAGGTCGAGAAGCCGAAGGAAGAATGGAGCAGCTTCTTGAGCTCACACAAGCAAATGCGTGCGGAGCGGGGTGCGGTATATATGGCGTAAAAGGGAAAAAGGAAAGGCAAAGAGGCAAAAAGACAAGGGAAAAAGACAAGGGAAAAAGACAAGGGAAAAAGACTAAGAAAAAGGACAAAGGGAAAAGACACAAGAAGAAAAAGAAAAAGGGTAAGGAGACAGCTCATGGAAAAGAATATTTCTCAGGATATGGGGAGCGTGAATGTAAAGAAGCTGCTGGTAAGGCTGGCGATTCCGGCGGTGGCGGCACAGGTGATCAATCTTTTGTACAATATCGTGGACCGGATTTACATCGGTCATATTGATGAAATCGGGGCCACGGCCCTGACTGGCGTGGGGTTATTTACGCCCATTCTGATGTTGATCAATGCGTTTGCCATGATGGTGGGCAGCGGCGGCGCTCCCCGTTCCTCGATTGCCTTGGGGCAGGAGGAAAAGGAGGAAGCGGAGAAGATTGTGGGCAACAGTTTTACGATGCTTTTGGTGTTTTCCGTGGTGCTGACAGCGGCGTTTTACACGGCGGCCCCTGTCTTGCTTCGCTGGTTCGGGGCTTCCGATGCCACCTTGCCCTATGCTTTGGAATACAGCAGGATTTATATTCTGGGCAGTGTGTTCGTCCTGTTGGTCATGGGCATGAATCCCTTTATTACCGCCCAGGGGTTTGCAAAAATCAGCATGCTGACCACCATGATCGGCGCTGTGATCAATATTATTCTGGATCCGATCATGATTTTTATCCTGCACATGGGAGTGAAAGGAGCGGCCATTGCCACAGTGGTAAGTCAGGCGGTGAGCTGTCTCTGGATTCTGCGTTTTTTGACTGGTTCCAAGACCAATCTGCGGCTGCGCGTTGTCAATATGAGGTTGCAGTCCAGGGTGATCCTGCCTTGTATGGCATTGGGAATTTCCAGTTTTGTCATGCTTTCCACGGAAAGCTTGTTGTCTATCAGCTTTAATTCCAGCCTGTCACGATATGGAGGGGATCTGGCGGTGGGAGCCATGACCGTGATCACCAGTGTCAGCCAGCTGGCCGTTATGCCCCTGCAGGGCGTTTGTCAGGGTGGGCAGCCCATTATTAGCTTTAATTTCGGGGCGAACAAGCCGGAACGGGTGCGAGAGGCTTTTTTCTCCCAGTTTGCGTTCTGTATTTTCTATGTGGGTGCTTTTTGGGCTATAATGATGTTTTTCCCCAGATGGGTGGTACAGATTTTTACCCCGGACGTAAGCCTGGTGGATTATACGGCCTGGGCGATCCGTATTTATATGGCGGGTATTTTTTCACTGGGCTTCCAGATTAGCTGCCAGCAGAGCTTTATGGCCCTGGGACAGGCGAAAATCAGCCTCTTGCTGGCCTGCCTGAGGAAACTGGTTCTGCTGATTCCTTTGATTTTTATTTTGCCGCAGTTTGTATCGAATAAGGTTTTTGGCGTGCTTCTGGCGGAGCCGGTCAGCGATATCGTGGCTGCGGCGATTACCACATTCATGTTTTTGCACAGTTTTAATCGGATTTTGTCGCAGGGAGCTAAGAAAATATAAAATAACCGCCTACTTTTGAGCCAGTGAGCTTAGAAGTTTCCCCTTGGAAATTTTGAAAAGTTCAACAGCGCGTTAAATGACGGTCCCTCTCTATTGCTGTATAATGCAGATGTAAGGGCACATACCTTGGAAATGTTTCTTTAAGAAAAATTGGAGGGGGAAGGGATGGATAGAATCTGCGCTGGTTACATTGGAGAAATGGGGATACCGGAGGACAAAAGAGAAGAATTTAGCGATAGAGTATTTCAGGTGCTTCATCAGGGCGGCATGATGCAGATTGAGGCGGCAAGGCTGCGGGGGCAGGAGGTTCCTTTGCTTAAGCCCCTCCAGTATGATGAGGAAGGGAGACTTATATTTTGCTATAATTATTTTGGAGATTCTTTTCGTGAGGAAGCCGGATATGATCGGAATACCTGTACGTTTCAGTCCGGTGATGTGGGGTTCGGGGAGTTTCAGCGCGTGATTTGCGCGGTCTATGTATTGTTTGAATTTTATACGGATACGTTTGGACTGGCAGAACTAAATGGCAGGCTCTTTGACGCGGGCTTTCATATCGGTTGGTTAAATTATCTTTTTCGGGAACAATATACGGATCGTCGAGCCATCGATCCCTGGGGAATTGCGGATCTTTTTCACAAGAATGACAAGGAGTTGGATAAGAATCTTGAGGCGTTTTTGGATGAGGGAGAGGTTTCTTATTCTTCTCTGGCCAGATATTGCTATGTGGAAAAAGGGTCAAAGACTTTTCTGGAATTATGGAATAAAAAGAATAAGGGATTTTGCGGTCTGGTTAGGAAACTGGAAGAGGACCTTGAGAAAGCTGTGGGGGATCAGGGAAGAGACTTAAAAGAAACAGAGGCTGCACATAGGAAGGATTCGTGGGAGGATGTGGCGGATTTCCTGCTGCATTCCCTGGAGTTGGATTTCGAAGAACGGATGAAGCTTCTAAACGAGGAACCATATCAAGCTTTGGCGGTTCCGTTCCTTGTGCTGCCCCCGGAATTCCTCGTCAAGGCAGTTGCCCAGGCAGGAGGAAAGGACTTCTGGCCTTTGTGGGAGCAGTGGAGGCCGAGGGTGAAATGGGTTAGGTTGCTTGAAGATGAGCAGTCGCTTTATTGCAGCCCTTATCTTCCGGTGCGTACTGCAGATTTCCTGCGTCTGCCTCCCTACCAGATCATTAAGGTCGGCGGAAAAGTTCTGGGCGAAGATTATTTTCGCACAACGGATGATGATCGGGTTTTCTATTGGAGGGAGGATGGAGATGTAGTCTTTTCAGAGGAGATGAAGAATCAATTTCTGGAATGGAAAAAGGAGTACGAGAGGATACGGAATGATCGCTGTCCATCCCATTCTGGGGATATGTGGATTCAGAAATTGGTTAACTTGTTGACCCGGGCAGAGCGGAGCCGCCAAAGAATTTATGCTTTTCAGGAAATGTTTTATGAATTCCTAGGGAATTCCGGCAGAGAGGAATATCAGGCGGCCATCCTTTTGTTGGAATGCTTGCTCAATCGATCTTGTAAAAAGGGAATCGGGTTTGGAAAAAAGAATATTGATTGGGAATCGCTCAGCCGGAAAGTAACTTTTTATCCGGACAGAATATTGCTTAAAAGATATCTTGCCTTACTGGCCAACAAGGCTTTGCGCAATAAGGTATTAGGCTTCTAATTTATAAAAATCTTAGTTTTTATGGTATTCTGGCTGCAGATCGTGTATAATGGGGTGAGCAGGCCGGGACAGAATCTGGTTCTGTATATCGGCTATGGAATCTAATGAACAAAAACGGAGGAAAATGGAAATGATGAATCAGTCTGTTAAGACGTACGTATTGCCGGACAGTAAGATTCGACGTATCAGTGATTATGAGGGGTCTACCTTGCTGGGGATGAATGGAGGTCAGCCGGAAAGCCCTGACGGCAAGCTGTTGGTATACGCCAAGAAGCCGGACATTACAGATCGGGAGAAGCAGGAGACGCAGATTTGGATCTGCGACCGGGACAGTCTGCAGAATCATCGACATATAGTCACTGTAAAATGCGGGAATCATAATGGACCGTCCGCAACATTTGTGGATAACCAGCACATCGTGTTTCGTGATGCCAGCATGGGCAAATCTGCGTTCCGTATTTTAAATGTTTATACGGGAGAAACACTTTATGGTCCCATTTTCGCGAAAGAGAGCCATTGCGCGGAGAATGGCTGGTATCCATTTTCCATTTCGGAAGGTTTTCTGGGAATGAACCCTGATTATCCGGAATTGTCCGTCTGCGGAATTTATCTTTTGAATTTGAAGACCGGTGAGATCCGCAGGGTGGCCGATAAAGAGACTGTATATAATATGGTAATAGACGCTAATTGCGTGCCGGATGAACATACTACTTCTATGAGCCATGTGCAGCTGAATCCTTCCGCAACCAGGGTCATGATGCGTTTGAGCGTGGCAAATTGTCCGATTTTTGGAGCCTTGGGATGCATTGATATTGAAACGGGTAAGACACATGTCATTCCGGACAAGCCGGTGCATCAGCTTTGGTTTGATGATGACACCTATATGGCTACCAGGCAATACCACAATGGGGAACGGATCGAGATGGAAAGCAGCAGAATCCAGCATTTCACAGTAGACGGAGAATGCCTCGAGACTTTGGGCGGCATTGGAAATCATATCGACGGATCTCCGGACAGACAGTGGTTTGTAGGAGACAGAGCCTATCCGGATTATCCGGCGGATATTTTCTTATATCGGAGAGGGCAGGTGGAACCCGTTGCAATGTTCGGCGGGCAGAACTTCCAAAATTGTATTTGGAAGCTGCAGATTCATCCCAATCCCACTTTCTCCAGGGACGGCAAGAGAATTTACTTCAATCATCCCGTCAGTGAGACGAGGACAGAAGCTTGCTTTGTAGAGATGGAAGATTTGCTTAACCCTTTTTGCTGAACGTCGCGCGTTTGCGAAGAGTCGGATCAAGAATCTTTTTACGGATGCGGAGGTGTACGGGAGTGACCTCCAACAGTTCATCCGTGTCAATAAAGTCCAACGCCTGCTCCAGGCTTAATACCTTGGGCGGTGTCAGCCTGAGCGCGTCATCCGCGTTAGAGGAGCGGGTGTTGGTCAACTGTTTCTTTTTGCAGACATTGATTTCTATATCCTCGCTGCGGCCTGTCTGACCCACTACCATGCCGGCATAGACCTTTTCACCGGGTCCGATGAAGAGGATGCCACGTTCTTGTGCGTTGTAAAGGCCGTAGGTGATGGATTCTCCCGCTTCAAAAGCGATCAGGGAACCTTGCTTGCGGTATTGGATGTCTCCTTTATAGGGTTTGTAACCGTCAAAGACCGTGTTCAGGATTCCGTTGCCCTTTGTATCTGTCATAAATTCCCCACGATAGCCAATCAGGCCTCTTGCAGGAATGGAAATCTCCAGACGGGTATAAGTACCGCTGGTGATGGAACTCATATTGAGCAGTTCGCCCTTGCGTTGCCCCAGCTTCTCAATGACGATGCCGGCAAAATCATTGGGAACATCAATATAAGCCAACTCCATAGGTTCCAGAAGCTTGCCGTTTTCATCGTGGTGGTAAATGACTTCCGCCTTGCTGACGGAGAATTCATAGCCCTCTCTCCTCATATTCTCAATCAGAACGGACAGGTGCAGTTCGCCTCTGCCGGAAACCTTAAAACTGTCCGTAGAGTCCGTTTCTTCCACGCGCAGAGATACATCGGTATTCAATTCCCGGAACAGGCGGTCGCGTAAATGGCGGCTGGTAACATATTTCCCTTCTCTTCCCGCCAATGGAGAATCATTTACGTTAAACTGCATGGAAATCGTGGGCTCGCTGATTTTCTGGAAAGGAATCGGGACCACGTTATCCGGGGAACAGAGCGTATCTCCAATATGAATATCGCTGATACCGGAGATGGCCACGATGGAACCGATTCCGGCGGTATGCACCTCTACCTTGTTCAGCCCGTCAAACTCATACAATTTGCTGACCTTTACTTTAATCTGCTTATCGGGTTCATGGTGATTACAGATCACGACTTCCTGATTGACGCTGATGGAACCGTTATCTACTTTGCCTACACCGATACGGCCCACGTACTCATTGTAGTCGATCGTGCTGATCAGAACCTGAGTGCCGGCATCGGGGTCGCCTTCCGGGGCTGGGATATATTTTAAAATGGTTTCGAACAGGGGCTCCATGCTGGTGCCGGGGATATCGGGATCTAAAGTGGCGATTCCCGTCTTGGCGGAAGCATAGACGAAAGGACAGTCCAACTGGGAACTGTCTGCGTCCAGTTCCAGAAACAACTCTAATACTTCATCCACCACTTCTGCGGGGCGCGCTTCAGGACGGTCAATTTTGTTGATGCAGACCACCACGGGTAATTTCAGTTCCAGAGCTTTGCGCAGCACAAACTTGGTCTGGGGCATGGCGCCTTCAAAAGCATCTACTACGAGGATGACGCCGTTTACCATTTTCAGTACCCGTTCCACTTCTCCGCCAAAATCCGCATGGCCCGGGGTGTCCACAATATTGATTTTCGTGCCTTTATAAGTGACGGCCGTATTTTTTGACAAAATCGTGATGCCGCGCTCTCTTTCGATGTCGTTAGAGTCCATGACCCGTTCTACGACTTCCTGATTTTCGCGGAAAACGCCGCTTTGCTTCAGCAGCTCGTCTACCAGCGTGGTTTTGCCGTGATCGACATGGGCGATGATGGCAACATTTCTGATATTCTCTCTTTTTTGCTTCATATGAACCTCGTTTCTATTGGAGAAATCCCCGATTTTTCAGGAATTTTCCCATGAATTGTCAATTTCAGTCAACCGAAAATATTTTGTCGATTTCAAACTGCTATAGTATAGCACGCTTTTTTGGAATGCGCAAGAAAAAAAGGTGTTTCCTCCTCTTTTTAGTGATATTTCATTAGAAATTATATGAAAAACAAAGCAGAATTATGCGATATTTGACGATATACGCGATATTTTACTATTCTATGTAACGAAAAAATGTAGTATAAATAAGTTAGCCCTCGCGGGCGGGCCTCAAAAACCGCCAGATGGGCCAGGGAAAGATTGTGTGTGGGTAATCAGGCAAGTTACCGGAAAAGACTTAAGTTTAAGAAGGGAGAAACTGGAAATGACGGATAAGGTAATTGAAAACAATCAGGTGACGATTATGGGAGAGGTGATCAGCGATTTCTCTTATAGTCATGAGATTTTTGGAGAAGGCTTCTATATGGTGGATGTAAGGGTGCAAAGGCTCAGTGAAAGCTTTGACATCATTCCAATCATGGTTTCGGAGCGTCTCCTGGATGTGAATGCGGATTATAAGGGAATGTTTATCAGTGTGAGTGGGCAGTTCCGTTCTTATAATCGCCATGAGGAGCGCAAAAACCGTTTGGTTTTGTCTGTTTTTGCAAGGGAAGTGGAATTCGTGGATGAAGTGGAAGAAAGTGCCCGGACGAATCAGATCTATCTGGACGGTTTTATCTGTAAGGAGCCAATTTACCGTAAAACCCCTTTGGGCAGGGAAATCGCGGATTTGCTTTTGGCGGTCAATCGTCCTTATGGGAAATCGGATTACATACCATGTATTTGCTGGGGCAGAAATGCCAGATACGCCAATAATTTTAAGGTTGGAGAGCGCTGCGCCATCTGGGGACGTATCCAGAGCAGAGAATATATGAAAAAGCTGGATGAAGAGAACGTGGAAAAGCGCGTCGCGTTTGAAGTGTCGGTAAGTAAGTTGGAATTGTTCGAAGAAGCGTGAACACGGTCAAGGGAAATTTGAATAATTTCTTAATATTGCAGGGGAAAAGTTGCCAAATATCGGCAGATGTGATATATTAATTTAAAATTGGTTGTATTTTTACATAGAAGTTGATTAACTCTGGAGTGGAACTGTTTTAGGGATAAAGTCAGGGGTGATCTATAAATGAAAGGAAAAGTATATATCTATACGGGGGACGGAAGAGGAAAATCACCGGCGGCCATTGGAAGAGCCGTGCAGGAAGCGACGATCGGCAAGACGGTTGTGATCATACAGTTTTTAAAGGGAAAAGTGCCGGAAAATATCGTTTTTCTCAAGAAAATGGAACCAGAGATTAAGCTTTTCCGTTTTGAAAAATCAGGGGAAAACTATTCCGAGCTAACACAAGAAAAGCAGAAAGAAGAATGCAGGAATATCTTAAATGGAATCAATTTTGCCAGAAAAGTATTAACGACAGGGGAGTGTGACTTGTTGGTCCTGGATGAAGTGTTGGGACTCATCGCAAACGGAATTATTACGGTGGACGAGTTAAAACGTCTTCTGGAGGTTCGGGATGAGACGAACGTCATTATGACGGGTGTGGAATTGACGGAGGAAATATCCCGGCTGGCCGACGAGATTTCCAGAATCGAGACCGTGACGAATTCCGGAGTTTGAAGTTGGGATTAATGCGGGTCCTGAGGCTGCGAAGTTGGGATTGACACTGATTCATTTAAGTGTTATGATGCAATTATATAAGAAGATAGAGGTTGCGCATTTCAAGAGTATTCTTCCCAATGTGTCAGGCACAGAGGCGGGGAGGAGAAAGGGGAAGGCGCCGAAAGAGGAGAATGCCTGAACGTCGAATCTTGGGCATACGCTGAAGAAGCGTATGACTGTCATCTGTAGTGGATGGAGTGCTATCAACGCTTTCGTTATTTTGCGCCGGCGCTTCTTACGCCGGCGTTTTTTCCTATTATGAAATCCTTTATGAAATAATATGAAATAAGGAAATGATTTTACGTAAGCATATTAGCCCAAAGGGCGGAATGGAGGAATGTATGGCAATTTTTAAAGGCGCAGGGGTCGCAATCGTGACACCGATGAAGGAGAACGGGGAGGTCGATTATGAGAGCTTCACGGAACTCCTGGAGTTTCAGATAGCGAACGGAACGGATGCGATCATCGTGTGCGGAACGACGGGAGAGTCGTCGACCTTGTCTCATGAGGAACATCTTGACGTGATCAAGCACTGTATTGGAGTGGTGAACGGGCGAATTCCCGTAGTGGCGGGAACCGGCTCCAATTGCACTGAGACGGCGATTTATCTCTCGACAGAAGCGGAGAAGATGGGGGCGGACGGACTTTTGTTAGTCAGTCCTTATTATAATAAGGCGACCCAGAATGGTTTGTACCGGCATTACAAGGCGGTGGCGGAGTCCGTAAAGATTCCGATTATCCTTTACAACGTGCCCAGCCGTACAGGATGCAATATTTTACCTGAGACTGTGGTTCGTCTTTGTAAGGATGTTGAAAATATCGTAGGTGTCAAGGAAGCCAGCGGCAATATCAGCCAGATCGCTCATTTGGCGGCAATCGCTGATGGTTGTGTGGATCTTTATTCCGGCAATGATGATCAGATCGTTCCCATTATGTCTCTGGGCGGTTTGGGTGTCATTTCCGTGTTGGCCAATGTGGCGCCCAGACAGACCCATGAGATTTGTCAGAAGTTTTTGGATGGAGACGTGGCAGGAAGCCGGAAACTGCAGCTGCAGGCCATGGAGCTTTGCAATGCGTTGTTCTGCGAGGTGAATCCCATTCCCGTAAAGAAAGCGCTGAACCTGATGGGGAAAAAGGCCGGTTCCCTTAGAATGCCCTTGACTGACATGGAGGAAGGAAATGTTCCGAGACTTGAAAAGGCAATGCGTAATTTTGGAATTCTATAACGAAGTGTCCGGGGATATGCGGACCTGAATCAGGAATAAGAGGCCGATGATCCCACCAGTGCGCGCATTGGTGGGATTTGTGGTTTTCATCGTATTGGAGCGTAACAAATAGCCCGGATGGCAGATGAGAAACGCATTTGTGGATTCTTCATGGCTTTCGCGGCGCAGCCGCTCCGAAATGGAGGTTAAGATGACAAGAGTGATTTTACATGGCTGTAATGGGAAAATGGGACAAATGATCAGTGGATTGGCGGTTGAGGATGCCGAGGTGGAGATTGTCGCGGGGGTTGATCTGCGGGACGATGGACATAACGGCTATCCCGTGTTTGCCAGTTTGGCGGATTGCGATGTAGAAGCGGACTGCGTTGTGGATTTCTCTTCTGCATCCGTGGTGGAATCGGTGCTCGTATATTGTGTGGAAAAGAATCTTCCATGTGTGCTTTGTACCACGGGACTTAGTCAGGAGACAATTGAAAAGGTGGGGCAGGCTTCCGAAAAGGTGGCGATTTTGCGTTCCGCCAATATGTCCCTGGGCATTAATCTGTTGTTAAAGCTGCTGAAAGAGGCGGCGGGAATTCTGGCGCCCGCGGGCTTTGATATCGAGGTGGTGGAGAAGCATCATCGCATGAAGCTTGACGCGCCCAGCGGCACGGCTTTGGCCCTGGCCAATTCGATCAATGAGGAATTGGGCAATGAATATGAATATGTCTTTGACAGAAGCGCCAGAAGAGAACAGCGTCCAGCCAGGGAAATCGGAATCAGTGCCGTGCGCGGCGGAACGATCGTGGGAGAACATGATGTGATTTTTGCGGGTGCGGACGAAGTCATTACCTTTTCCCATACCGCTTATTCAAGAGCGGTCTTTGGCAAGGGAGCTTTGCAGGCGGCCAAATTCCTGGCAGGAAAAGCAGCCGGAATGTACGATATGAGTGATGTGATCGGCTGACGAGCGGTGCCGCTGAGAGAAGCCGGATACGGCAGTGCGGTACGGGCGATGAAATGGGCTGACGAGCGGTGCCGCTGAGAGAAGCCAGGGTGTACAGTTGGGTGTGTCTTGTCTGGGTGACGGAACGGATAGCCTGGCGGGGCGCGGAATGGAGAATGGTTATGAATGAAATGGAGCTAAGGGTTCTGAAAAGTATGGCGCGGCAGTATCCTACGATTGCGGCCGCTTCCACGGAGATTATCAATCTACAGTCTATTCTGAACCTGCCAAAGGGAACGGAGCATTTTTTGACGGATATTCATGGGGAATGGGAGCAGTTCAATCATGTACTGAAAAACGGTTCCGGTTCTGTCCGGCGTAAGATCGATGAGGAATTCGGCAATACTATCAGCTATAAGGACAAAAAGAGCCTTGCCACCCTGATTTATTATCCGGAGGAAAAGCTGGAGATTGTGCAAAAGGAAGAGGAAAATCTGGAGGATTGGTACAAGATTTCCCTCCACAGACTGGTGCAGATCATCAAGAGGGTGGCTTCCAAATACACCCGTTCCAAGGTACGCAAGGCTTTGCCGGCGGATTTCGCCTATGTGATTGAAGAGCTCATTACGGAAAAAGAAGAGCTTACCGACAAGGAAGCTTATTATAATGAAATCATTCGCACCATCATTCGAATCGGCAGGGCGCCACAGTTTATTATTGCCTTATGCCACCTGGTCCAGCGTCTCGTGATCGACCATCTCCACATTGTAGGTGATATTTACGACAGAGGGCCGGGGCCGCACATCATCATGGACACCTTGTGCTCTTACCATTCGGTGGACGTGCAGTGGGGAAATCATGATATCGTCTGGATGGGAGCTGCCAGCGGCAGCCTTGCCTGTATCGCAACGGTGATCCGTGTGGCTGCCCGCTATGGAAATCTGGCGACTCTGGAAGACGGTTATGGGATCAATCTCCTCCCGCTGGCCACATTCGCGCTGGAAACTTATGCGGATACAAACTGCGATGTTTTTGCCATTAAATACAACACGGATTATAACACCAAAGACCTGAGCCTGGATACCAAGATTCACAAGGCTATTACCATGCTGCAGTTTAAGCTGGAAGGACAAGTCATTCTGCGCCATCCGGAATTTGGGATGGAAAATCGGATGCTTTTAAATTATGTGGATTTTGAAAAAGGGACGGTGACCATAGACGGCAAGACTTATCCAATGAAAGATATGGATTTTCCCACTGTGGACCCCAAGGATCCTTATCGGCTGACGGACGAGGAAGTGAAAGTGATGTTTCGTCTGCAGCAGGCATTTATGCGTTGCGAAAAGCTCCAGAAGCATGTTCGATTTCTGTTTTCCAAAGGCGGTATGTACAAGGTATACAACGGGAATCTTTTATACCATGGATGTGTGCCTATGAACGAGGACGGAAGCTTTACCCGGGTGAATGTGTTCGGAAAAGAATACAGCGGCAAGGCCTTGTATGACGTTCTGGAGCAGTATGCCAGAAAGGGTTATTATTCCAAGGATGCCTCGTCCAAGCTGGATGGTCAGGACATTATGTGGTATATTTGGACCGGGGCCGGTTCTCCCGTGTTCGGCAAGGAAAAAATGACCACCTTTGAACGGTATTTTGTGGACGATCCCGAGACGCATCAAGAGAAGAAAAATTGTTATTATAGGCTATTGGAGCAGGAGAGCACCATCAACCATATTCTGGAGGAGTTTGGATTGAATGCGGAAGGAGCGCATATCGTGAACGGACATGTTCCGGTGGAACAGATTCACGGGGAATCGCCTATCAAGTGCGGGGGCAAGCTGCTCATTATTGACGGCGGATTTTCCAAGGCTTACCAGAAAAAGACGGGTATTGCGGGTTATACCCTGGTATGTAATTCCTGGGGAATGCGTCTGGTGGCTCACGAACCCTTTGAATCCATGGAAGCCGCAATCATCAATGAGTCCGATATTTTTTCGGATTCCATCACGGTGGAAAACTACTACCAGAGAAGACTGGTGGCGGACACGGATAATGGCAGGGAAATCAAGGAGAATATTCACTATCTGGAAGAACTGTTGGAAACCTACCGGGAAGGCACGATCATCGAGGGCCGCTGATGAGTTTGGGAGAGGTATGTTTTGTAAGGGTAGACCGGCACCAGGCGTTTTTGATTGATTTATTTCCAAATAGATGAATAAAAGAGGGTATCCGCAGGCGCTCTCGCCGGATGGGTACCCTCATATTGGTATAGGGCCGGTATAAGTGATTTATCTCATACCGCTGTTTCCTGTCATGTCGCCTGCCACGTCGCCTACGGCATTGCCAAGGTCGTCAACCGCATCACCGATGGCGTTGCCTGCCTCGTCTAACAGTCCGTCGCCGTTGCCGGAATTAGCGGCGTTGGTGCTGCCGGTACCGTTACCCGTGCCGGAATTGGAGGCGTTGGTGCTGCCGTTACCCATGCCGGAATTGGAGGCGCTGGTGCTGCCGGTGCCGTTACCCGTGCCGGAATTGGAGGCGCTGGTGCTGCCGTTGCCCATGCCGGAATTGGAGGCGTTGGTGCTGCCGGTGCCGTTACCCGTGCCGGAATTAGCGGCGCTGGAACTGCCGGTACTGCCCGTGCCGGAGTTAGAGCCGGTGGAGCTTTCGATTCCCATCTGGTCATCTCCGTTCATGCTGCCGGTGGAATTGGTCCCGCTATTGGTTCCGCTTCCTCCCGGGGTGGTGCTGGGGGTGGCGCTTTGGCTGCCGCCGTTAGACCCGGTGCCGGAGCCCGAACCGACATTGTTTTCGGCCAGGCTTCCGCCGTTGCCGCCATTGTTCGCCGAGTCATTGTTTGTGCAGGCTACCGCCATAAAGACATATGTCAGGATGATACCCAGCACAAGAAGCTTTTTTCCTTTTTTCATAATGTCCTCCTTACTTTGGCCTAATTGGCCTATTATTTAAAAGTTGCGCAGAATAAGAAAATGACAATGGCAGAAAAACTGCGATTGCCAGGTATGAAACCTAATGCTATTGTGTGCAGGATGGACCAAATTATGCGTTGTTAAAATTTTCAGTGAAAATCAGATAAAAACGTAAGAAAAAAATAGGAAAGGATATTCCATGGAATTCAGACCATGCATTGATATTCATAATGGAAAAGTGAAGCAGATCGTGGGCGGAAGTCTGCGGGATCAGGGCGATGAGGCCGCGGAAAACTTTGTTTCCGTCCAGGACGCCGCTTTTTATGCCAATTTTTATCAAAAACATGGCATTCGCGGGGGACATGTCATCATGCTGAATCCTGCATCCAGCGAGTATTATGAGGCAACCAGGACCCAGGCCCTTGCGGCCCTTCGCGCATATCCCGGGGGACTCCAGCTGGGCGGAGGAATCCGGCCGGAGAATGCGGAGTTGTTTTTAAATGCGGGGGCTTCCCACGTCATTGTTACGTCCTATGTTTTCCGGGATGGTAAGATAGATTACGACCGCCTTAAGGAGATGGTGTCCGCGGTGGGGCGGGAACATCTGGTGTTGGACTTAAGCTGCCGAAAGGCGGGAAGTGCGTATTATGTTGTAACGGACCGTTGGCAAAGGATAACGCGGGAAATGGTGAACGAGGAGCTTTTTGAACGGCTTTCGGAATCTTGTGACGAATTTCTGGTACATGCGGTGGATGTGGAGGGGAAAGCCAACGGAATTGAACGCCCCCTGGTGCGCCTTTTGCAGGAAGGTTGTAAGCGAACCGTCACATACGCCGGGGGCGTGCGGGATTATGAGGATTTGATGGCGCTGAAAGAGCTTGGCGGGAATCGGATTCATGTGACGATCGGCAGTGCGCTGGACTTGTTCGGCGGGGAAATGTCCTTTGAAAAAATATTAGATTTTGTCAGATCATAAGCAACAGATATGGCTTTTGTGTGTCAGCCTGATCCTGATATGGATCGCTGACAACACAAAGGGCTGTACACCGTCTGGTGTGCAGCCCAAATTTCATCTCAGCTTTTCTCTTACAGCTTCGTTACATTGACAGCCTGAGGTCCCTTCGCACCATCTACCACGTCATACTCAACGGCCGCGCCCTCTTCCAGGGTCTTGAAGCCTTCCATGTTCAGTCCGGAGTAATGTACGAATACATCACGTCCTCCTTCATCAGAGATGAAGCCGTAGCCTTTTTGGTTGTTGAACCACTTTACTGTACCTTTGTTCATTGTAATACCTCCAAATCATCAATCACAGCAGCTGCTTTCCGCCAGTTGCCAAATTTATGTTACAACTCCTGCAACAAGGTTAGAATAGCACATTGTATCGAAAAAGTAAAGCATTTCTCTTGATTTATTTTGGGTGTTGTGCTATTGTTCAGTTTATGTAGAAAAAAATATTTGATGATCGAAAGATCAATAAAGGAAAGGAATATTATGGCTAAAATAAAAAAATGGCTGAATGAGATTTTCATTGACGGGCTGAGCGGTATGGCTCTGGGATTGTTTTCCACCCTGATCATCGGGACAATTATAGCCCAGATTGGCAGTCTGGCGGGCGGTACCGTGGGAGTCTATCTCACGGCCATCAGCAATGTGGCGAAGACGCTGACCGGTGCAGGCATCGGCGTAGGTGTGGCCAGCAAATTCAAGTGCGGCCCCCTGGTGACGGTTTCTTCGGCAGTGGCCGGCATGATCGGGGCCTGGCCCGGAGCGGTGGAACTTTCCAGCTTTGCCATGGGAGCACCGGGCGAACCGCTGGGAGCGTTCGTGGCGGCAATGGTTGCCATCAAGCTGGGCGGCCTGGTTGCGGGCAAGACGAAAGTGGATATTATCGTAACACCATGTATTTCCATTCTTTCCGGCGCGGTGGTAGGGTTTACGGCGGGGCCGCCGATTTCCGCGTTCATGTCCTGGCTGGGCGTGCTGGTCAACTTCAACGTGGAGCAGCATCCGATTCTGGGCGGCATCATCGTGTCCGTGCTGATGGGCATGATCCTGACGCTTCCCATCAGCTCTGCGGCCATTGGGATTTCCATGAGTTTAAACGGTCTTGCGGCGGGCGCGGCAACGATCGGCTGCTGCTGCAACATGGTGGGCTTTGCGGTTGCCAGTTATCGGGAAAACGGATTGGGAGGTCTGGTGGCGCAGGGCGTGGGAACCTCCATGCTTCAGGTCCCCAATATTGTGAAAAAACCGTTGATCTGGATCCCGGCCATTCTTTCCAGTGCCATTTTGGGACCGGTGGCCTCGGCCGTTTTGCATATGACCAGCACTCCCGTTGGCTCTGGCATGGGTTCCGCGGGCTTTGTGGGACAGATCGCCGCATATGGCTCCATGGTGGGAGAGGGTATGCAGCCCTGGCTGGCATTGGTCCTTATTTTTGTCATGCATTTTCTGCTTCCTGGCGTACTTGCCCTTGCAATTTCGGAAGGAATGCGTAAAATTGGGTGGATCCATCAGGGGGATATGGCCCTGAAAGTATAAGATTGTTACAAAAATGTTAAAAAAAGTTGATTCATAATGTCATCTGTGGTAAAATGAAATTGTTTATCGGAGGTGATTTTATGGAACATAGAAAACATAAGCGTAATACGAAGAATCATGTCATCATCGTTACCTCGGATGCGGCAGATGCAGATGTCAGGCAGATACGGCTTAAGCCTTGGCTGCTGCAGACCCTGATCATTGTTGGTTGTGTGGTGTTGGGTGCCGTCATAGGATACTTTGTGAATGAGCGCGCGATCCGTAGGTTTGTAAATCGTAAGACGGATGCGCAGCAGGTGGTCATCGAGGAATTGGAAGGGACGATTGACCAGCTGGAAACACAGAAAGCACAAGGGCAGGAAGAGAATCAGGCTTTACAAGGGCAGATTCTGGAATTACAGAAGGAGATCGAAAATCTCAATGCGCAGATTGCCGTGTTGAGTGAAACTGTGAATCAGAAGACGGAATCAGAGAACGAACTGCTGGAACGGTTGGCCAGTCAGAGTATTCCTGAGGAATATCCCTTGACGGGATCTGCCAACATAGAGGAAAGTGATAGTAATATCAGTATTTTTGTCGCTTCCGCGGGTTCCACGGTGGTGGCCACGGCCAGCGGAACGGTCACGGCTATCAATGATGAAGCCGAATTTGGTCATAATGTCTGGGTGGATCACGGGAACGGATATGTGACGGTATATCGGAATCAGGGAGACGTATTGGTGAAGCTGGGAGACGCGGTGGCTCATGGCACGACGATTTTCCTCATCGGTTCCGATAATACCAGGTTTGGCTATCAGATTATGTTAGATGGAGAATATATTGATCCGATGGAGATGTTGTCCATCAGCGGCTAAGACATGACGCAAGTGACTCTATAAAAGGAGAAGATACGAATGTTTGGCAAAAAAGAAAGTACGAATGTGAAGATTACCTCGATGCTGGGTGCGGGCGCGGAATTGCAGGGAGATTTCATCAATGACGGTTCCGCCAGGATTGACGGAACCGTGAATGGAGATGTCAGGATCAAGGGAATGTTGATCCTGGGTTCTACCGGCAAGATCAGCGGCAACGTAGAAGCGGAATCCGCCGTTCTCGGAGGAGAGGTATTGGGAAACGTGCTGGCGCCGGAGAAAGCGGAGCTGACGGATACGGCCAGAGTGCTTGGCGACGTGACCACCAAAACCATTGTAATCGATGAAAATGCCGTTTTCCAGGGAAGATGCAATATGAATCCGAATCTGACGGGCGAAGCGGATGGCCCTCAGGCGGCTCAAAGGGCCGTGGCCGTGAGCGTGCCGGAGGAGAAGACCATCGCTGAGAAGATGCGGGACGTCCTGCAGAAGGATGCCGCGGACGGCGTTTCGGAGAAAAACCGATCAGAAAAAGAGGGCGCATTTTAAACAATGAAAAGCGCCCAATCGAAGCCGTATGGCTAAAAACTTTTATTTCCTGACTCGTTCAAAGACCATGTCGTATCCATCGTTGCCATAATTCAGCGAGCGGTTTACCCGGCTGATGGTGGCGGTGGATGCCCCGGTTTTTTCAGCAATTTCCAGATAAGTCTTATGGTCTTTCAGCATGGAGGCCACTTCATAGCGCTGTGACAAGGAGAGCAATTCATTTACCGTGCATAGATCTTCGAAGAAAATATAACACTCTTCCTTGTTTTGCAGACTTAAAATTGCATCGAAAAGAGCGTCTACGGCTTCCGTCTTAATTTTCTTATTCATATTTTCCTTACCTTTCCGGCACTTTCATACTGTAAATTAAGAAAGTCAACCTATTTGCATTTTAACATATTAATGTTGTAAAGTAAATAGGGAATTTAGGCGCGGGAGGAAACCGTAATCGCAAAAATATAAAAAAACAGTTGTCATACGGTTTTGAATACTATATAATGTGTTATATAGGAGGAATATAGAAGCGATGACAATTAATACGGAGAATTTGTTGAATAGCATTTTGGAAAGTATGGATCGAATCGAATATATCAAGCCATCTGACGTTCCCAATATTGATTTGTACATGGATCAAGTGACTACCTTTATGGACAGCAGGCTTCGTTCAACGGCGCGTTATCCCCAGGAGGATAAGATCCTGACGAAGACGATGATCAATAATTATGCGAAAAATAATCTGCTGCCGCCTCCATTCAAGAAGAAGTATTCTAAAGAGCATGTGCTTTTATTAATCTTCATTTATTATTATAAAAATATCTTGTCCATCAGCGATATCCAGACCTTGCTGCAGCCCATAACGGAAAAATATTTCCAAAATGGTCAGGAGTTCAATCTGCAAAGCGTGTATGAAGAAGTTTTCGGTATGGAAAAGGAACAGGTGGAGCTGTTGAAAAAGGACGTGGCGGAAAAGTTTCATCGTTCGGAAGAGACTTTTGCCGGCGCGCCGGAGGAGAATCAGGATTTCCTGCGGAAGTTTTCTTTTATCTGTATGCTGAGCCTGGACGTTTATGTAAAGACGATGATCATTGAGAAAATGATCGACGCGTTGGCCGCCGAAAAGGAGAAAAAGACAAAGGCGGGGAAGGAAGAGAAGAAAGAGTAAACAAGGGCGGGGAAGAATAAAAAAAGAACAAGAGATAAGAAGAACAAGAGAGAAGAAGAACAAGAAAGAATAACAAGGGAAAAGAAGAATAAGAAAGAGAAAAAAGAAGGGCAGAGAGAAAAGAAAAGCAGAGAAAAGCAGAGAAAAGCAGAGAAAAGCAGAGAAAAGCAGAGAAAAGCAGATTGGGAGGATCATCGGAGAGTTTGGCGGGAAGGTTTCGCTGGAAAAAGAGAAAGGAAAGGATGGTAAAGATGAAAGACGTGAATTGCGGTTACTGTATGAGAGGAGAATTGTTGGAGAAGTTTGGGATTTTCATTTGCGATCTGAGCGTCAGCAGTCTGATTCTGTTCAAAGAACAGAGTAAGCCGGGACGGTGTATCGTGGCTTATAAGGATCATGTCAGTGAAATCGTGGATATCAGCGAGGAAGATCGCAACGCCTTTATGGCGGACGTGGTGCGTGCGGCCAGAGCGCTGCATGCCGCTTTCCATCCGGATAAGGTGAATTACGGCGCTTACGGCGACACGGGTTGCCATTTGCATATGCATCTGGTGCCGAAATACAAAGGCGGCGATGAATGGGGCGGAACATTCCAGATGAATCCCGGCAAGGTGTATCTGAGTAACGAGGAATACGCGGAGATGATTGAAAAAATCAAGGCAAATCTGTGACTCCGCGCATCATCCTGGTGTTGACAAAAGGGTATGGCCCGACTGGGCGATACCCTTTATGATGAAAGAAAAGATCAAAAGTATTCGGTTTATTTTTCGGCCGCTTTTTTTGCAAAGTCAGTGTTTACAAGATCTTCATAAGGAACACGCTTCTCCAGCACGTCAGATTCCTCCAGAATGTTTTGCAGTAAGGTAAAGGAGGATTCTTCAAAAATCAAGTCCTCTTTCCAGGTGTCCTGGTCATAATACCGTTTGACAATGGTGGTGAGGGTATCCATCTCGGTCCCGTCGAATTGGGGCGCGATTACCTCGGCGATTTCCGCCGGTGTGTGGGACTGTACATAATCCATCCCTTTCTGCAGGGCGTTGGTGAAAGCCTGGATAATGTCGGGATTTTCTTCTATATAGCTCTTTTTGGCGGAAAAGGCTGTGTAAGGCACATAGCCGGACTCTTCTCCCAGAGAGGCGACGACATAACCGTCTCCCTTTTCCTCAAGGGAGGTCGCGTGGGGCTCAAATTCAACAGTGAACTCCCCTTGCCCACCTGAAAAAGCGGCTGCCGTGGAGCCAAAGTCGATGCTTTGGTCAATCGACAAGTCCTTCGCGGGATCGATCCCATGCTTCCTCAGAATAAATTCAAAGACCATCTCCGGCATTCCTCCTGCGCGTCCGCCCAACACGTTTTTCCCTTTCAGCATATCCCAGGTAAAATCCGTAACAGGCTCCCTGGCCACCAGAAAGTTGCCGGCACGTTGGGTCAGCTGCGCGAAATTCACCGCGTAGTCCTCGTTTCCACCAACGTAAGTATAGATGGTGCTTTCGCTGCCCATGAAGCCGATGTCCGCTTCGCCCGTCAGCAAAGCGGTCATGGTCTTATCCGCGCCGAAGCCGGTCACCAGGCTTACATCCAGGCCCTCCTCTTCAAAATAGCCCTCTTCGAACGCCACATACATCGGTGCGTAGAAAATGGAATGGGCCACTTCGTTCAGGGTAACTTTCGTCAAAGAATCAGCGCCTTTGTCATTCTTGCCGCAGCCCGCCAGAAGTCCGGCCAGCAGGCAAAAGATCAGCGCCATACAGAAATACTTCTTTTTCATAAAATCCTCCACTTCAAGTTTGATGCTCTATTATATGAGGAAGGAAGGAGAAAAGTGCGCGCTGAAAAAGGCTTAAGATTCTTTCAGATGAATGTTCTTGATGGCCCAGATGCGCAGGGCCTTGGCGTTATTGCTGATTTTTTCGAGGGAGTCCAGAATTTCCTGAAAAGCTCCCCTCTCGTTTTCTTCGATCACGCCGTCCTCTGAAATGGCGATCAGGGATGCCCGCAGGGAATCAATGTCTTTAAGGGAACCCAGGACTTTCAGGGCCAGACGGTCAAAATCGTCGATAGCGACTTCTTTGACCCGGTTGCGGCCCAGGGGACATTCCCTGGCACAGTAAGAATTGCAAAGCTCTGGCGTGTTGTAGGCCAGCGCCATGGCCTTGACCTCCTCGGGATAGGGCGTGATGGTATCCAGTTCGATACGGGCCAGACGGGTACGGTCGATATTCAGGATTTCCGCGGCTTTTTCCCGACTGGACAATTCCGGATTGCTTTCTGCGGCCTCTGAACGGGCCAGATAATACATATTATCAGCTGCTTTGGTGGCTTTTTTACTCATTTTATTTTTTAGCGCAGTCCCGGTTGAGGGCGGCGACTCTCCTTTATGATCCTATGAACCTATAAGCCTAGTTTAACGGAAAGCGGGAATTTTGTAAAGAATATTTGAGAAAAGATGTTGAGAGAACGGGGAAAATTTGGTACAATGAAATTCTAAAATAGCAATAAAAGGGAGGTATCTGTTATGGGTTTGTTAAAAGCGGCAAAAGACGCGGTCGGTGGCTTGTTGGCGGACCAGTGGCGAGAATATTTTTATTGTGATTCTCTGTCCAATGACATTCTGGCAGTCAAGGGAAGAAAGCGCATGAATGGCAGGGGCAGCAACAAGGGAAGCGACAATATCATTACGGACGGTTCCGTTATTTCGGTCAATGAGGGGCAGTGCATGATGATCGTTGACCAGGGTCAGGTAGTGGAGTTCTGTGCGGACGCGGGCGAATTTGTTTACGATGTTTCCACGGAACCCAGCCTTTTTACCGGCAATCTGGGGGAGAGTCTGAAGCAGACGTTCGCGGCCATCGGGAGACGTTTTACCTTTGGGGGAGCCGTTCCTAAGGATCAGAGGGTGTATTATTTTAACATCAAGGAAAACATGAGCAACTTGTTTGGTACCGCGGCGCCGATTCCTTTCCGCGTGGTGGATGCCAATATCGGGTTGGACGTGGATATTTCCATCCGCTGCAACGGCGAGTATTCTTTCCGCATGGAGAATCCTCTTTTGTTCTATAAAAATGTATGCGGTAATGTGGCGGATGTTTATCAGAAGTCTCAGATGGCGAGCCAGATGAAAGCGGAGCTTTTGACGGCCATGCAGCCCGCTTTTGCCAGAATTTCCGCTATGGGAGTGCGCTATAGCGCGATTCCTGCCCACAGTGCGGAACTGGCCGAGATTCTTAATCAGGAGCTCAGTGCCAAATGGAAAGAGCTTCGCGGAATTTCCATTGTTTCCATGACCATTCGCGGAATTAACGCGTCCGAAGAGGACGAGCAGATGATCAAGGAGCTGCAGAAGACCGCGGTACTGCGCAATTCCGGTATGGCGGCGGCTACGCTGACTGCTGCCCAGGCGGAAGCGATGAAAGCGGCGGCCTCCAATAAGGCTACGGGTCCCATGATGGCCTTTGCCGGAATGAACATGGCGAACATGGCAGGGGGCATTAACGCGGGACAGCTTTTCGCGATGAACGGGCAGACCCAACAGACCCAGGCTACCCCGGAGCAAATGGGTTTCGTGTCGGCGGGACAGGCAAAGATGGCAGCTCCGGTGTTGGGATGGACTTGTAAATGCGGGACCGTCAACCAGGGGAAGTTCTGTACGGAGTGTGGTTCTCCCAGGCCTGCCGGAGCCCCCCTTTATCGCTGCGACAAATGCGGCTGGGAGCCGGAGGATCCGACGCATCCGCCCAAATTCTGCCCTGAGTGCGGCGATGTATTTGACGAAAATGATTTGAAATAAAGCGACGAGGTTATATGAGCATATATGATACATTGAACAAAGAACAGAAAGAAGCGGTCCTTATTACAGAGGGACCGCTGCTTCTGCTAGCCGGAGCCGGAAGCGGCAAAACCAGGGTGCTGACCCACAGAATCGCTTATTTGATTGAGGGAATCGGCATCAATCCCTGGAATATCCTCGCCATTACTTTTACCAACAAGGCCGCCGGGGAATTGCGGGAACGGGTGAATCAGTTGGTGGGGTTCGGTTCGGAGCAGATATGGGTGGGAACCTTTCATTCCACCTGTGTCCGGATTTTGCGCCGGTATATTGACCATTTGGGCTACGGCAACAATTTTACCATTTATGATACCGATGATCAAAAGGCGGTCGTTAAGGATATTTGCAAGCGTTTCAACATTGACACGAAGCAGTACAAGGAAAAGGATTTTCTGCGGGTCATCTCCCAAGCCAAGGACAGGCTGGTCGCTCCGTTGGAATATCGGACCGCAAACGTAATGGATTTTTCCAAGAAAAAGTTCGGAGATGTTTATCAGGAGTATCAGGAGGTCTTGAAGAAAAACAACGCGCTGGATTTTGACGATTTGATCGTCAAGACGGTGGAGCTGTTCAAGGCTTGTCCCGAGATTCTGGATTCCTATCAGGAACGTTTTCAGTACATCAGCGTGGATGAATATCAGGATACGAACCATGCACAGTTTGAATTGATCCGCCTGTTAGCCGGGAAGTACCGTAATCTTTGCGTGGTGGGGGATGATGACCAGTCCATTTACAAGTTCCGTGGTGCGGACATCCGGAATATTCTGGATTTTGAAAAAGTGTATCCGGAAGCGAAAGTGATCAAGCTGGAGCAAAATTATCGATCTACCCAGAATGTGCTGGATGCCGCCAACGCGGTGATCAGCAATAACAAGGATAGAAAGAGCAAGTTTCTCTGGACCGACAAGGGAGCGGGAAACGGCGTGCGATTTCGGCAGTTTGACACGGCTTACGAGGAAGCGGAGTTTATCGCTTCGGATATCTTGTTAAAAATTGGTTATGGAAAGCGGCAGTATGGAGATTTTGCCGTGCTATACCGTACCAACGCCCAGTCCAGACTTCTGGAGGAGCAGATGGTATCGGAAGGGATCCCTTATGACGTGGTGGGCGGTGTGAACTTTTACGCGCGTAAGGAGATCAAGGATATCCTGGCTTATCTGAAAACCATCGACAATGCCCGGGATGATCTGGCCGTTAAAAGGATCATCAATATTCCGAAGCGGGGCATTGGTGCTTCCACCGTTGTCAAGGTGGATGATTATGCCCAAATGCGGGACATTAGCTTTTATGAGGCTTTGCGGGATGCCGACAATATCATGGATATTGGCAAGGCAGGCGCCAAAATCGATTCTTTTGTGACATTGATTCAGTCGTTTCGTACAAAAGCGGAATATTTCAGCGTCAGCGACTTGATCCGTGATATTTTGGAGACAATAAAGTATCGTGAATATCTGGACGGCGTTGACGATGAGAATGCGGAGGATCGCTATGAAAATGTGGAGGAGCTGATCAATAAGGCCGTCAGCTTTGAAGAAACCCATGATCAGGCAACGCTGGGAGAGTTTCTGGAGGAGATTGCCCTGGTGGCCGACATTGATCAGGTGGAAGGCGGCAGTAACCGAGTTTTGCTTATGACGTTTCATAGTGCAAAAGGCCTGGAGTTCCCGGTGGTATATATGGCAGGCATGGAGGATGGGCTGTTCCCCAGCTATCAATCCGCCCATTCCGAGGATCCCGCAGATATGGAAGAGGAACGCAGGCTGGCTTATGTGGGCATTACCAGAACCATGGAGGAGCTGATCCTGACTTGTGCCAGGACCAGGATGATGCATGGCGAGACACAATATCACGCGGTCAGCTGCTTTGTCCGGGAGATTCCCCAGGAATTGTTCGCGACGGATGAGGATTCGGAAAAACGTAAGGGAATGCCTGGCGGAGCAGTGCGGGGCAGCGGTTTCCGGCAGGGCGATGGGGACGAATCCAGAAGGGACGGCGGCTTCCGGCAAGGCGATGTGGACGAACCTTGGCGGGAAAACGGTTTGAAGTCAAGCGATGCCGGAAGTTCACGGCGGGAACATGATTTTCGTCCGAAAGCCGCGCTTCGGAGCAAGGCCACGGCCAAGGCGGACAAGCCGTTTATCGCCCAGGATATCGGAAGTCTTAACCGCCTGGCGGGAGTCAGCAAGGGGATGCCCTATCAGGCCCCGGCACCCGTGAATTATGGAGAGGGGGACCGGGTCAGCCATGTGAAATATGGTCTTGGGACGGTAACCCATCTGGAAAAGGATACCAGGGATTACAAGGTGACGGTGGAATTTGACAAGGCCGGACAGAAAATCATGTACGCTTCTTTTGCAAAATTGAAAAAAATAAATTGAGCCAGGGAATGTGGTAGTATTTTTCTGAAAAATGTGGTAAAATAAACTTGTTTTTATCTTGTGTTTTTGTCAGTTTGAAAAAGTAGTGGTAATGAGTGGTTGCAGGAAAGATTAATAGGAGGATTTTTATCATGAAGAAAGTAGATGAGCTGATGAAAATGATGAAGGCTTGCGAGCTGTTCCATAAGCAGGATGAGGAAGAGAAGAAGAGCAAGGCCGTCATTTGGGTATTCGCGGTAATTGGAGCAATTGCGATAGGCGCAGCCGTCGCTTATGCCATCTATCGTTATCTGACTCCGGATTATCTGGAGGACGTGGAAGACGAATTCGAGGATGAGTTCGAAGATGATGATACAGAGAGCGATAATGATGAAGAAGATTGTTTTGTGGACGAGAGCGATAAGTAAGACGGAAGGAGGATGGCGTAAGCCATCACTGTCAGCGTGATGAAAAAAGGACAGGTATATGAGGGAATTGTGGAGCGGGTGGACTTTCCCAACAAGGGAGTCGTCCGAGTGGAAGAGGAAACCTGCATCGTCAAAAACAGCCTGCCCGGTCAAAAGGTAAAGCTCTTTGTCAACAAGGTACGAAAAGGGAAGGCGGAAGCCCGTCTGGTAGAGGTGGTAGAGCGATCACCCCTGGAAACCGGGCATCCGTGTTCCCATTTTGGTGTGTGTGGAGGATGTACTTACCTTTCTCTGCCATATGAGGAGCAGCTTGCCATCAAGGAAGGCCAGGTAAGGAAATTGTTGGAGGGATGTCTGTCAAGACAGTCAGAGCCCTGGAGCTGGGAAGGCATCAAGGGCAGTCCTAAAGAATATGAATATCGCAATAAAATGGAGTTTACCTTTGGAGACGAGGTAAAGGACGGACCGCTGACCCTGGGACTGCACAAGCGGGGAGGCTTCTACGACGTGGTGACGGTAACGGGCTGCGAAATCGTGGATGAGGACTATCGCCGGATTTTGGAGACGACGCAGAAATTTTTTGCCGGAGAAGGAGTCCGCTTTTATCACAGATTGCGGCATGAGGGCTATTTGCGTCATTTATTGGTACGAAAGGCTTCCCAAACAGGGGAGATTTTGGCGGCACTGGTGACCACTTCCCAGAATCCCCGGGGCGGAGACGGGGATAATGCGCAGAAGCGGGAAGAGGACCTGCGGCAGCGGGAGAGCGGACAGGAATTGGCGCAAGATGGAACCTTGTACCCCGCGGAGGAGGAGCGGCGGCTTTTGGATGGATTTCTGGTTAGCTTGCTAACTCTTGAAAAGGAGGGAAAACTGGACGGGAAATTCGCGGGCATTTTACATATTGTCAATGATTCCCTGGCGGACGTGGTAAAAAGCGACCGCACGGATATATTATATGGAAAGGATTTTTTTGATGAGGAATTGCTGGGACTTCGTTTTCGGATATCTGTTTTTTCTTTTTTCCAGACCAATTCTTATGGCGCGGAAGTGCTGTATCGGACGGCGCGGGAATTTGTAGGCGATCTGGGCGGGCCGGACAAAGTTGTGTTCGACCTTTACAGCGGTACCGGGACGATCGCGCAGTTAATGGCTCCCGTGGCCGGGAAAGTCATTGGCGTGGAAATCGTGAAAGAGGCCGTAGAGGCGGCCCGTAAGAACGCGGAGAGAAACGGACTGTCCAATTGCCGGTTTATTGCGGGGGATGTTCTGAAAGTTCTGGAGGAAATTGAGGAACGGCCGGACCTGATCATTTTGGATCCGCCCAGGGACGGGATTCATCCAAAGGCCCTGCCGAAGATTATCGCTTATGGGGTGGAGCGGATTGTGTACATTTCCTGCAAGCCCACCAGCTTAGTGCGGGATCTGGAGGTGCTTTTGGAGAACGGATACCGGGTGGAGCGGGCCGTGGCTGTAGACCAATTTCCTTGGACGGCGAATGTGGAGACGGTTGTTCAACTTTCCAAGGGAGAAATCCAGTCAAAGAAAATCAGGGTGGACTTCTCTCTGGAGGATATGGATATGTCCGGCTTTCAGAAAGGCGCGACCTATGGAGAGATCAAGGCGTATGTAAAAGAGCATACCGGTCTTACGGTTTCTACCCTCTACATCGCGCAGGTAAAACAGAAGTGTGGGATTATTGAACGGGAGAATTACAATAAGCCCAAGTCAGAGAATGCCAAGCAACCACAATGCCCGCCGGAGAAAGAGGCGGCGATCAGGGAGGCGCTGGAGTATTTCAAGATGATATAAATATAACAGCCGGCGATTTTGGGATTCATCTCACAAAATCGCCGGCTTTGTTGTATTCCGGGAAAGAGGTTCGTTCAGTGAGTCAGCCTCTTTTTACAGTAGGATATTTTCCCGCAATTCGGACATTTTAACTTTCGCTTAGTAATGGTATGCGGCCCGGCAATATAGGCGACTGCACTCGGCTCAAACCTTGCGCCGCATTTAGGGCATTCAAAGGTTCCTGCTGACATGTCAAGCGCAACCGCCACGGCAATCCCTCCCGCAATCACTATCGATGCAATCGCAGCGAGCAGGACGCGCAGCCACATTTCCATTTCCAGCATACCGGATAACAAAATTAATGTCACGCCGGATAAGATCGTCAGAAAAACAACCGCTGCCGAAAGCACGATCTTTTTCCTGCTTTCTTCTTTTTCTTTTACCAGATTCATCATATTCTCCTCCGCTTTGTTTTTGTACTCGGAGTCGGTCAGGCGCTGACCGGAAAGCAATTCGTTGACGCTGATGCGGAGTGTTTCGCACAGGGGCAACATCAGAGAAACCTCCGGCAGCCCGTTTCCTCTTTCCCATTTGCTCACGGTCTTATCGCTGATGCCAAGCATATCGGCAAGTTGACGCTGGGTGTAAGACTGTTCCTTTCGCATCGACGCAATGAAATTTCCAATTTTGATTTGATCCATAACCGTCTCCTCCTTTCTGCAAGATCAGAATAGCATGAATCATTGAAATTTCACACACACGAAGCGTAGAGTTGCGTCAAAATCTTCACTCTACGCATCGTGGAGCAGTTTTTCTATTTTTTTTCGATAAATTCGCCTTGGACATATCTATTTCTTCTTTTTGAGCTTTGGTATTGGCAATTCCTCATACATAGACTCGAACAAGCTGGTTAAAAAGTCCCTGTTATCCACATCGTCAACCAACAGCATCTCCTTTGCTCCCTCATATGGAAGTTCCAAAGAAGCGTTTGGCATAAGCCTGATTGCCGCTTTTACTGGTTTCACAAGTAGCCTGTCATCATAGATGCCGCCAACGATCCTGTCATTATAATACAGGATGTATTCGCCCATCATTGTCCGATATGTAATGCCGTTCAGTCCCGATAACTGTTCTAAAATGAATTCCAAATAGGCTTTGCTTGAAGCCATTACTGCTTACCTCCATTACCGTATTTCTATTTTCATCGCTCGATTTCCTTTCGGTGTTTCAAATGAATTCCGATGTGACCGATTCCCAAAATAACAGTGGAAATAATCATCCAAATCACTTTGCCGTAAATGCCGAGCAGAAGAGACGCAATCACCGGTAGGGTTGCTCCGGCAACGGGTACGCCGAGAAAACTGCTGTAAAAGTCGTTGAGTTTTCTCTCGCTGCGGAAATACCTTATCCACCACAACTCATATAACAGCATCAGCAGGGTGGCGGCAAAAAGCCACCAAGTCCAAATAGAATATCCATGCCAGTTGAAGTCGGAGAAGCAGAGTGCGCAAAAACAGGTCAAAGTCTCTCTTATTCGCTCAAAGCAGAATAGAATAGAGTTCTCCTTTTGCGGTGTGTATTCCTGTGGTTTTCGTTTTGTCCAAAAGAAGTTGGGGATAAAAAGCAGGATTAAAAATATAAGTCCTATGTAAGAAAATCCAAAATGTCCCATTGGCTGAAAACTCCTTGTCTGTTAAACTTCATGCTGCTTTATCCCTGTTATTCTTTTTCCTCGCCTGATACCCAAGCTGCCCTCATCACAGTTTGGGTACTCACCGGCGAGGACAATACGGGAGGTTTCCAAAGGAGGGCAGCGCCCGCCTTTCGGCTCTGGGTCATCCAATAGGGGCGAGCAGCATCCCT
>CANQNT010000011.1 GCA_947625255.1 uncultured Acetatifactor sp. | reverse complement strand
TATCGCTCATCTGTTTCGGGGTGTACGACTTCGGGAAAAAACGCTGAATGTCGCTTGTCTTAAAAGAAATCTTCCCCATGTCGTCCTTCTTGATTTCATCCATGACATCGCACATGGCATCAAGAGTACATCTGCCTTCCTGGCTGAGCCTTTTCATTCTCTGGGCTTGGGAGAGGGAAGGGGCTGCCTGTGCATAGTCCATCGCATCAAGAAAATCCCGTTGTTCCTGTGGCTTAAGAAAAGACAGCTCCACAGCCGGATTGAATGAGATTTTCTTCTCATCCACCATGTCCAGGACTTCGGGAATCAGGTTTGTCAAACGGATATACCGGCGCACGGATTCTCTGCTCACCCCTGTGCTTTCACCGACCTGTTCGGCCGCTAACTTCGACACAACTTGTGTAGAAGTTAAATCTGTGCGCTGTCCCTGATGTTTGATGGCATCCATCTTCATCTTGTAGGCATAGGCCCTCTCACTGGGCAGGATGCTTTCCCTCTGTAGATTAGAATCCACCATCATGATAACAGCGGCATCATCGTCCAGTTCCCGTACTATGGCAGGAACGGTTTCCAGTCCCGCCAATTCCGCAGCGTGGAGCCGCCTGTGGCCGGAAATGATCTCATAGCCGCCGTCCGGGTCAGGGCGCACGATGAGGGGGTTGGCAATCCCCATCTGCCGGATGCTCTCCACCGTCTGCGCCATCGAATCATCGTCCAACACCTTAAAGGGATGCCCTTCAAAAGGATGTAGCTCGGAGAGAGTAATCTGTTGGATCTTCTCGACCTTACTTGCCGCCATCCGCATCCTCCCTCAGTGACTTGAGCGCCTCCTGATAGGCAAGATAGCGGGAGTAATCGGCATCGTTTTTCTCCATAGTGGTTTTCTCGTCATTCATCCTGCTCCTCCTCTTAGATACTCATCTCCGCAGCCTTTTTCGTCTGCGGTTCTTTGTGCGGTTTTGCGGCGCATTCCTTCTTCAGCGAATCAAGGTTGCCGAGTACGGAACGTCTTTCATCCTTTCCGCTGTTCAGCGATTCCTTTTCCAATTTCCGTACTTCAAAGCTGTCTGCGCTCTCAAAAACCCTGTTTTTGCTGTCATAGTGATAAGCGTTGTTGGTGAGCCTGTCCTGCGGCAGGACCTCCACTCCGTTGATCTGTGACACCATCTGCTTAAAAAGGGCCATGTCGGTTTTGCCATCATCCGGTACCAGAAGCACCTCATGCACGGACGAGGGCAGTACTGCGAAATCGCCTCCCAACTTTTCTGCTGCCATGTCCAGAAAGCCGGGATAGGCAATTACCGCCGCACCCTGTATTTTGTCCGGGGTAGTTGCAACATACAGGAAGTCTGGCGTACCGGGAATGGACACTCCCATCATCTCCGCAAGGACTTCGTTCATTCCCTTAATGACAGGCGGCCTGTTCTGCGGTGCGGCTGCAAGGGCATCCTGATGGAGCTGTTCTGCAGTGATGCCGTATCTTTTCATCATGTTGTCGTTGACTAGGACGCTCATGTTCCCACTGGAGCTGTCCCCGAGGTCGAAGCGGTAGACCACCGCCATATCCTCCATCTCCCTGTGCGGGACTTTAGAAAGCATTTCCTCATTGCCGTCCCGCCCGACGATCTGCAGCACCAGATGCCCCTTCATGGCATTGTAATCGCCGAGCCCGTCCGTTCTGATCTCCGGTATCTGCGACATACCCATCTCCAATTTGTCCTTGATTACGTCTATCACTTCCCCGTAATCCATGCCGTCGTTAAACATCTCAAAGAGGGGTTTCAGGTCAAGTGACACGCCCATCCTTCCGTCCACCGGCGTGACGGTGATCCCCTCGTAGGACTGCCCCTGAAGTTTCCCCACATATGCCTCCGTGACGGAAGCGCCGGGGAAAGCCTCCTGAAGGTTAGCCTTCACAAGGCCCATAAATTCCTTGTAATCCATTTGATTCTTTCTCCTTTCGTGGTTCCGTTTCAATCCGGGTCAGTCCACGCCAACCCACATCATCTCTCTCCTTTGTACGTAGTCCTTGTACTGCCCGGTACAGGAGGCTTAACCTCGGCTGATTTCTGCTTGACAGCATCCAACACCGAATCTCGGTTCTCTGTTTTGGCCATTGCCCGCTGATACTCACCCAGCACGGCGCTATTCAGCGCTTTGCGCATCTCTGCAGTCGTAGGGAAGCAGATGTCTTTGTACTCACCGTCCGCACTTTTGCGCTGCGGCATGGATACAAACGCACCCTTCTCACTGTTCATAACGCGTACACCCCGAACGGCAAAACAACCGCCGATCGTCACGGAAGCATTTGCCAACAGGTTTTTGCCGTCCTGCACAGGGTATACCTTGACGTTGATATCCAGCTTTTGATCTTCCTGCATTGCCGGTTCTCCCGCAGTGTAACTCATTTCCACTCACCTCTCTTTCTGATACAAATGGATTTGAAAATAGTAATGGCATACCCCTATTCCGCAGGAAAAGGAATATGCTATGTAATATCTGCGAAACACATGCAAGGAGCATATTCCGTTCCTTCTATGTGTATCCAGCGCTTATGAATTCCAGAACTGCCGCAAAAGGCAAGTCCCCAGCACGGCAGTTCTGTTCATTCATGTCTAATTTGTTCTATTTGTCCCCGCCCCCCGAACAATGGGACATCATCAGGCGGCGGAAGCGAACCGCACCACGGGAATCTAACCCCTCCGAGGATCTCTCCGAGCTGCCTCCATTGCGTGATCCCTTTTCAGGGGCTGTGGCTAGGCAGGAGTATCATTGTACCTGTCCGGTGTCATCGCCGCCACTGGGGGCTTTCCCAGTATTTTCAGTAGGTATTTCCCGCTCATTCTTATATAAGAAGTCTTGGCGTACCTCTGCACAGGCTATCCGGATCAGGAATGTACCTGATGAGTGCATATGAAGTTTTCCGGTGTTGAAAGAATTTCTTTTCTCAGGGGGTAGCCGGTGGGAACGCCCATTTCACAACCTTCAAATGAAAAAATTTAAAAATTTGATTTTCTGATCCTGATTAAAAAGAATTTTGGAAAAATCAGGCCTGGAACTGGCCGATGAATTTGCTTTGATATTCAGAAATAAAAAAGCGGAACCACGCTGCCTATCAACCATCTACAGGCCAATAAGTAACGCGATTCCGCTTAACAAAACTGCTCAAATTTCTTTCCGGTTGTAACCGCATCAGTGCTGTCAAGGCACGTTTCCTCGGAATGTCAAAAACCCGCAAACCTGATGTTTACGGGCTTTCCAAGCTCCCCGAGTAGGGCTCGAACCTACAACCCTTCGGTTAACAGCCGAATGCTCTACCATTGAGCTATCGAGGATTATTCAGTTTTCTTTTGAAATTCTCTGACAGCTTTCCGGTTGTAACCATATCACATGCTCTACCATTGAGCTATCGAGGAAAACAACTGTCTCCCGCTTCGCGGGACAGAGCAGATAACGGGAGTCGAACCCGCCTTTCCAGCTTGGGAAGCTAGCGTTCTACCGATGAACCATATCTGCCTAACAACAAAACCTATTTTACCACATCTTATAGGAATTGTAAACAAAAATTTTTGGAACCAGTCGACTTTCCTCAACTGGTTCCAACCAAATCCGACGCGGGGCAACATACGCCGTGCAAGACGGCAGGGCCTTCGCACTGTCTCTCCTGTCATTCAGGCAGGCAAACCTTACGCGAGCTTGGACTTTGCCAGCTCCGCCAGGGTAGTGAAACCTGCCGCATCGCTTACCGCCATCTCAGCCAGCATCTTTCTGTTGATATCCACATTGGCCAGCTTCAGACCATGCATCAGCCTGCTGTAGGAGATGCCGTTCAGTCTCGCAGCCGCGTTGATACGGGCGATCCAGAGCTTTCTGAAATCACGCTTTCTCTGCTTTCTTCCAATGTAGGAGCTGGTCAGAGCCCTCATCACGGATTGCTTTGCCACTCTGTACTGCTTGCTTCTGGCGCCTCTGTAGCCTTTTGCCAGCTTTAATACTCTATTATGTCTCTTCTTAGCGTTTAAACCGCCTTTAATTCTTGCCATTGTCTCTCTTCCTCCTACCTTGAATTATAAATACGGCATGATCCTCTTCATCGTCTTAACATTTGTTGCATCGGTAATCGCAGGCTTTCTAAGATTGCGCTTCCTCTTGGTGGTCTTCTTGGTCAAGATATGGCTCTTGTAAGCTTTGTTTCTCTTCAGCTTACCGTTTCCTGTCAACTTAAAACGCTTTGCAGCCGATCTGCTTGTCTTCATTTTGGGCATAACTACATCCTCCTAATTTTGCTTAATCTATTTTAACTGTACGAATTATCGCTTTTCAGTTAAAAACATTGTCATGCTTCGTCCCTCTACCTTTGGTGCCTTCTCCATCACCGCGATATCGGATAAGCTCTGGGCGAAATCGTCCAGAATGTGCTTCGTCGTGTTCATATGTGCCATCTCACGTCCACGGAAACGCAGAGTCACCTTTACTCTGTCGCCTTTCATAAGGAACTTCCTGGCGGCTGTCACCTTTGTGTTCAAATCATTGGTATCGATATTCGGGGACAGACGAATCTCCTTGATCTCCACCACCTTTTGCTTCTTCTTGGCTTCCTTTTCCTTTCTGGTCTGTTCATATTTGAACTTTCCATAGTCAACGATCTTACATACCGGCGGCTTCGCCGTAGGCGCGATCTTCACCAGATCCAATCCCGCTTCATCCGCCAGCTTCTGCGCGTCTTTCGCAGACATAATCCCCAATTGCTGCCCCTCTTTACCGATCAGACGTACTTCCTTGTCTCTGATCTGTTCATTAATCATTAATTCGCTAATTGCCTTATACCTCCATAAGAAAATACTGCATATCTGACGGATGCCTCGCCTCACGGACATCCTTATACGAAAAAAAGTGGATAGCATAACTATCCACTTCCCATTTCCGCACGCACGGATACGAACCACGTTCGTAACCCTGTAAATGATGAACGCTTACAACCCGCTTGTCGTAAGGTGAGAGTGGATACTCTGCTTGCTGCCACATATTTCCCATATGCTTTTCTCAGCATACCACTCCCAGTGCTTTCTGTCAAGAATTTTTTCAAAAGTCACAAAAATAAAAACCGCGTCAATAACAAATTTCTACGGAGTCCGTACGCTCACCTTTGCTTCACCGTCATCTTTGCCGTCCAGCGTTCATTTCTCACGAAACGTGACGCAGGAGGTCTCCCTGCAGTCGCAGGCACCGCAGCCCTTGATGTCCACATGCTCAGCAACGCACTTGTAATTGCTGTTATAATAGCACTTGACGGCCTCACAGTCAATACTGATGGTTCTGCTGGGATGCTCTATGGAACTCACAAAGCTGTCATGCCCCTCTCTCTGCTGAATAAAACTTTCGCAGCAGGTTTCATCCGTACAGCAGGCGTGTCTGCCGCCCACCATAATGTCTCCCTTGCTGCAAAGCTTTTCCTTATTATAGGTACAATTTTCTACTCCACATCTCAAATCCGCCATGATTTCCTCCTTTTCCGCCCTAAAGGGCCTCTCCGTCATAAAATTTTTGCTCCGGGTACACGGCACACTTTTCGCACAGAATACACCGGCCATTGTCTTTTGCCGCTTTGCGACCGCCAAAGACCGCCGGAACAGCCTTGCGCACACAAAAATCCGCTCCTGCGACAATCATTAGTATCTATATTTTTTTCAAAAACTATACATTTATCATTTCCTAAATGAGGGAAAGTGTGGTAAAATAAGACGACTTGTTACTGATCACTTGCAACGAAAGAAAAGGGTAAACACATGAAACTGGGATTTGACAACGCGAAATACCTTAAGATGCAGTCTGAGCACATTATGGAACGGATCGGACAATTCGGCGGCAAGCTTTATCTGGAATTCGGCGGCAAACTTTTTGATGATTATCATGCTTCCCGCGTACTGCCCGGCTTTGCGGCGGACAGCAAGCTCCAGATGCTGACGCAGCTCGCCCCTCAGGCCGAGATCGTCATGGTTGTCAGCGCCGAAGATGTTGAAAAGAACAAAATCCGAGCCGATCTGGGAATCACCTATGACAATGACGTGATCCGTCTGGTGGACGCTTTCCGATCCAGAGGATTCTATGTGGGGAGCGTGGTCCTCACGAAGTGGTCGGCTCAGCACAACGCCACGTTATTTCAGAAACGATTGGAGAACCTGGGGCTCAAGGTCTACCACCATTACCTCATTCCCGGCTATCCGGCTAATGTCCCGCTCATTGTCAGCGACGCCGGTTACGGCAAAAACGATTATATCGAAACCTCCAGACCCCTGGTGGTAGTCACGGCTCCCGGTCCCGGCAGCGGTAAAATGAGCACGTGCCTCTCCCAGTTATACCATGAACATAAGCGCGGGATACAGGCGGGCTATGCCAAATTCGAAACCTTCCCCATCTGGAATCTGCCCCTGAAGCATCCGGTCAATCTGGCTTACGAGGCCGCCACGGCCGATTTAAACGATATCAACATGATTGACCCGTTCCACTTGGAGGCCTATGGACAAACCGCGGTAAATTACAATCGCGATGTGGAGATTTTTCCCGTCCTGAACGCCACATTTGAGAAGATTTTCGGAAAAAGCCCTTACCAGTCCCCCACCGACATGGGTGTGAATATGGCGGGCAATTGTATCATTGATGACGAGGTCTGCAGAGAGGCCTCCCGACAAGAAATCATCCGTCGGTATTATCAGGCGGCGGCCGGCGTGGCGGACGGTACACACACCGAGGAAGAGGTGCTTAAGATCCAGCTTCTCATGCGCCAGGAACACCTCACCGTCAACGACAGGCACACCGTGCTTCCCGCCCTGCAGAGAGCCGAAGACACCAATGCCCCCGCCGTCGCCCTGGAATTACCGGATGGCCGTATTATCACCGGCAAGACGGGGAATCTCCTGGGTCCCAGCGCCGCCGTTTTGCTCAACGCCCTGAAAGAGCTGTCCGGCCTGCCCCACGAAAAGCATATTATTTCTCCAAAAGCCATTGCCCCGATTCAGGATCTGAAAACCAAGTACCTGGGCAGCCGCAATCCCAGACTCCATACGGATGAAGTGCTGATCGCCCTGTCCGCCACCGCGGCCCAGAACGGGGATGCCTCCCTGGCACTCAGCAATCTGCCCAAGTTAAAGGGCTGTCAGGTTCATTCCAGCGTGATGCTCTCCTCCGTGGACAAGCGCATATTCCAAAAACTGGAATGCGACGTGACCTGTGAGCCGAAATACAAGGCCTGAAAGGCTTTGCCGCAGCCTATTTTCATGGACCTCCCAGGCATGATCCAAAGCATGATTCTGGAGGTCCCTTTTCTTTCCATTTTTTTAAAAATCGCTTGACTTATACCCCGTAATATTATATAAATTTATTTGGTACAACATTCATAATTACCATCGAACATGGGAAAGGAAGGTTTTAAAAAACATCATACTATTCGGCGAATCGAGAGGCGGTTGCAAATACTCTAAACTCACAATGCCGTAAACAGATGGATAAAATTTTATATTACAGGAGGACTTACACAGCTATGGATCAAACATTTGAGCGCATGGAATCTAACGTCAGATCTTACTCGCGTAATTTTCCGGTTTCCTTTGTAAAAGGGAGCAATGCTACTCTGACCGATCAGGAGGGCAATCAGTATATCGACTTTTTTGCCGGAGCAGGAGCCTTGAATTTTGGTCACAACCATCCTCTTATCAAAGAGGCGATTTTAGAGTATCTGCAAGAAGATAACATTCTTCACGCCTTGGACATGTTTACGCCTGCCAGAGAGCAGCTCTTGTCCACCATTGAAAACGACCTTTTAAAACCTCGTAACTTAACTTACAGAGTCATGTCCTGCGGTCCCACGGGAACCAACGCCGTGGAAGCCGCCTTGAAGCTGGCCAGAAAAGTAAAGCAGCGCACGAACATCATCGCCTTTTCGGGTGCTTTCCACGGAATGAGCCTGGGTGCCTTGGCTGCCAGCAGTGATTCATTTTCCAGACACGGAGCGGGCGTTCCTCTGGGAAATATCTCGTTTCTGCCTTACTTCAACGCTTTTCCTGACCCTGACTTGTCCCTGGAATATCTGGAGAGTGTTCTGACGGACGACCATTCCGGGATTGACTTCCCGGCCGCCATCATTCTGGAGACCGTGCAGGCGGAGGGCGGCATCAATGTGGCGCCCGTGGAATGGCTGCAAAAGCTTCGCGCCATCTGTGACCGCTACGATATCCTGATGATCGTGGACGACATTCAGGTAGGCGTGGGCAGAACCGGACACTTCTTCTCTTTTGAAAGAGCCGGCATCGTGCCCGACATGGTAACGCTTTCCAAGTCCATCAGCGGACTGGGTCTGCCCCTTTCCCTGCTGCTGATCAAGCCGGAAATCGATCTTTTCCAGCCTGCGGAGCATAACGGAACTTTCCGGGGAAATCAACTGGCTTTCGTGGGTTCCAAAACCGCCATCCAGCTCTATCAGAAGCTGGATATGGACAGCATCGTACAGAAAAAAGAAGCCCTGATCAAGGACTTTCTGGAAACGAATATTAAACCGCTTCACAAGGACATTGACATTCGCGGCATCGGCATGATCTGGGGCATTGATACCTCCAAGATCGATGGGTCCATTACCAAGAAGCTGCAGCAGGGATGCTTCAAGCGCAATCTGGTGCTGGAGAAAGCGGGCCGCAAGGATCAGGTACTGAAGCTCATGCCTCCTCTCCTGATACCGGAGGAGACGCTGATGGAGGGACTGAATATCTTGAAAGCCGTTTGTGAAGATGTGTTGGCGGATCATTAAATGATGGGCGCCGCGCTTTGTATAGGACTTATGTTTGATAGTTAAAGAAATCCAGGATCGAATTCCCGTTTTGGGGAGTTGGGGTCCTGGATTTTTTATAAATCAACTTCTGTACAGATGCCGCACTTAAGTGTCTGGAATTTGTTGCAAGCGAGGAGGTAACTCTATGACCGGGCGGGAAAATCATAAGGAAAACGATCTGTTTTTTACTTGCAGCTTGATCGAATATATTGCGAAACGAGCAAAAAGCAAAAGGTCTGTTGTAGTGATTTTGAACTATTCCCCATCCCCCAAACCTAAATCCCATCCATACCACCAACTCCCCGTCTCCGACTCAGCCTCTAACAAAAAAAGTGGATATCACAAGAATCCTCATGATATCCACCTGAAAACGATCTGATCCCCTGCTCCGTTTCCCCCAAGCAAGTCCATACCATCTCCTCCAGCAGCAGCCGATCACTTTTCCTGCGAACTTGCCGCACGGCTCTCCCTGGTCCGGATCTCTTCCTGAATCTGCCCGATAAACTCGTCCAGATTCCTCATTCCTTCATCCCCGGCAAATCTGCTTCTGACGGACACGCATCCTTCTTCCTCTTCTTTCTGGCCAACCACCAGCATATAAGGAATCTTCGCCATCTGGGCCTCCCTGATCTTATAGCCTATCTTTTCAGAACGGGTATCCAGCTCTGCCCGGATATTGGCCTCGTCCAGTGCCGCTTTCACCTTGGAAGCATAATCCATATACTTATCAGAAATCGGCAGCACTTTCACCTGCACGGGAGCAAGCCAGGTCGGGAAAGCGCCTGCGTAGTGCTCAATCAGGATACCGATAAAGCGTTCGATGGAACCGAACACCACGCGGTGAATCATAATAGGCCTATGCTTCTCGCTGTCAGCACCGATATATTCCAGTCCGAAACGCTGCGGCAGCTGGAAATCCAATTGAATCGTACCGCACTGCCAGGTTCTTCCGATGCAGTCCACCAGATGGAAGTCAATCTTAGGACCGTAGAAAGCGCCGTCGCCCTCATTGATCACATAGGGCAGACCCAGTTCCTCCAGCGCGCCCTGAAGGGCGGAAGTAGCCATTTCCCAATCCTCGTCGCTTCCCATGGAATCTTCCGGTCTGGTAGACAGTTCCACATGATACTGGAAGCCAAACAGGGAATAAACCTCATTGATCAGGGCCACCACGCCCTTGATCTCGTCTTTGATCTGCTCCGGTGTCATGAAGATATGCGCATCATCCTGCGTGAAACAGCGCACGCGCATCAGCCCATGAAGCTGGCCGGATTTTTCATGGCGATGCACAATTCCCAGTTCGCCCATGCGCAGGGGCAGATCTCTGTAGGAACGAGCCTCAGAGGCATAGACCAATACGCCGCCGGGGCAGTTCATGGGTTTAATGGCGTAATCCTGGTCATCGATGACCGTGGTATACATATTGTTTTTATAATGATCCCAGTGACCGGAGGTTTCCCACAGACTTCTGTTCAAAATGATGGGGGTGGAAATCTCCACATAACCGGCTTTTCTGTGCAGCTCTCTCCAATAATCCAGAAGAGTATTCTTCAAAGTCATGCCCTTGGGAAGGAAGAACGGAAATCCCGGACCCGCATCATTCATCATAAACAAGCCCAGCTCCTTGCCCAGCTTCCGATGGTCTCTCTTCTTAGCCTCTTCCATCATGGTGATATAGGCATCCAGCTCCTCTTTCCTGGCAAAAGCGGTGGCGTATAGTCTTGTAAGCATCTTGTTATGCTCGTTTCCGCGCCAGTAGGCCCCCGCCAGACTCATGATACGGAAAGCCTTTCCCACTCCCCTGGTGCTCATCAGGTGAGGGCCGGCGCACAAATCCACGAACTCTCCCTGCTTGTAGAAGCTGATCTCCGCGTCTTCCGGCAGATCCTGAATCAGCTCCACCTTATACGGCTCCCCTTTCTCCTGCATAAAGGCAATGGCCTCCGCCCTGGGCAGGGTAAAGCGCTCGATCTTCAGATCGTCCTTGATGATCTTGCGCATCTCCTCCTCGATCTTGCCAAAATCATCGCTGGTTAGAGGAGATTCAAAATCCATATCATAGTAAAATCCTTCCGCAATGGAAGGTCCGATGGCCAGTTTCACGCCGGGATAGAGGCGCTTCACCGCCTGGGCCATCACATGGCTGGCAGTATGGCGCAGAGTGCTCAGCCCTTCCGCATCCTTAACGGTCAGGATGCTGACCTCCGCATCCGCGTCCACCATGGTGCGCAGATCCACTGCCTTGCCGTTCACCATACCGCAGCAGGCCACTCTTGCCAGACCCTCGCTGATATCCTTTGCGATTTCGTACACGCTCATGCTCTGTGCGTACTCCTTAACGGAGCCGTCTTTCAATGTGATCTTCATCATTCCTTCATCCTTTCTCATTCGATGCGGCTATTTGCTGTGCAAATACCTGACATGCAAACATTCGCGAACATTTTTGCCGCCGCCAAAAGCTTTGACATCAAAAAATCCCCTGCAATATCCAAAATATTGCAAGGGACGTAAATTCTACGCGGTTCCACCCTTTTTGTCAAAGCCTGACAGACTTCGGACACCGACCTTTCCGGTATTCTTTCATCTTACATACTTCTGACCACTTTATTTGCAGATAACGGCTGCTGCCGGGCGTGATTAGCGCCGCTCCAAGATGGTCTTCAAATGCTTCCAGCGAGACTGCTCACAGCACGGAAAAACATTCCGCGTTTCCACGGAACCCAGATTATATGGCACTTACACCACCCTGGCTTTCTGGTTTTGGAAACACTGCTTTCTCCGGCAATCCTCTCTGACGCTTTCCGTATTCTACTCTTCTCGTCATCGCTTTATTCTTATGCGGGGGATTTCTTTCGATGGAGTATAGTTTAGTACATTTCGCGCGGATTGTAAAGAGGTTTTTTTACTTTCTACGCGACTTTCTACACGGTGCTTCCGATTTGAAACCAAAACTCGGTGACATAAGCCTGCCCATCCCGCCCCCGGAAAGTGGCCTTGATCATATAATGGGCAAAATAGTCTGGCAGGGAAATGATCCACACCCCATCCTCTTCCGCCGGCTTCACGGAATAACTCTCCTGATAGGTCCAGGACCGCACCTCGACCTCCACCTCCGATACCACCGACAGGGAAAAGCTGATCCTGGCCGTTTTCCCTATAGGCGCGCTGCTGTAAATTCCCGTTTCCTCCGCTTTCGGATCCCTCGCCTTCAGAACCCGCTCTCCGCTATCGGAGACACAGACCAGCTTTGTGATAACGGGATGCACGATTTTTCCATAGCTGTCACCCTCGTCCAACAGTTCTACCCGGGCCGCCGGAAGCTCTGGGACAATTGTATCAAGCGTTTCCCAGTCCACAGGTTCCGGAAGATAATAAACCGAAGAATCTCCGTGCAGGGGAAGAATTTTCACATAGGAATCATAAAGCTGGACCAGCATGAACCCTTTCGGACCGTCCGTATATCGCAATTCCATGCTCTTCTCATCCTCTGAAAAGGAAAATTGACCCGTGATGTCCAGCATGGACAAGCCGGACAAATACTCCTCCAGCGCGGATACGTCAATAAAATCCAGGGCCGGGTCATATTCTCCGCCCTCTACCTGAACCTGATCCAGCGTGAAAAGGGAGGGGTCCTCTCCTCCGAAAATCGTGTCTTTTCCCTGATGTTCCCCATAAGCAAGCGTCACATACCCGCAGCTCATACTCAGCCCAAAGAATACGAGGGCAACCGTCAGGGCACCGCTATGCCGTTTTCCGGTTTCCGTAATCGCTTTCAAACGATATCGGAGAGTAGAGGCTGCCGCTGATAAATAAGTCGTAAACCCGCGGCCATCTCCCGCCGCCTTGAGAATCAGCTCCGCATACCGGACCCTCCCTTTCTCATCCACGCCCTGCAAAACGGTTTCATCACAGCTCAGTTCCAGGTCGTCCGCACTTTTTTTGCTGGCAATCCACATAAACGGATTGAACCAACAAATCGCGGTGCAAAAGACGAAAAAGAACTTCGCCCATGCGTCTTCCCGTCCAATGTGTACAAGCTCATGCCGGAAGATCAGATGGTATTCTTCCTCGGAAAACTCCTGATCCGGCAGCACGATCCGTATGCTCCTCCGAAAAAGCCCGATGGACAAGGGCGTCGTAATTGCCGCGGAACGGACCAATTTCAATTTCCCATTCTTGTAACGCGCGCGATGTGCCTCCCCGTCCAGAATCTCCAATATGGCTCTATCCGTTACAGGGATCGCGTTCTTTAATATTCTCCTGCGGAAAAGCAAATGGACAGCCAGTTTCCACACAAAAACAAGAAAGAAGCCCGCAATCCACAGCAGGAAGCATCCCCATACCACATTCTCCGGAATTGCCAGGATCCAAAGCGGCTTTTGAGCTTTCATAATGCTGGTCTGTGTAAGATACAGATAATTGGGAACAAGCCACAGCATGGCGCAGGCTCTGGCACTGATCTTCCTCCTAAGAAAGGGCAGGAGCAACAGCAAAATCACATCATAAAGAGAAATATGGAGAAATACTTCAAAAATGAGGGAGATGATCATGGGTGCCGTCCGAAGCGCACCGTAATGGGAAATGCTCAATATGGTGATGACAGTCAAAAACAAAGGAAGCAAAGCACCGGATACATACGGAATGTAGCGCTGCACACCGCTCTCCGCAGTCCCCGTACCTGCCTCGGAATCCTGTCTGGAGAACACATTCCATGCCAGAATCAGACTGATCACAGCGCAAAAAACACCTTTCAGAAAAACTTCCGCGCTCATAATTCCCCTTTCTCCAAAAGCCCCCTCAACTGGGAGATTTCCTCTTTTGTGAGGCCGCTGTTGCACAAGGCCGTGGCAAACGTGGACAAATTGCCGCCGCATAATTTATGGAGGAACCGTTTGCTTTGCTCCGCAAGATATTCCTCCTCTGCGACCAAAGGGATATACTGGGCACGGCGGCCCGTTTTTTCTATTCTCAGAAAGCCTTTTTCGGAAAGCCTCGTCAGCAGCGTCAATAGCGTCGTAAGCGCCATTGGATGAGAATCTTTCAGGATTTCATCGATCTGAGAACGCGAAACCGGAGGAGTGCAGGCCCAGACAGCCTGCATCACCTCAAGCTCGGCATCCGGCAATTTACGGAATGATTTTTTCATGATACCCTCCTATTATTCTACAATTGTAGTTCTTTTATTTATTCTACAACTGTAGAACATATTTGTCAAGGAGATTTTCAGACCAATCCCACTCGAGGATACCAGGGCTGTTCACTGATCGATCGCTGCGCTATAACCGGGAAATGGGCAAAACACCGCATCTATCCGGCCAGCACTTTGACTCCGTATGGAGGCAGGGACTGTTTCCCCTGAACAGGCCGTTGTTCCAGAAGATCCCGCATGGGCTGTTTAATATCCACTGTTTGCTCCTCCTTGGTATAGTTCAAGAGGAAGAAATATTTCCGTCCTTCTTTTTCGCGCACGGCCAGCTCACAGTCCTCCGGCAGAAGAAACAAATCGGCATAAGGCTCGGTCAAACTTAATTTTTTCAGAAATGTCCGGGCAGTATCCAGGGAAAAGGCGGCTCCAAAGTAATAAGCCTCGCCTTTCCCGTATAAATTACGGATCAAAGCCGGGGTTCCGGCATAATAACCGGAAGCATAAGCAGCCAGAACCTGAGCATGAGAGTCGGGCAGCGGCTGCAACAGATCATTGAACACCGCCGCTTCCATCAAAGTTCCATCCCAATCCACCGTCACCCTGCCTTCATCCGGAGCCACAAAGGAATATTCAGGGATATCGGTTCCTGTCAGGGTAGCCGCCAGCCCCGGCAAATATTCCGTCACACATCTGCCATCAATATCCTTATAGCCGGTCCTGCAACCCATTATCAGTCTGCCGCCCGCGGCCACATACCGCTCCAATAGAGACATACGTTCCCTGGTAAGAATGACCGCATGAGGGTAAAAAACGGTATGGTATTGCCGCAAGTCTTCCAACGCGGTCTCATGATTCAGATAAACATAATCAAAGGGAACATGCTCCAGCTGCAGCGCCGTAAAAAGGGAATCCTGGCTGAGCCATTCCACTCTTCCGTGCCACTTGTCAATCTGCGCGTCCCAACAATTATCATAATCCCGCAGGATTGCCACCTTTGCCAGGTAACGTGCCCCGGCCACTTCCTGCAGCTTTTGCAGCCTGGCATGAATATCCCGCACCTCACGGATACGCCTGTTCTCCCTGCCCGAATAATCCAGAATGCCGTGCCAGTACATCTCCGTGCCAAAGGTACAGGTACGCCAACGGAAATAACTGACATAATCCGCCCCATGGGCGATGCTCTGCATGGTCCAGAGCGTCATCTGTCCGGGTCTGGGCGTGGGAGCCTCCATGCGGTCCGTCCAGCCGTTGGCCCCGCTCTGCTGCTCCATAATACCAAAAACAGGTGACAAAGACCGCACCTCCGCCAGACTGCGGCTGCAGCCTCGGTCTTTCATCCGATCTTCCGGACGATACCCATCCAAGCCATAGGAAAAATTAGGATAGGAATCATAGGTCATGAAATCCAGGCTGTCCCGGGTCAAGCGATGGTTGTCCAGATTGCCGAAGATCCCATTGGTGGTGACAAAATCCCCTTCCTTGCAGTATTTCCGGATAATATCCGCCTGCATCCCCGCAAAGCGGCAGGCGCTGTCGGAGACAAAACGAAGATAGTCCAAAAGCTGATGCGGGTTGTTGGTGCCGCTATTGGTTTTTCCGGGCAGACACACCTCCGACCAGGCGGTATAGGTCTGGTTCCAGAATACCGTTCCCCAGGCCCGATTCAGGGCCTCCAGCGTACCATATTTCTCTTTCAGGAAACGGCGGAAAGCCACGCCGTCACTTTCGGAATAAAACTCATTGTTTTCACAATTCAGTTCATTGTCTATCTGCCAGCCGATGATGGCCGGATGTCGGCCATAATGGGAAGCGCTGTGTTCCACGATTTTGCGGCAAAACTCCTGATAAACCGGAGAATTATAATTATAATGCCTTCTGGTGCCATGCCGGTACAGATGACCCTCCTTGTCCGCGTTCAGCACCTCCGGATAGGCCTCCGTCAGCCATGCCGGAGGAGTGGCCGTAGGTGTGCAGAAGATCACCTTCATCCCCTTTTCCGCAGCCAGATCCAAAAAGGAATCAAAAAACTCATAGGTATATTCCCCTTCTCTTGGCTCAATCTTGCTCCAGGCAAACTCCGCCACCCGCACCGCCTCTATGCCGGCTTCCAACATTCTGTCCAGGTCCCGCGGCCAGAGGCATGCGTCCCAATGCTCCGGATAATAACAAGTACCAAGACAAATCTTTTTTCCATTGATAATCTCTCTCATGAATTCTCTCCTATCGCAAACTGACTATAATAGAGCTCCGAATAAAATCCCTTTTGGGCCAGTAAGCTCTCATGATTCCCTTGCTCAATAATGTTGCCGTCCTTCATGACCAGAATCATATCCGCCTCCCGGATGGTGGACAGTCTGTGCGCCACGATAAAGCTGGTACGTCCCTCCATCATCTGTGCAAAAGCCTTCTGAATCTTTATCTCGGTCCTGGTATCTATGGAAGAGGTGGCCTCGTCCAGAATCAACATCGGAGGCAAGGTAAGCATCACTCTGGCAATACAAAGAAGCTGCTTTTGTCCCTGGGAAAGTCCGCCGCCCTCCTCGGTGATCACGGTATCATACCCTTGAGGCAGGCGCTTGATAAAGCTGTGGGCATGGGAGGCCTTGGCTGCCTGCACCACTTCCTCCTCGGTGGCCTCCGGCTTGCCCATCCGGATATTGTCCCGAATAGTGCCCGCCCGCAGCCAGGTATCCTGCAGCACCATGCCGTAACTGGTGCGCAGACTGCCTCTTGTGATGTGGCGGATATCCGATCCATCCACGGAAATGCTTCCCTGATCCACATCGTAAAAGCGCATCAGGAGATTGATCACGGTGGTCTTGCCACAGCCGGTAGGGCCTACGATGGCCACCCTCTGCCCCGGCTGAACCTTCAGATTGAAATTTTGAATCAACCTTTTCTCAGGAGTATATTGGAAAAATACCCCCTCCAAAGCCACATTGCCTTTTGCGTCCGCCAAAACCCTGGCATCCGGCGCATCCGGCGCCTGGGCCTCTTCCTCGATCAATGCAAAAATCCGTCCGGCGCATACAAGGGCATTCTGCAGTTCCGTCACCACACCTGAGATTTCGTTAAAGGGCTTGGTATATTGATTGGCGTAGCTTAAGAAGCAGGACAGGCGACCCACGCTGATACCGCCACGAATCGCCACGAACGCGCCAAAAATACCCACGCCGGCATACACCAGGCTGTTGACGAAACGGGTGGCCGGATTGGTAATGGAGGAAAAGAAAATCGCTTTCAGCGAGCAGCTTTCCAATCTTCCATTGATTTCCGCAAACTGTTTCCTGACCGCCTCTTCCCTGGAGAAGGTCTTCACGATCTTTTGATTTCCGATCATTTCCTCGATCAATGCCGTCTGCTCTCCTCTGGTTTCGGACTGCAGGCGGAACATACTGTGGGTTCTGGTAGCGATGAACCGGGCCACCAGGAACGAAACCGGCGTGATGCACACCACCACCAGGGCAATGGGAACATTGGTCACAAGCATAAAGAGTAAAGTGCCAAAGATGGTGATCACTCCGGTGAACAGCTGCGTAAAGCCCATCAGCAGACCGTCCGCAAAGGTATCCACGTCCGCGATAATACGGCTGACGATGTCTCCGGCAGGGTGAGCGTCCAAATATTTCAGCGGAAGATTTTCCAGTTTCCGAAAAGCGTCTTCACGAATATCCTTGACCACATGATAGGTAATATAATTGTTGCAGGTATTCATGACCCACTGAGCCGCGGCTGTAATCACCATGACCACGGCGATCCGTTTCATAATGACAAGCACTCCCGATATGTCCACCAAACCCTTGTCGATGATCAAATCCACCGCGTCTCCGGTCAGAATGGGCACATACAGAGTCAGTGCCACCGTCAGCGCCGCCAGCACCAGAGAAAGAATCACCTGAAAGGAATATTTCCTGATATAACGAAGTACCTTGTAAATCGTCTCTTTCTGATTCATGCTCGTTTTTCCCCTTTCCGTCCGCTTCCCGCCGCGTTCGCGCCGCCAGCGGCATCCGCCGCTTTCTGCGCGTTTCCTGCGGCATTCCGGGCTCCTGTATCCCCCGCCTTTTCGGGGTATTGGGAATAGTAAATCTCCTGATAAACCGTACAATTCCGAAGCAGCTCTTCATGGGTTCCCAACCCGGCGATCTCGCCATCGTCCAGCACAAGAATCCGGTCCGCGTGCAGAATGCTGGAAGCCCGTTGGGAAACAATGAACGTGGTGGTCAGCTTTTCCACATTTCGGAGAGCCTGACGCAGTCTGGCATCCGTGGCATAATCCAAAGCGGACGCGCTGTCATCCAAAATCAAAATATCCGGTCTGCGCACCAAAGCCCTGGCAATGGTCAGTCTCTGTCTCTGGCCGCCGGAAAAATTCTTTCCGTTCTGAGCCACCTGGGCATCCAGTCCGCCGTCCTTTCCTTCCACCACTTCTCTGGCCTGGGCGGTATCAATGGCCTCCCAGAGCTCTGCATCCGTGGCATCCGACTTTCCCCACTGGAGATTGCTCCGGATGGTTCCCTTGAACAGTACGGCTTTCTGCGGCACCACGCCAATGCGGCCGCGCAGCTCCTCCGGGGGCAAGGTGCGGATATCCCGTCCCTCCAGTCGGATCGTGCCTTCCGTGGCAGGATAAAATCCCGGAATCAAATTCACCAACGAGCTCTTGCCGGAACCTGTACCACCGATAATGCCGATGGTCTGACCTTTTTCCACGGTAAAATTCATATTTTCCAAGGTCTTGTCTCCGGCTCCCTCATAAGTCAGCGAGACATGGTCAAATTCCAGGAACGGGACGTGGCCCCCGCCGGATTCCTTGCCGGCCTGACCGTCCGCGCTGGCAAGCCGCGCCGAGGAGGAAGCCTGCCGCGCCGCTTCTTTGCCCACAGCCCCTGCCCCTGCCGTTTCCGCCCAACGCTCTTCGCCGCCGGGAATCTCCAGCACCGCCGCCACCCGGTCCGCACAAGCCAGAGCCTTGGTCACTGTGATGATCAGATTTGCCAGTTTCACCAACTCCACCAGAATCTGGGACATATAATTAATGATAGCCACCACTTCGCCCTGGCTCAAATTGCCCGCCTGTACCTGAACGGCACCCACATAGATCAAAGCTACAATGGCTCCGTTGACAATGACGTAGGTGACGGGATTCATACAAGCGCTGATCTTGCCCACAAACATCTGTAAAGCCGCCAGGATCTGATTGTCTTCCCGAAAACGGGTTTCCTCTTTTTCTTCCTGATGGAACGCGCGGATCACACGCACACCCGTCAGATTTTCCCGGGTGATTCCCAGCACATCGTCCAGAGCTGACTGCACCTTACGATACAAGGGAATGGTAATGATCATAATACCGAATACCACTATGGCCATCAACGGAATGGCAGCCACGAACACCAGGGCGCTCTTTACATCAATGGTAAAGGCCATGATCATGGCCCCAAATACGATAATGGGCGAGCGCAGGAACAGACGCAGCACCAGATTCACCCCGGACTGCACCTGATTGATGTCGCTGGTCATCCGAGTGATCATGGTAGAAGTTCCCGCTTTGTCGATATTGGTAAAGCTTAAGCCCTGAATATGGTCGAACAATGCCTGCCGCAGCTTGGCGGAAAAACCCACCGCTGCCTTGGCGGCAAAAAACTGCGCCGTAATGGAGCTGACAAGCCCTACGATAGCCAAGACCAACAAACACAGACCCATTTTCCCGATATAACCCATGTCGGAATCCGCGATCCCCCGATCAATCATGTTGGCCATGACCAAGGGCACCATCAACTCAAAGAACGCTTCCAACAGCTTAAACAACGGCGCCAGAATCGTTTCTTTCTTATAATCGCTTAAATATACGGAAAGCTTCTTCATTCCTTTCATGACTGTACCTCGTTCACCTTGTTTTCTTCCAGGGAAAACCAGCCCCTATGGCCACGATTATAGCATAACTGCCAGGTCGGCGCAAGGCGCTTCCATATCTCGCCGGCCGGTCCTTTGGCCTCTCCCCCTAATCCTCCCGTCAGCATCTTCCTTGACCGCCGTTTTTTTCAATATCTTCCTGTGCGTTCCAGCAAACGCAGCCCACATAATCCTCCCGAAACCGCCACGCCTCCAGTCCGATGCCCAAGCTTCTCTTCTCCGCTTCGGGACTGACGCACAAAGCCTTTGGCAGTCCGCTTCCCTCCAGCTTGCCATAGCTTTCCTTTTGCACCCACAATTGATAAAACAACAATCGTCTGTCACTTTCCTCCGAACACGCCTGCAAAATATCTTTTTCCCGTGAAGGATAAAACCGGGCGGCCAGCCTGTCCGTGTCCGCCTGGCGCACCTGTTGGATATCCAGGCCGATCTCCCCCTGGGAAATGGCGCAGGCCGCATAATCTCCGGAATGGGACAGGCTGAAAAAAAGCTCCTGATCCCGCAGATAGGGCTTTCCCCCTGCACCATAATAAAAAAAAGGTTCCTCCCGAAAAGGCAAGGCTTTCTCAATCTCTTTCAGAGAAAGAAATTGTCGGCGGCAGCCCTCCCCGTGAAAAACCTCCCTACTCCCCCTTTCCGGATTGCCATTAGAGGCTTTCCAGAAGTCCAACCCATATCGCAGCAACAGCCCTCCGCCCAGGCTTCGGGCCTTCTCCGCCATGGAAGAAATCCTGCGCACCTTTTCCTGACGAATCCTGTCCGCGAAAGGCAGAAAATGCTCCAGACATTCCTTATCCTTTAATTCCTCAACACGCAACAAATACACAATTCTCATAAGCCCGCTCCGATCCATATCGGGAACCAAATCCATTTAAGAAAAGGCTGTCGTTTTCGCGCCAGCCTTTTTTTGCGACCCTTTTTCCGGTCGTCATCGCAATATTTTCCTATGATTCTGTCTTCTTTAATGCCAGACCAAGCTCATCCAGCTGAATCTGTTCCACCACGTCCGGCGCGTTGGTCATCAGACAGGAAGCATCCTTTACCTTGGGGAATGCAATCACCTCACGAATGCTTTCCGCTTTTACCAAAAGCATCACAAAGCGATCCAAACCGATGGCAAGACCTGCGTGAGGGGGTACTCCGTATTTAAACGCATTCAGCAAAAAGCCGAATCTGTCGTAAGCCTGCTCCTTGGTGAAGCCCAGCACCTCGAACATCTTTTCCTGCACATGGTTCTGGAAAATCCTCACGCTGCCGCCGCCCAGCTCCACGCCATTGAGCACGATATCATAAGCCTTGGCGCGCACACTGCCGGGATCCGTATCCAACAGCTCCAGATCCTCTTCCATGGGCATGGTAAAGGGATGGTGCATGGCAACGAAACGATTCTCTTCCTCGCTCCACTCCAACAGAGGGAACTCGGTGATCCAAAGGAAATTGAACCGATTATGATCCACCAGTCCCAGGGACTCCGCCAATTCACAACGAAGCGCTCCCAACACATTCCAAACAATCTTGTTTTTATCCGCGGCAAACAGCAAAAGGTCTCCCGCCTCTCCGCCCATGGCCTCCACCAGGGCCGTCAGCTGTTCCGGTGTCATAAACTTGGCAAAAGAGGACTTGAAACTGCCGTCCGGCTGCACCGCCAGATAAGCCAGCCCCTTTGCGCCATAGCCTTTGGCGAACTCCACCAGCGCGTCAATCCTCTTGCGGGGCATTCCCGCCTGTCCCTTGACGTTGATGCCGCGGACGCTGCCGCCATTTTCCAGGGCGGAAGTAAACACGCCGAAACCACAGCCGGCAGCCACCGTGGATACATCCACAAGCTCCATGCCGAAACGAGTATCCGGCTTATCGGAACCGAAACGATTCATGGCCTCCTGCCAGGTCATCCGCTTCAGAGGAAGCTCCACGTCCAGGCCGATAGCATCTTTGCATACCCGCTGCACCATTCTCTCGGTCACATCGATCACGTCATCCACGTCCACAAAGGACATCTCCAGATCCACCTGCGTAAACTCGGGCTGTCTGTCCGCCCGCAGGTCCTCATCGCGGAAACACTTCGCGATCTGGAAATAGCGGTCATAGCCGGAACACATCAAAAGCTGCTTGAAAATCTGCGGAGACTGGGGCAGAGCATAGAAGCATCCCGGATGAATACGGCTGGGTACCAGATAGTCCCTGGCCCCTTCCGGCGTGGACTTGTTCAAAATCGGGGTTTCGATCTCCAGGAAACCCTCACCGCTCATAAAGGAACGGATGGTAGTGGTGATCTTGCTGCGCAGAATCAGATTCCGCTGCAAGTCAGGTCTTCTCAAATCCAGATAACGATATTTTAAGCGCAGCTCTTCCTTGGTCTTGGAATCCTCCTCGATAGGAAAAGGCGGTGTCTCGGCTTCGGACAAAATCCTCACCTGGCCGGCGCGTACCTCGATCTCGCCGGTAGCCAGATTTTCATTGGCCCCGCCCTCACGCTTTGCCACAATACCTACCACGGCCACCACGAATTCGCTGCGCAGCTTCTCCGCTTTGGCAAAATTCTCGGAACCGCATTCGCTTTCTTCAAAAATCACCTGCAGAATGCCGGCACGGTCGCGCAAGTCCACGAAGATGATTCCCCCCTTGTTGCGCTGCTTCTGCACCCAACCCATCACGGTCACGGTCTGACCGATGTTGGCCGCGGACAACTCGCCGCAGCGGCACGTTCTTTTCAATCCTTTCATTGATTCTGCCATTGTATCTACCTTTCCTTTCCTCGCCCGTCCGATCAGTTCTTCAAGGCTTCCTTATAAAATTCCACGAAATCCGTATAGCCCTCTTTTTCAAGCTGCTCTTTCTGGAATTTTTTATTCTTATTCATCCGCGCCACAAGCACCTGGGTGCCGTCCTGACGGGCTTCCTGGGCCTGAGCAATCACTTCGCAAAGCCTGTCGCCGCCGATCCCTTTTTCCACCAGATAGGCAATTCTTTTCGGCTGCGAGGGAACCTGGAAGCCTCTTTCCTTCAGCAACAGGATAATGCGCTCGAAGCCAATGGAAAAGCCGCAGGCAGGAACGTCCTTACCCGTAAAGCGTCCCACCATCTTGTCATATCTGCCGCCTCCGGCGCAGCTTGCCCCGAATTCCGGCATGACGATTTCAAAAATGGTTCCCGTGTAATATGACATTCCCCGCACCAGCGTGGGATCGAAAACCAACTCAAAATCCGAAGACCCGGTGGCACGGACACTGGAAAAAATCTCCTGCAGACTCTGCTCCACCTCCGGCTCCAGGAAACCCTCCAGGCGCTCCATCAGGTAGCTCACTCCATCCTGCGCCCCCTCAAGTCCTTTGAACAGTTCCAGATAACGCTTCACCATATCCTCGGCAAAGCCCTCCGCCAAAAGCTCCGCCTCCACGCCTTCCATGCCAATCTTGTCCATCTTGTCCAGCGTGATAAACACACTGTCCCAGGATGCCTCCTCAAAGCCGCTGTAAGCAGCCATGGCTTTCAGAATTCTGCGGTCATTGATGCGGATCTGGAAATTACGGAAGCCCAGTTTGCCCAACGTCGTAGTGGTAGCCAGGATCAACTCAATCTCGGCCAGATTGGAAGGCTCTCCCAGGATATCGATGTCGCACTGCATAAACTGACGATATCTTCCTCTCTGGGGACGGTCCGCCCGCCATACATTTCCAATCTGCAATGCCTTGAACGGGGAGGGAAGCTTGGCCGCGTTATTCGAATAAAACCGAACGAGGGGCACCGTCAGATCGTATCGCAGACCGCTGTCCACCACCTCTTCCTCCGTGGCGGCCGCCTCCACATTCAGCTTTTCACCTCTTTTTAAAATCTTAAAAATCAGTTTCTCATTTTCTCCGCCTTGCTTACTGCTCAGATTTGCGATACTTTCCACACAGGGGGTTTCAATGGAGACAAAACCAAACTTTCCATAGGTCTCCTTGATCACACCGATCACGTAATCTCTGATCTTCATCTCCTCCGGTAATATATCACTCATCCCGGTAACAGGCTTTTTTATCAATGCCATGAATTCTCTCCCTTTCTGATGTCTTCCCTTATTTTCTTTCAAACAGTATAATGAGTTTTCAGAGCGCTGTCAACATTTGTCTGGAAAAAAATAGTCCCTCTCCAATTGAAACAATCCCTCTTTTCGCTCCAGCATCTCGTCAATTTTCTCCAGATAGAGGCTGACTTCTTTCACGTTCTCCGCCCGCACAATGCGGCCGTCCGGCAGAACCAGTTTGCTGATGCTGCCGGCTCCCAGGGCGATGATCGTCTGTTTCTCCTCCATAATTAAAATATTATAAAGGCCGTACTTGCCCGGTCTGGCATAGCCCACGTTTTCAAAATTGCCGGACATATTTTTCTGACGATAGAGATAATAGGGCTTCATCCCCAACGAAAGAGCACCCTGCGCCGCGATCTCCATGGTCTCATCCGTATTGCTCAGAGCCGAAACACCGTTTTCCTGAATCCACCGGCTTAAGCGGGAAGCGCGCTTAATGGCCAGAGAATGTACTGTAAGGCTGTCCGGTCCCAGGGATTTGATACGGTCGATGGTATGGCGCACATCCTCCGGCGTCTCGCCGGGCAGCCCCAGAATCATGTCCATATTGATATTGTCAAATCCCAGCTCCCGGGCCAATCCATAGGCTTCCTCCACCTGCTCCACGGTATGTCTGCGGCCGATGAGATCCAGCGTCTCCTGCTTCATGGTCTGGGGATTGATGGAGATCCGGGTAACGCCATGCTTGCGCAATACCGCCAGCTTGTCCTTAGTAATACTGTCGGCGCGGCCCGCTTCCACGGTAAATTCCCCCACGGTTCCGAAATCAAAAAGGCTTTTTAACCGCCCCAGCAGACGATCCAGCTGCTCCGGTTCCAGGGTCGTGGGGGTTCCTCCTCCGATATAGACGGTATCCAATACCTTGTGTCCGTAATGGGCGGACACATACTCCATCTCCTTAATCAGGCAGTCCAGATACCGCTCCACTTTTTGACGATAAACCCCGATGGCGAAAGACGGAAAGGAACAATACAGGCAAGTGGTGGGACAAAAAGGGATGCCAAGATAAAGGCTATAGCCGTCCTCATAATGCAGGTCGGCCAAAAGCTCCCGCTCCCGCCCGGCAATGTTAATGCTCAAAAGACTTTTTTCCCGGCTGGCAAAATATTTCTTCTGATAAAAGCGCAGTATTTCCTCCTCGCTTTTCCCCTGTTCCAGCATGGCATAAGCGATTTTCGTGGGACGGATGCCGGTAAGGGCCCCCCAGGGAAGCTGCTTCCCCGTCCTCTGCTCCAGGCTCTTATAGAGGAAGCGCTTAAAGCCATTCTTGTACGTATCCCCCTCCTCCGCTTTCGGATCATAACGCCAGGTTATGGGAAAAGGCTGATCGTGCCACTTGATAACCGCGCCCTCCTCCGAGAGCTGAATGTGCAGCTCCACCTCCCCCTCCAGAAGCTCACGCTTCGCCTGACCGGTTTCCGGTGTCAGCACGCGCACTGTTTCCGCAGGGAAAAATGCCTTCACGATGGAATTCACGTCATATTCATAATTCGCCCGATTGATCTCAACTACTAACATCATTTCATCCTATTTTCCGTAAAAGGGGCAAGAACCCTTTCGGCCCTTGCCCTCGTTTCCCGCTACTGACAGAATGGATTGTATTGCTTTTCCAGTCCGATGGTGGTACTGTCTCCGTGGCCCGGATAGACTTTCGTCTCCTCCGGCAGCAAAAACAGCTTCTCCCTGATGGAACGGATCAGCTGCGACATACTGCCGGTAGGAAGATCCGTCCTCCCTACGGATTCCTGGAACAAGGTATCTCCGCTGACCAGGAACCCTGCGTCCGGAAAATAATAACAGCAGCTGCCCTCCGTATGTCCCGGCGTGGCAATCACACGAAACCGCATTCCCGCAAAAGTCCGTTCATCCCCATCCTGAAAATACTCATCCGCCTCCACGGTATAGGGCCGTCCCGTCTGTGCGGATACATTGACACGGGCATTGGAAAGCAGCTTCTTCTCCCCTTCCAGCGCGTACAGCTTCGCCCCTGACAGTTCCCGAAGCTCCTTTGTTCCCCAGATATGGTCAAAATGTCCGTGGGTCAACAGGATGGCCTTGACTTCAAAGCCATTCTTGGTCAATGCCTTATAGATATTGCCGCCCTGGTCCGCGGGGTCAACCACGATACAGTCCTTCCCACCCTCCAGGTACAAAAAGTAACAGTTGGTCTGGGCCATCCCCAGCACGATTCTTCCAATCTTGATCTCCGCCATCAGCCCGTCGTCCTTTCTATGTCAACCACGCTCTCAATACTCTGAATCTTTTCAATGACACGGTTCAACTCTTCCCTGCCGGAAATCTCAAAGGTGGTCTGTAAGGTCGCCAGCCCCTGCTTGTTGGTGGTCGTGTTCATGGAAAGTATATTGATATTCTTCTCCGTCAACGCCTTGGAAATGTCCGCCAGCAGGCCATTCCGGTCATTCGCGTAAATCTTGATGCCGACCTCGTATTTCTCACTGGCAACGGCCTCCGGAGCCTGCCATTCCGCGTCAATCAATCTGGCCCGCTCAATCTCGGGAAGATTCAACATATTGACGCAATCCGTCCGGTGGATGGAAATCCCCCGTCCTCTTGTAACGAAGCCCACGATCTCGTCCCCCGGAACCGGCGAACAGCACTTGGAAAAGCGCACGGACAAATCCGCGATTCCCCTGACCACGATGCCGCTCTTGCTCTTGGCCTTCATGGCCACCGGCTTGTTGGCGTTCTGGGCGTTCGCCTGGGCGATTCCTTCCAGGACCTCCTCATTGGTCAGGACCTTCTTGTGGTCGCGGTCATACAATTCCTGCATCCGATTGACGACCTGGCCTTCCTTGAGTCCGCCATGACCGATCGCCGCCATAACAGAATCCCAATCCCGGAAACCATATTTGCGCATCACCGCGTTCATATAATCCGGCTTCATCAAATCAGAAAGGGGGATGACACGGTTTTTACAATAAGCGTTCAGCAGCTCCCTGCCCTTGATGATATTGTCTTCTTTCAGTTCCTGCCGGAACCATTGATTGATCTTATTCTTAGCCTGCGTGCTCTTGACCAAATTCAGCCAATCTCGGCTGGGGCCCTTGGAGTTCTGGGAAGTAATGATCTCGATACGGTCTCCATTGTTGATCCGGTAGTCGATAGTCACCAGTTTCCCGTTTACCCTGGCCCCCACCATCTTGTTTCCCACGGCGGAATGGATGCTGTAAGCAAAATCTATGGTTGTGGAACCGGCAGGCAAGGTCTTCACATCTCCGGTAGGAGTGAAGCAGTACACGCTGTCGGAGAAAAGATCCAAATCGCTCTTTAACAGGTTCATGAATTCCCTATTGTCCGACATATCCTGCTGCCATTCCAGAATCTGTCTGAGCCATACCAGCTTTTCTTCTTCCTGCGTCTCCACCTTTTTGCCATCGGAAGCCTCTTTATACTTCCAATGGGCGGCAATTCCGTATTCCGCGGCCTTGTGCATCTCAAAGGTCCGAATCTGGACCTCGAAAGGCTGGCCCGTGCTGCCGATCACCGTGGTATGCAGCGACTGGTACATATTGGGCTTGGGCATGGCGATATAATCCTTAAAACGCCCTGGAATCGGCTTATACATTTCATGGATAACTCCCAACGCCGCGTAACAGTCCTTGACCGTGTCCACAATAATGCGCACCGCGAACAAGTCATAGATCTGATCCAGGGTCTTATTCTGGTTCACCATCTTTTTATAAATACTGAAAAAATGCTTGATACGCCCATCCACCTTGGCCTTAATGCCCGCATTGGAGATATGGGTGCCCACCTCGTCCACGATGCTCTGGATGTACTTTTCACGGACGGATTTGCGCACCGCGATCTTATCCACCAGATCATAATAAACATCGGGTTCCAGATATTTCAGGGACAAGTCGTCCAGTTCAATCTTAATCTTGCTGATGCCCAGCCTTTGAGCGATGGGCGAGTAAATTTCCAGGGTCTCCTTGGCGATACGCTGCTGGCTTTCTTCTTTCTGATACTTCAATGTACGCATATTATGGAGCCGGTCCGCCAGCTTGATCAAAATGACACGGATATCCTTGGCCATAGCCAAAAACATCTTACGCAGATTCTCGGCCTGCATCTCCAGCTTCACATCCGACTGGTCCGTCCGGGAAAGAGGCAGTTTCTCCAGCTTCGTCACCCCATCCACCAACTGAGCCACGTCTTCACCGAATTCCCGGACCAGTTCCTCTTCCGTCATGGAGGTATCCTCCACCACGTCGTGCAAAAGTCCCGCCACGATCGTTTCCTTATCCAGTTCCAAATCGGCAAGGATGATCGCCACGTTCAGCGGATGAATAATATAGGGCTCTCCCGACTTGCGCCGCTGATCCTTATGGGCTTCACTGGCAACCTTGTAAGCCTTGGTGATCAAAGAGAGGTCATCGCTGGGATGATATTTACGGACATGATCAATAAGGTCCTGATAAAGTTCCTCAGGAGCCGTAAAATCCTCTAATTTGCTGATTCCTCCCTCATCAAAAATCTCATCTTTTTTTTCTTCTGTCATAAGCCAACTCCATCTATGTCAGAAAAGTCGTAACCGTACAAGCTTATTTACCCTCATAGCGGATCGCGGAATCCAAACGATATCCGGCAATCCTCTCTCTGCCTTTCAAACCTGCCAATTCCATAAGCACCACCACGCCCACTACGACACCGCCAATGGACTCGATCAGCTTGATCATGGCTTCCGTGGTGCCGCCGGTGGCGATCAGATCATCCACGATCAGAACCCGCTGACCGGGCTGAATACTGTCCTTGTGCATCTCGATCGTAGCCTGGCCGTATTCCAGATCATAGGAAATCTCCACTGTCTCGCAGGGAAGCTTTCCTTTCTTACGGATCAGGACGAAAGGCTTCTTATTATTATATGCAATCGGGGTTCCAAAAATAAACCCTCTTGATTCCGGACCTACGACCACATCATAATCCAGGTCCGCTACCAATCCCTGCATCGTGTCAATGGCAAGACGCAAACCCTCCGCATCCTGCAGAACGCTCGTCACATCACGGAAAATAATGCCCTCTTTAGGGAAGTCGGGAATACTTCTGACATAATCTTCTAACTTTTTCATTTTTTCTCTTGTAACCTCTCTTTACATTTGACGGAGATCCAAGCTCGCATACGGATGCTTGATTTCACTGTGCTATGCTACATTATATATTTTTTCCTTAAGAAAGTCAAAGAGTATTAGAGAAAAAAGTCGGTTTCGGAGGGGGTTTTGTGGATATTTTTTTCAAAAAAGATCTTATGCGGACTTCTTAGAGAACAGCAGGCTCGAAGTTCTCTTAAAAAAACACCCATGGGAGACGGATTTTCGTAGGGACGCAGATAAGATAACAAGGCTCTGGCATCGGGAATTCTTTGCCTGGGATCCTCCTTGACACAGCCCTGGACGATTTCCTCCATTCCATAGGAAACCTTTCGGCTAAAAGCCCTGAGGGGAAGAAGCGCAGGGGGACCGGACATGGGCCGGACACCCGTCAGCATCCGATACAGCAAAATTCCCAAAGAATAGACATCACTGGACGGTCCCGATGGTTCTCCCTGCCGCAGAAGCTCCGGCGCGGAATATCCAGGCGTTCCCGCCCGCCAGGCATTTCCCACGCTGGCAGCTCCCAAATCAAACAGACGTACCGTTCCATCCTCTCCGATCATAACGTTAGAAGGCTTCAAATCCCTATAAACAACCGGCGGAACCCTGCCATGCAGATAAGCCACCCCTTCGGTCAGGGCAATCATGATGCGGACCGCTTCTTTCTGGGTCAGAATCCCTTTTCTACGCAAAAGCTTTTGTAAACTGCCGCCCGTCAAATATTCCATCACCAGGCACGCGCCTGACGGCTCACTCCAAAAACCTTTCCATCGGGGGAAAATCGGATGTTCCAATTGCCGCAGCAAATCTGACTCCGCTTTCAGCCAGTCTGCCTGTCGGCTATACTTACAGGCAAAGCGCTCCCCGCTTTCTGTCTCCTCCACACAAAACACCTGAGACGTAGCCCCCGTTCCCAACAAAGACAACAGCCGATATCCCTTTTCCCGCAATCCCGCCTGCCATGCATTTTCCACAGAAGCCTTATCCGTTATGTCCTCATAAAAACAATTTTTCTTTTCCACTTTTCCCCCTTTCCGTTTGCTCCCCTAAGCCGTTCGAATATAAATCGCACAACCCCTTTGCGCGGACTGTCTTTCTCCTTCTTCCGCTAATTCCTGCAGTCTGCTCTCAATCTGCCTTTCCCGGTGAAGCTCCTGACTCGCCAGGCACTGCTTCATCCCATCCCTAGACACTCCCTGATAAAACATAGGGGAACCAAGCAATATCCCGAGCCCTTTCTCCAGAGTTCCCTCGGCAATTCGCCATCCTTTATCTTTCCCCGGGTCTCCCTTCGTAATCTGAAATCCTTTTTCCTGAGGATACCCAATATTTTGCGCTTCATTCCATAAGCATAATTTTTTTACATGCGTGCGCTGAAAACGCCGGTTTAACAAGTAGGCACAGCCTCCATTCCGCGTCATGAACCAAAATGCTTCCTCCACAATTAAAATTCCTACAAACGGTCCATCCTCCCAGCACCTTTCAAGTAACCTGGTCAAAATCCGTTTTATCCTATCCGTCTCCGGCCTGGCACATTTCATCACTCCTTCCCCTTGAAACCAATTTTTCAGGCTTCCGACGGCTCCATTTTCCACATTCCCACCGCCTATCGCCGCCAAAACCATGGAATGTCGGTCAAATTGCACCTGCTGCAGAAGCATGCTCGCCCTTTCCTCCGCCTCTGCATGATCCGGCCAGACATAACCCGTCAAAAACTTCATAATACACCCCCTTGTATTCAATTCTACCTATGAACAAGGTCAACTTCACCGCGCAAAACAACAGCCAATCACATCTTTCACAAATAAGCTGAAATATTTCCCGATTTGGGAAAGATTCTCAGAACAAATAAATCACTAAGATTTTTCATTGTAAATTTATGAAAACCGTCTTATTCCGGCTTCTCTCAAAGAAGAACCCATGAAACAGGAAAAGTTCAGTCTCCCTGCCTATCCATTTAAAAAACCATACCACAATTCCCCATAAAATACAAGCTTTCGACCCGACCAATCCATCGACAAATATCGCGCAAAAAGGCCCGGGCGGAGCTTTCTCCATCCCAGGCCCTTTCCACGCCTCACCCATCGGGGACTGCATCCTTTTTTATCCAAAAATGTTCGCCAAATCATTGAAGAAAACCAACACCATCAGCGCCATAAAGAAAATCAAACCCGCGAAATGAACCATGCCCTCTTTTTCCGGCGGCACCGGTTTCCCGCGCAGCACCTCCAACAGCAAAAACACCAGCCGTCCGCCATCCAGCGCGGGCAGGGGAAGCAGATTCAGAATCCCCAGATTTACCGTCAGCATCAGCGTAATATTCAACATATTCAGCAACACCGTCAGCCAACCCATTTCCCGGGTGGCCTCATAGGTTTTTCCAACCACGTTAACGGCAATTCCCACAGGCCCGGCCACGCTCTCTCTGCCCACTCTTCCGCTCACCAGCATTGCCAGACTTTTAAAGGTGGCCCGTATACAATAACGGATCTCATACCAGGCATAGCGCAGATTGTCAATTCCGCGCACATCCACCTGCTCCCCCATGGCGATTCCCATCAGGTAACGATTCTCTTCCGCATTATAATTCGGTGTCAGGGTGGTTACATATTCCTGTCCATCCCGCTCATAGCGCACCCGAATTTCTCCGCCCTTGGTGGTCATGGTAAATAAGGTGATGTCAGAACCGATATAGGTTCGATCCCCGTCCAGGGACAAAATTCGATCCCCTGCCCGGAGACCCGCCTCCTCAGCGGGGCTCCCCTCGGATACCGACGTAATGGCCACATCCGTGATGCTCATGAACTGCACCATGATCAAGGCGATGATCATGCCCAGGAAAAAGTTAAAAAGCGGTCCGGCCAGCACTGTGGAGATCCTGCTCCAAACCGGCGCATTGGGAAATGCCCCGGGGCTGGACTCTCCCTCCTGCGTATTGAGCCCGTCCTCCCCCTCGAACATACACGCTCCGCCAATGGGAAGCAAATGCAAGGCATACCTGGTATCCCCTTTTTGAAAGGAAAACAGGGTTGGCCCCATGCCGACCGCAAACTCCACCACATGAATTCCATTGGCCTTTGCCAGCAAAAAATGTCCGAACTCGTGGGAGATCACCACGACGCCAAAAATCAAAATGAAAAATATGATTGTCACTACTGCAGCACCTCTTTATCAAGCATTTCATCCGTCCACCGTTCCGCGTCCAGGATTTCCTCCACGGAAGGATTCTCAATGACCCGGTGGCCGTTCATAGCCGCCTCGATCAATTCAGGGATCTGCAAAAATCCGATCTTTCTCTCCAGAAACAGTCCCACGGCCCGCTCATTGGCCGCGTTATAAACAGTAGGCATACTGCCGCCCACGGTCAACGCCCGATATGCCAGCGCCAACCCTGGGAACGCCTCTTCATCAGGCTTTTCAAAAGTGATCTGTCCCAGAGCGAAAAAGTCCACTCGTTTCCCTGCCAGGGGCCTCCTGTCCGGATAAAAAAGCGCATACTGAATCGGAAGCTTCATATCCGGCATACCCAGTTGGGCGATGATCGCTCCATCCACATATTCAACCATGGAATGAATGATACTCTGGGGGTGTACCACCACCTGAATCCGGGGCAGCTCCACGCCAAACAGCCACCTGGCCTCCATGACCTCCAAGCCCTTATTGACCATTGTCGCGGAATCAATGGTGATTTTCCGCCCCATGGACCAGTTGGGATGCTTCAGCGCGTCCTCCGGACGGACATTCCGCATCTGCTCTTTCTTCCAGCCCCGGAAAGGCCCTCCGGAAGCCGTGAGCAAAATCCTGGAAATCTTACCGGCAGGCTCCCCGTTCAAAGACTGGAAAATCGCGCTGTGTTCACTATCTACCGGCAGAATCGGCACATTTCGACGCTTTGCCAGCGGTATGATCAAATGTCCTGCCGTCACCAGCGTTTCCTTATTGGCAAGAGCAATGGCCTTTCCGGCTTCAATGGCCGCAATGGTAGGCCTAATACCAATCATACCCACGATTGCCGTGACCAATACCTCCGACTGCGGTAAAGTTGCAATTTCCAACAATCCATCCATACCGGACACTACCCTGACCGGTAAATCAAAGAGACGCGACTTCAATTCCCGCGCCGCGTCCTCACTCCACAGCCCCACGATCAAGGGACGAAATTCCCGCACCTGGGCTTCCATTCGGTCCACACTGCCGCCTGCCGCCAAAGCCACAACCCGCAGATCCGGATTGGCCCGCACGATGTCCAAAGTCTGCGTGCCAATGGACCCGGTAGAGCCCAATATCGCAATGTTTTTCATAACCTGTTTTTCTCCTCAAATCTTTGCGCGCCTCAGCACACTTAAGATTTTATCATTAAGATCGTCAAAAAATATATCATGGGGGCCGTCACGATCATGCTGTCAAACCGATCCATGATCCCGCCATGCCCCGGGATCAGCGTCCCATAATCCTTAATGTTATGATTGCGCTTGATGGCGGAAGCCGCCAAATCGCCCACCTGACTCATCACCGCGCCCGCGCCGCAAATAAAGGCGATGATCCACTTCACCGTCTGATCCGGAAACACTGCCTCCACGAAAAAATGCCCATAAAGCCCTCCGATCAGGGCCGCTCCCAGCACCCCGCCAATACAGCCTTCCAGAGACTTCTTGGGACTTAGAACCGGAAAAATCTTTTTCTTCCCGATCAACATCCCTACCGCATAGGCACAGGTATCACAGCCCCAGGCACTGATCAAAATCATCCAAACCATGTAAATGCCCTGGGGACACATCCTGGTCAGATAGACGAACGACAACATCACCGGCGCGTACACGAACGCAAAAAACGCGTCTGCCACCTGGCCAGCACAAAATTTCGGGAAAGTGACCACATAGACCAGCATCCCGGCCATAAACACCCCCACGATACACATCAACAGAAGCTTTTCCTCTCCGGAAAAATACATGGCGGCATAATAAGCCGTCACGCCCAACAGACCCGCGATCTCCAGGGCATGCGGTCTTTTTTGGTCCGATACATTCAGCGCTTTCGTAAGCTCACCATATCCGATCAGCGAAATCACCAACAGCGTAACGGCCAAAACAGGCCCTCCCAGACCCATCGTCGCCAGCGCGATGACCAGCAGAACGATTCCGCTCACCAATCTGACTCCAAACATGAGACTATTCCTCCTTCAAAGCGCCGTATCTTCTGTCTCTATGATTATATGCCTCCACGGCTTTGATCAATTCCTCTTTCGTAAAATCGGGCCACGCCACCGGCGTGAAATAAAATTCCGTATAGGCCAACTGCCATAATAGGAAATTGGAAATTCTCTGCTCGTTACAGGTACGGATCAACAGATCCGGCTCCGGCAGCCCGGCGGTATCCAAATGATCCGAGATACAAGCCTCGTTAATCTGCTCCTCCGTCAGCTTGCCTTCCCTGAGCTCCCCGGCCATCCTGCGCATTGCCCGCACCATCTCGTCACGCCCGCCATAATTGATGGCAATGGTAAAATGCAGGCCATCGTTTTCCTTGGTAGCCGCCTCTAATTCCTCAATCCGGGTGCGGATATCCTCGTCCAGACGGGACTTTTCGCCGATCACACGGACGCACATCCTGTTTTTTTCAGCCGTTTTCAGACAAGTCTTCATATAGTTGCGCAGCAGCTTCATCAACGCGTCCACTTCGTCCTGGGGACGGTTCCAATTCTCCGTGGAAAAGGCGTACACCGTCAGGTACTGGATGCCCATCCGGTACGCCTCCTCACAGATTGTTTCCACATTTTTGGCTCCCTGCACATGACCATAATTGCGCGGCATCCCTTTTGCCCTGGCCCAGCGGCCGTTTCCGTCCAAAATAATCGCGACATGCCTGGGCATCTTCAACTCTTCGCTCATGGCCCTTACACTCTCATAATGTCTTTGGACTTGTTCTCGATCATGGCGTCGATGTCCTTGATGAATTTGTCCGTCTGCTTCTGCAGTTCATCCGTCAGCTGCTTCACTTCATCCTCGGACACGTCCTGCTTCAGGAGCTTCTTAAAGGCATCATTTCCATCACGTCTGATATTACGAACGGCCACCTTGGCATCCTCGCCTTTCTTTTTCACCTCTTTCACAAGGGCTTTTCTGCGCTCCTCGGTCAATTCCGGGAAGATCAGACGGATCACACTGCCGTCGTCGGAGGGATTCAGGCCCAAATCGGATGCCAGGATCGCCTTTGTGATTGCCTTGATCTGTGACTTATCCCAGGGAATGATCTGCATAACGCGGGCTTCAGGGATATTGATGTTGCACATTTGCTGGATGGGAGTCGGCACACCGTAATAATCCACTTTCAGCTTATCCAATACATGAGGGTTCGCGCGACCCGCACGGATGGACTGATAATCCGTTTCCAGATACTCCACTGTCTTCTTCATCTTGTCTTCATACTGCTGTAATCTTGCATCCATTGTTCTTCCTCCATTTTCTTATTTATAGACACTGCGATTTCAGACCATTGCCTTTGCCACACTGTCAAATTTATCAAACCGCCATATTGATCTGACCGTCGTATTGATCTGACTGCCGTATTTATCTGACCGTTACTTTTGTCCCGCTGAATTTACCCTTTACCGTATTGACGATGCTGTTCTCTTCGTTCAGTCCAAAGACCCACATCGGCATCCTGTTGTCCCGTGCCAGAATGGATGCCGTCATATCCACCACCTGCAGATTCTGAGCCACCACATCGTCGATACTGATCTCATCGTACTTTTTCGCCGCGGGATTCCTGGCCGGATCGTCATTATAGACCCCGTCTATAGACTTCGCCAGCAAAATAACCTCCGCCTCCACTTCCACGGCGCGCAGCACCACGCCGGTATCCGTGGAAAAATAAGGATGCCCCGTCCCCCCCGCGAAGAACACGACCATTCCCTTGGCAAAACATTCATTGGCGCGGTCCTTGGAGAAAAGCTCGGTAAAGGCCCCGCATACAAAAGGAGTCATGACGCTGGTCTTCATTCCCACCGAACGGAAGACTTCCGAGACGTAGATACAATTCATAACCGTGGCCAACATTCCGATCTGGTCGGCCTTGGTACGGTCAATATTCTCGCTGGTGCGGCCCCTCCAGAAATTTCCGCCGCCGGTTACAATGCCAACCTCGATACCATCCTCTACAAGCTCCTTGACCTGGAGCGCAACCTTTCTGACCGTTTCTTCATCGAATCCCGTTTTCTTATCACCGGCCAGGGCTTCTCCGCTTAATTTTAATAAGATTCTCTTCATGGTTTCCTCTTTTCCGCACGCAGTGACTTCCCGATGCAATTGGCATGAATTCTGCTTAAGCAGAATCATTATAACATATTCCGTATTCTTGGAAAAGTATTAATTCGAAAAACAAGCGGAAAAATTCGAAAGACCCATGTGCAAGGAATACCTGCACACGGGCCTTTCGCTTTACACGGGATACCGTGTCGGTGCAACAGAGCATTCCCGGACTTGACTCCTCGGCTACTTACGGCTATTTGCCTCCGATGGCCCAAAAATAGATCAGCCGCAGTGCTGCCTACAAATATTCTAACGGAAGAATTCCCCAATTCTTTTTAGAATCTATCGAACATTGTTCCCGCCCACCCGATCAGACCGGTGCTTATGTTGCACTATGTACAATATGAAGTTGTATGCGTGTTTTAAAAAACACTTGATTTGGTGTTTCTATTATAAGTATGACGACAGGATAGAGAATGTTACAAAAGAAATTATAAATTTTTTTATTTTATATTTTATGAAGTCAATTTATCCAGGCTAAATATTTTACTGCATAACTGCATAACAATTTTTATTTGCCGAAACACAATTATTCATCTGTAAGAGGAAGAATATATTTAAAATCTATTGTTTCACTCGGTAACTCGCGATATTCATCAACATTTGCATAATGAACACAAGATATTTTATAGGTATCTCCATAAATAGCGTTGGGATAGTATGCTGTAATTGAAACTCCCATTGTATCACTTAGTGATCCTCCATCAGAAGTAGCCACAGGCACCCATTTACTTCCTTCTTTATGATAAACCATAATATCTTTGACTCCTACAATGGAAGCAGTTCTATTTACTATCGTAGTACAAACAATTCTCATTCCCTGGGACGTCCTACTAACAGTTATTGATGCATCAACAAAATCTGTAGACATTATGCTTATTTCAGAATCATTGTCTATACCCACGACTTCAGCTTTTAATTCCATTACATCTTTATCTGATATATTAGTAGATTCCGCCGCAAAGACCTCAATTCCCATCATACTTACAAAAAATACTATAATCAGCATAGAAGATATTATTTTTTTTAACTGCTTGCTTATTGCATTTTTCATCATTAACCTCCTAAATATAATAATTCACGCCAAGATCTTTGACTTCACATAATATATGCCTTTTCATTCCAATATGTTACAACATTTATTCCAATACTAATAAATCTATCAAATTCATTACAGAATTTTCTATCGTCGATAATGACGCATTTCCTTGTACATAAAATAAATCATCATAATAAAATTTTGCAATATACTCTATATCATCACTCTGATCATTATCATATATTCCTATTTCTATATCTTCACACATTATTGTTTCGATACATTCGCCCAAATCATATGCTTGATGATGAAACTTTCCTATATCCTTAAAATGTTTTTGGACACATTCGACAATTTCACCCGTTGAACTATAATTATATTGAATTTCAAAAAAAATATAATCCGTATTATCTAATACACAAATCCTTTCTACATTATACATTTCTAAAAATTCACGCGGAAACCTTATAATATTCTGATATTCTTCTGGTAAATCTTCAAGACTTTCATACCATTCCTTATATGTATATTCATTCACTTTTTCTTTAGATGATTGTACAACCAACATATCCATCCCCACATCATCCTCATTCAGGAAATACAAAAACCCCATCTGCTTTTCCGCGTAAGCCCCAACTGCCCCGCCGGCCAATGCCACTGCCACAAACACAATCGCCGTTGCAATAACAGCCCCTCTTCTATGCGCGGCCAGATACACAAATAGCCCCTTTTCCCTGATCCCCTTAAAAACACTGCCGATCGAGTTCTTCCCTTTCGACAACTCTTTCCTCTTGGACTTCCATGCCTCCTTATCTTCTTTCCCGGTGTTTTCTCCGGCAATCCTCCCTTCTATCGATTCCGCCGCGGCCCTATCCACGCCAGCATCCACAACTCCGGCGACCTTTTCCGTCCCGTCACCAACATCCGTTTCTTTCCCCAAATAATCAGCAACGCTGACACTCCCGGCCAAAAGCTTCCCCCGCTCCCTCTCAACCTCCAGCCTTGTATCATAAGCGCTCCAAAACCGATTTACTGCTTTCTCTGTGGAAAAATGTTCACCCTCTAAATTCAACTCCGAACTTCGCATCACATGAAGCAGATGCTTGATGGCAGCCGCCTCACGCATATCGCTCTCTTTGTCAGAATCAGAATCCTCCAGCCACTTCAGCCTCTCTTCCAAGGCCCGAACCATTTTTTCACGTTCGATCATTACAACACCATCTTACCTTTCTTCAGCCAATCCTTTCATCAGAATTCCCCCAACCTGACTACACGGAATTATGGATAGGAACCCCCTCTCTTTCCACGGAACAACTCATTCTGTCAATGCAATTCCCCTTTTCGTTCCTGCTTCTATTTTACGTTTCATGAACCCAAATGTCAATCCACATATTACGATAACTTCCATTTCATCTACACAGATCCGTTAAACCATAGGATTTCGCAGATTCGACTCATCAAAGGAACCGGAATATCGCGAAATGGCTTTCTCGCTTTTAACGGATACTAAAACAATTTTTTACAAAAACGCTTCCAACAATACTCTTTCACAAACACACACACGAAAAGGGCTTTTCGTCAGAAACGACAAAACCTTACTTGCTTCGATCTATGTTATAGTTGTTGCATATCATTTGACAATAGGATGAAATAAATACGTGGATTGCTATCTGCAGCATAGTCAGGCAGTGGCGTTGATCCCTGCAAACTAGCCGCGGGCTGCGACTCACCAATATTCATATTATTAGGAGGTTGTAGAAATGGCTCAAACGACTTACGGATACATCCGCGTATCCACCAAAGAACAAAACGAGGACAGGCAGCGGATTGCCCTCCTTGAGTACGGACTGAAAGAAGAAAATCTTTTCATGGACAAGCTCAGCGGCAAGGATTTCAATCGCCCCCAGTATCGCAGACTGATACGCAGGCTGCGCCCGAACGATGTGATCGTGATCAAATCCATCGACCGGCTGGGACGAAATTATGAAGAAATCCTCAACCAGTGGCGAATCATCACCAAGGAAAAACAGGCTGGCATCATCGTTCTGGACATGCCCTTGCTGGACACCACACAGACGGCCAAGGACCTTACGGGAACTTTCGTCGCGGACCTGGTGCTGCAGATTCTTTCCTATGTGGCGCAGACCGAGCGTGAAAACATCAAGCAAAGGCAAATGGAGGGAATCGCCGCTGCCAGGCTTCGCGGCATTCGTTTCGGCAGGCCGCGAAAGGAAGTACCGGACAGATTTCTTCAACTCAAGGATGATTGGGAGAACAAAAAGCTTTCTTCCCGGGATGCCGCCAGACAGCTCGGAATCGCCCAGGACACCTTTTTAAGATGGTGCCGTGGCTGCTGAACATATTCCCTTTTTTCTTGGGGGCAATACAAAGTAACTGTTTGCGTCTTTTCGTGTCGGACCAGGAAAATGCCTGGTCCGACGGTTTTGCCGTACAGTACGAAAATCGGCGGCAAGGAAGATAACTCCTTACCGCCGTATTTTCTCTTTCGATTAATCTTGAAATTACTCACTGTGCATCATGAAGCAAATAATACTGCAGGATACGGTATTCGGAAAAGCTCGTATCATCCCGCTCACAATAATTACCATTTTTATCAAGGTAACCATTCGCGGTGATAACAGGATATTCTCCCATAAGTTCCTCTAAAAAACCAAAGTATGCGGAATGCTGGAGACCTGCGGTTTTTTGTAATAATACGCCAAGGTAATTCATGCTGATGTTGAGATCTTTTTCTTCTGGTATATCATAGTTGGCCCATATAATAAAAGGAGTTTTGTATTGATTCAGCAAAATATCGGTTTGCGTCAGGCCATCTGTTTGCTGATAAACGCTGTCATAAAATGAATCATCATAAAATTTAGGCTGATGATCTCCATACATACAAATCAGTACCTTCTCATCCTGATTGGAAAAATAAGTTACCAGCTCTTTAAACGCTTCATCGGATTCCTTCATCAAAGACAAAAAGATATCCGCTTCAGAACTATTAACATTAACAGCCTGTATATTGTATCCAGAATCATTATTGTTGTAACCGCCATGATTCTGCATGGTTAAATCAAAAATGAATAATTTTTCAGTCTCATGCTTATCCTCAAATATTTCTTCTATCTCAGCATAGGTTTCCAAATCCGAAACTCCGCTATGTATTACATTTGCATTCTGAAACTGCTCTACCCATAGACTATGATCAAATCCCAAATATGGATAGATTTTATACCTGTTCCAGTTCGTGGAAAGCTCCGGATGCATGGAATACGTGGTATAACCAGATTGTTTCATACTGGAAACCAGCGTCGGTATTGGATGGTTTATGAGCTGCATATAAGGAAAATAGCCGCGCGGCAAAAACCCCATCGTGCAACCTGTCAATACTTCGAACTCCGCGTTTGCAGTCCCCCCTCCCAGCACCGAGGAATACGTTGTGCCACGAATCACATTTTCAGTCAGGCTATAGAAAAAGGACATATTCTCCTCACTTATCTGGAGATTTCCCAGTACCCTCAAATCAGAAAAGCTTTCATTTAAAATAAGTATAATGTGGGGCGGGTCCCCAGAAACTTCATCGTCTGCCATTTCATATTTTTGAAGGATATGTTGGGCTTTTTCTTTGGAATAACCGGCAGGAGGCAAGATTTTCGAGCTTCTGATATCCAGATAGGTGGATATTAAAAAGCCGTTGCTTTGATACATCAAAAAATCATCCGTAGTGTGCTGGGTGAGAAAGCCCAACTTATCCAAAAAGTCCGTTTTCACCAGAAAACCATTGAAAGCAATAAATAGTGTAAAACCCAAAAATGTGCTGACAAAATGAATCCCCCAAAATATTTTTTCGGAGAAGATGGCATTCCCTGAGGAATCCTTTAAAATACTGCCTCCGCAATATAAAGCATAAATAATAAAAAGCAAAAGGATACACCATGCTGTCGCCATATTTCCATTAGGCTGTAAATGATAACCACCCACTATTCGCGCAGCCGTTCTAAACGCCGTGACATCATTCCATTTTAGCGGGGTACCTCGATAGCTTCTGACAAAATAGTCTGCACAATATATCATAGAATATGAAACACACGGTAAAATGATGCTGACACGAAACGAAAAAGTACATAAAAATACACAGATTTCCGAAAAAAGCATGATGATACAACACCATTTCATAGCATTTGGAAGCAAATAGGGATTCTCTGCATTCAGCGAAATGGCTTCCAACTGTTTTCCCAAAAAAACGGGCGCTAACAACATCAGAATCCAACCAACCAAAAAGCGAATTTTTTTACTTCCGGGTAAACCAAAAGCAATCCCGACAGCAGTTATGAAACACAAGAATATAATCTGAAACCGTTTATCAGAGGTCACTGCATTGGAATAAGAATAACGTGTTACCAACTGTGTTGAGACGATTTCCGATTCCGAAGAATCCAAATGGGCCAAATCATCTGCATAATAGAGATGCTGATTCTCTGGAAGAACCAATTCCGCCGGACAAACCCCAACTGTCACATAAGGATCGCTACTTTCCGCTTGACAATTAACCGTTATATAGTAGGACCGTTTGGGATTAAGAGAAAGTTCTAAATGATTAATATCAGTATAACTTCCGTAATTAATTTTACGATACGGAAGATCCTGAGAAGCAAGCACATTCCCGTCTTTATCACAAATCGCGACGGAAACAAAGCCGTCAGACGGGATTTGAGCGCTATTAAAGAACAGTAACGAAATACTTTTTAGCTTACGATATGATGGACGAAACTCTTGAAAAAATTGAGGGGAGGATTCTTCATCCTCCATCCCCCAAGAGTCCTCTCCAGAAAGAAAGTTTACATGGTCTTCACCAGCCCTGCCAAATGGGCCTATTAAATAAGTAGTTTCCACTATAAACAAAATCATTGCCAAAATAATCCATAATTTTCTTTTTGAAAAATACCGCCTCATCTGTACAAAAGACTTCAAATTTCTATTTCCTCCCTGATACATACGGTCGAATCTCTAAACTTAAACCATGTTAATCTGTCTTATGTAACGTCAGCCTGTACATTTAAGAAATCGTGAAATGCGCGGCCAAAAACATCTTATGATAATACAACGGCCATACACATCATTCCAATAACGACCACCTCTGCCAACAAAACCATCCCGAACAAAACACCCGAGACGATCAACAGTATCTTCCACAATTTCAAATTTCGGGCGGATACGGCGTTCGGATTCGTCTGGTGTGAATGTCGCGCTTCCCGGTACTGGATCCAGGAGAATCCAAAAAATATAGTAAGTGCTACAGGCGTTGCCAACAATAGCAATATGAAATACATGATCTTGACATTCATAAGTAAACTCTCCTTTCTCGTTTTCCCATCACCTTATAACTATCGGAACTGTCTTTCCTTTGCTGCTGCAGCTTTGCTTTTTGGTTTTCGATCAACTTCCGAGCTTCTTCAACTGCCATATACTTCAAGTCACTGGTTTTCAAGGCGGCAATCAGAACCAACTCCTGATCAATATGCAAAGACTCCCTGCTAAGTCCACCTGAAGAGGCCAGCAGGAGCAATTCGGAGATTTTTTCCCGACTATAGCCCTCTTCAAAAGCTTTCATCACCAATAGATGAAACAGATTCGCCTGCTGCCAGCCAATGGAACGAAAAGGATCCTCTGTGGAAAACAGATAATAATTACAGGCTGCGCATATCAGCTTATACAAATCTTACCGCCCGGACTCAATGCTCAATCATATTTTCAATAAATATCCCATATCCATTCTCGGGGCTATTGACCAGTACGTGTGTCACGGCACCCACAAATTTTCCATCCTGCACAATGGGTGCGCCGCTCATGCCCTGTACGATTCCGCCGGTAATATCCAGCAGTTCCTGGTCGGTAATCTGGATTTCGATGCCCCGATTGACGTTGTCATGGTCTAAATGTATGGCGGTAATTTGGATATCATAATATTGGGGCCGGTCTCCGATAGTACATAGGATCTGGGCGGGGCCGATCTGAATCTCCTGCTTCAGGGCAATGGGCAACGGGGTACTGCTCACCAGGTTCAGGGCCTTCTGGTTGCAGATGCCGAAGATACCCTGGACGCTGTTTTCAGTAATCTGGCCCAGAATGCGGTCTGCAGAATAGATGATCATTCCCGTCATTTCGCCAGGATCACCGCTTTCTCCTTTTTTGATGGAAATGATCTCGGTCTGGTAAAGGGTGCCGGCATCGGTGTTCATGAGGGTGCTGGTATCCACATCGTTGATTCCATGGCCCAGCGCGCCGAAATTTCCCTCATCGTCAACAAAGGTCATGGTCCCGACGCCCTGTGCATTATCACGGACCCAGACGCCGATTTTGTATTCCCCCGCTTCATTTTTTCGGGGAAGCACTTTCAGATCCATGGCTTGTCCGTCCCGCTCCACGGTTAATATCATCTCTTTGCCGCCGCTTTGGTTAATGCGGTCCATAAAATCATCTTTGTCGGAAACCTCCTCCCCATTCAGTGCCAAAATATAATCCCCGGATTTCAGGATATATTGGGAAGGGGAATAAGTGACCCCGTCCTGGCCCGTAAATTCACCAACGCCAATAACCAGAATTCCCCTGGTCTTTACATAGATGCCGATGGGCACGCCCACCGGAATTAATTCCTGATCCTCGATGACCTGGATTCCTACTTTTTTAAATGGAAGAAAGCCGAAGAGCTTGACCAGCATCTGGTAATTGTCCTGCTGGCCGGTCTTGATGGTCACGGATCGGTTGAGATCGATGGTGACCGCACCCCGGGGAATATTGGATTCTCCCTGTTCGCTGACACTGACTACCTCCCCGGTGAGGGGAACGTTCAAGTTCAGCGACTGCTCCGTTTCCGCCCGCAAGCGGAGCACAGACGGGATCCTTTGATAGAGCTGTTGATATTCAAGCGCCATCAATACCAGACTGCTGATGATGATCAACACGCATAGACTATATCGATAGATTTTTCTTCTTTTCTTTTTTTTCACCCAGTTTTCCAGCAGGACGACCACGTCACGTCCCGCCAGTTCCTTAATTTCCATATCCATGAATCCGCTCACTTCCCTTTTGCTGCAATGATCTTGTCTGCAACTTAGTATGTGAGTTTTTTAGGATTTTAGTATGAAAACTAATGGAAATCCCGAAAAAATGTGAAAAACTGGAAATTATAGCCCTTGCGCCGCTTTATGCTTCATAGCCAGATTCTTCATCTCTCTGGCGTTGGTCAGCGCGGCCTCCGTCAAAGTGTCGCTGCCAAGCAGCCTTGCCAGCTCCCGCAGACTTCCCTGGTCATCGGTCCGATAAATATCCGTAATGGTGGAGTCGTCCGAGCTGCTCTTTTCAATTACAAAATGGGCGTCCGCCATGGCGGCGATCTGGGGCAAATGAGTAATACAGATCACCTGATGGGCTCTGGCTGCCACATCCAGCTGCTCTGAAACCTTCCAGGCGGTCCTGCCGCTGATTCCGGCGTCAATTTCGTCAAAAATCAAAGTATCTATAGAATCCCTGCCTGCCAGTACGGTCTTGATGGCCAACATCACGCGGGACAGTTCTCCTCCGCTGGCAACCTGAGCCAGAGGCTTTAATACCTCGCCGGGATTGGTGGAAATCAGAAACTCTACATCATCGTAACCATTGGCCGTAACGGGCTGATTGGATCTTACCGCGATTTCAAACCGCACACTTAAGAAATTCAGGTTTACCAATGCTTCTTCCAACCGAACGGTCAGTTCGTCCGCGTTTTTTCTGCGAATCGCGGACAGGCGCTCACAAGCCGTCAGAAGCTCTTTCTCTTTCCGCGACAATTCCTCCCGTAACTTCCGCATATAGCCGTCATAATCCTCCAGCTTCTGCAATGTGTTACGCCGATTCTCGCCATAAGCCAGAATCTCTTCAATGGTTTTTCCATATTTACCTTTCAGTCGATTGATTTCATTCAGGCGATCCTCCACCTCCTGATAATCGGCCTCGTTAAACTCACAGTCACTTAAGTAAGCGGAGACATCATGATTATAATCGCTTAAAAGGCTCTCAATCTCCTCCAGCTGCTCCGCCAGTTCCTCCAGCGCCTTGTCATACATGGTGATCCCGTGCAGGGCACGCAAAGCATGACTCAGGGAATTTCCCGCTCCTTCCGGACTGTCATTTCCGGTAAGCAAATAGCTTTCCGATAAATTTTCCGTAATCTTCCTGCTGTTGGACATTTTACGGTACCGCCGCTCCAACTCTTCATCCTCTCCCGGACGCAGATGTGCCTCTTCGATTTCCTGACACTCGTATTCCGCCATGGCCTGCTCCCTGGCCTTGGCGGCTTCATCCATGGATTCTTCTTCAATGGTCCTGCGAAGCCTCTTGCATTCCTGGTAAAGCATGGAAACCGCTTCCGCCGGCTCTCTGAATGCTTCTCCGCAGTAGGAATCCAGGATTTCCATGTGCTTCTTCTTATGCAGCAGGGATTGGTGCTCGTGCTGGCCATGGATATCGATCAGCAGCTCCGCAAGTTCCTTGATTTGTCTGGCTGTAACCGTCTCCCCATTAATCTTGCAGACACTTCTGCCGGCCTGCATACGACGGCTGATGATCACGGTTCCATCCTCTTCTTCCGTTAGCTCCAGCTGCGCCATTTTAGCGGATATTTTTTCATCCTCCGCCTGAAATACCAGCTCCACAAGCGCGTTATCCGTTCCCCTGCGCAGCATATCCTTGTCAAACTTGCCGCCCAGGGCCAGATTGATGGAACCGATCAGCACGGACTTTCCGGCGCCCGTCTCACCCGTCAGAATGTTTAAGCCCGGCTCAAACTCCACCTCCGCTTCTTCGATCAAAGCCAGATTCTTCACATGTAAGTTTCGTAGCATATTTCCTCCTTGCCTTCCCCGATTACCGCCGTATACAATGATAGGTCACGCACCGCTTTTTCAGTCCTTGTTTCCCACGATCATCCCTTGGATTTTCTCCATCAGGCGGTTTGTATCCTCCACGGTCCGCACCGCGGCCATGATCGTGTCATCTCCCGCGATGCTGCCCACCACCTCGGGAAACCGCAAGGCATCCAACGCGGCCGCCACCGCCATCGCCATGCCCGACACCGTCTTGATCACCAAAATATTCTGCGCCATGTCCATGGAAACAAAGCCTTCCCGCAATACGCGAATGTATTTTTCCTGTCCGGGTGCCCGATCAGCGGATGCGGATACCTCAAATTTCAGACCCGCGGGAAGTTCGTCATCCCCTATGCCGCTTCGCTCACCGGACGCGGATGCCATATATCTCTGCCCGCCGTTTCCAGACGAAACTTTCTCCAAACCCAATCGCCGGATATCTCTGGAAATCGTAGCCTGCGTCACCGGATATCCCTCTTTCCCCAAAAGGACCGCCAGCTCCTCCTGTGTCTCTATCTGATACGTTTGAATCAGCTCCAGGATTTTCTCATGTCTTGCCTTTTTCATCCGCTCATCCCTCACTTAACTTCTTGTGCAAAACTTCCAAAAAGCTCACCTGATCCAGACGAATAAAACGTGTGGTCTTATCCGCGCCCGCGATACGGATCCAGTCGCCCGTATGTAGCGTGACCGCGTGGCCGCCGTCAAAACTGGCTTCCACCAACTGATCCTGTCCGTCCCGGCCTTCCGATATCTCAATCTCCACCACATCTTCCGGGGACAAAATAATGCTCCTCTGGTTCAACGTGTGGGGGCAAATCGGTGTCAGCATCATCAGTCTGGCCTTCGGCTCCACAATCGGTCCGCCTGCCGACAGATTATATCCGGTGGAACCGGTGGGAGTGGTAACAATGACCCCGTCAGCATGATAATCCTTTAAAAACATTCCATTTACATAGATGTTAAATTTTAAAATCTGCAAGGGCCCACTTCTGGAAATCACGATATCATTCAGGGCCCACTCCTCCATGGTGGTTTCCGCCCCGGGCAATATTCTCCCATGCAGCATCATACGGCTTTCCACCTGATAATTTCCGTCAATCAGGCGATCCAGCGCCTCCTCCAGATGAGCAGGCTCCACCTCCGTCATATATCCGAGAGTTCCCAGATTCACACCCACCAATGGCACCTGGTCTCCCATCACATCCCTGGCCGCCTGCAGCATGGTGCCATCACCTCCCAGCACGATCAAACAATCCGTTCCGACAAAGGACAAGGATTCCCACGCTCCCTTTGCCGGCTTTGAACCGCCCAGGTAAACGCCGGCAGACTGTCCCTTGCCGATCAAATAATGCTGTATACGGGCCGTCATCACCAGCTCCGGATCCTTATGCTCATTCGTATAAATCACAAAATGCTTCAACTCTCCTCCTCCGTCAGCGCGCTTTCTCATCCAATTCCTGATGGGCGCTCTCCACGGTCTGCCAGATTCTGGTCTGCCACCGCCTCATATCCTCCATGCCCTGCGCCCGCGCCGCCCGATCCCGAACCAGCGCCTCCTCCCGGCTCTCCGTCCGGGCCCTGAACCCGTCCGCACCGGATGCTTCACCGGTTCCTTTTTTCTGAAGATGCAGCAAATACTCGATATTTCCTTCCGGTCCCTTGATGGGGGAAAAATCCAAATGCAGGATTTCAAACCCAACCAAAGAAGCGAAGTCTGTCACCTTCGCCAACACTTCCCTATGAATGGCGGGAGATTTCACCACACCCTTTTTTCCTACCTTGTCCCTGCCGGCTTCAAACTGCGGTTTGATCAGGCAGACCATCTGTGCCCCGTCCTTTAAAAGATTTCTGGCCGGAAGCAGTATCTTCGTCAAAGAAATGAAGGAAACGTCCACGCCGGCAAAATCCGGAATCTCTTCCACGTCCTTTCCGGTCAGATAACGAAAATTTGTCTTTTCCATATTCACGACACGGGGATCCGCCAACAGCTTTTCCGCCAACTGACCATAGCCCACGTCTACGGCATACACCTTTTTCGCTCCATGCTGCAGCATACAATCCGTAAAACCGCCTGTGGAAGCCCCAATATCCATGCACACCAATCCTTCGAGGGAAATGTTCCAGCGCTTACAAGCTTTCTCCAGCTTCCATCCCCCGCGGCTTACAAAGGGAAGCACCTCGCCCCGAACCTCGATCCGGACCTCTCCCGGTTCAAAAGCACTCCCGGCCTTACACACCCGATTTCCGTCCACATAAACCTGGCCGGATACGATCAGGGCTTTCGCCTTTTCCCTGGAAGGAGCCAGTCCCTGCGTCACCAGCAAATAATCCAATCGTTCTTTCATCCACGTTCTTTTCCAGGGAAGCCGTATTTTCCGTTATTAATTTTTGGCTTCTCCCCTTTTCAGACATTCCAACACGCTCGCCACGATGCCGTCCGCATCGATACCAAGCTCCTTTTTTAACTGTTCCACGTTGCCATGCTCTACATACGCGTCCGGCAGGGAAATATTCAAATACAAATTCTTTTTAAAGTTCCTCTCCAGGCAATCGAGAACCTTTTCCCCGAAGCCGCCGCTCATCACGTTTTCTTCCAGACTGACAATCAGATCATGATCCTCGCAGGCCCCCAGCACCGCTTCCTCGTCGATGGGCTTCACAAAGCGGGCATTCACCAAACTCACCTGATAACCGAGCTCTTTCAGCTTCTGCCGCACCCCCTCCGCGGTTTTAACCATACTTCCCACCGCGAACAAAGCGATTTCGCTTTCCCGATAAATCCATTCCGCCCGTCCCAGCTCTATGGGCGCCCGGAATTCCTTAAGTCCGGCATAAGCCTCACCGCGAGGATAGCGAATGGCAATCGGCGCCGACAGCCGCAGCGCGAACTTCAGCATATCCGACAGCTCCCATTTGTTCTTCGGCGCGCAAATATGCATATTGGGAATACAGGAAAGATAAGAAAAATCAAAAATTCCCTGGTGCGTTTCTCCATCACTGCCCACCAGGCCGGCCCGGTCAATGGCAAAAATCACCGGCAGATTCTGCAGACAGACATCGTGGAGAATTTGATCATAGGCTCTTTGTAAAAAAGAAGAATAGATGGCAACAATCGGCTTCAGTCCTCCGGCCGCAAGCCCCGCCGCAAAGGTCACTGCATGCTCCTCCGCAATCCCCACGTCAAAAAACCGGTCCGGATACATGTTGCGGAAACGTTTCAGGCCCGTACCGTCCGGCATGGCGGCCGTAATGGCCACCACCTTTTCATCCCGTGCCCCCAGCTTGCACATCACAGTCGAAAACACATCCGTATAATTTGCCACCGTTCTGGGATGTGACGGGAGACCGGTAGCGATATCAAAAGGCTCCGCCCCATGAAACCTTGCCGGATGGCGTTCCGCAGGCGCGTAGCCCTTGCCTTTTTGTGTCAGCACATGAACCAGCACGGGACCTTTTACACGCCTGGCATCGCCGATGACACGAACCATTCCCGGAATATCGTGACCATCCACAGGCCCTAAGTAAGTGATTCCCATATCTTCATATAACATTCCCGGAATCACCAGCTGCTTAAAGCTGCTCTTGGCACGGCGAATCTTTGCCACCACGCCGGTTCCTCCCCGGGTTCCCATCAGGGCGTTATAAATCCCTTCCTTTAAATCCAGATAACCGCTGGCCGTGCGGATATTGTTCAAATACTTCGACATGCCGCCCACATTCTGGGAAATCGACATATTGTTATCGTTTAAAACAATGATAAAATTCGTTTCCAGCTCCGCCGCGTTGTTCAGGGCTTCATAAGCCATTCCTCCAGTCAGGGAACCGTCTCCGATGACGGAAACAATGACGCGGTTCTCTCCCAAAAGATCCCTGGCTTTTACAAGACCCAGCCCGGCCGATATGGAAGTGGAACTATGTCCCGTGTCGAAAGGATCGCAATTACTTTCCTTCCGCTTTGGGAAGCCGCTCATCCCATGAAATTGGCGCAAATTATCAAAGCCGTCCTTGCGCCCGGTAAGAAGCTTGTGCGTATAAGACTGATGTCCCACATCCCAGATAATCTTATCCTCCGGCAGATTCAGCGCCAAATGCAGGGCCATGGTCAGTTCCACCGCGCCCAGATTCGCTCCCAAATGTCCTCCCGTAACGCTGATCTTCTGAATCAGGAAGTCACGGATCTCCTGGGCAAGTGCATTCCAATCCGATTTTTCAATTTTCTTGATATCGTTTACCTGTTCAATTTTTTCCAGCAGCATGTATCTTACCTCACCTTAGCTTCGGCGGTTTATCAGTGTCAAAATCAATTCTCTCAAATAGGGATTCTGATGTTCAAAGCCGTCCAGAATCATCACGGCCTCCTCTGAAAGCCTGGCGACCTCCTCCGCGGATCGTTCCAGACCGTTCAACGTCACATACGTCTGCTTATGGTTCTTTTCATCGCTCCCAACGGGTTTTCCAAGCAGCCGCGTATCACCCGTCACATCCAAAATGTCGTCCTGAATCTGAAAAGCAATTCCCACATTATAGGCGCACTTCTCGATCAAGTCTACTTCCGCTTCCCCGGCACCCGCCAGAATCGCTCCCACCATCATGGCCGCCTCGATCAAGGCCGCCGTTTTATGGGCATGGATAAAAAGCAGCTGCTCCTTTGTCAGGGTCTCGCATTCTTCCGCTTCGATATCCGCCGTCTGGCCGCCGATCATTCCATACACCCCGGCCTTGGCCGCCAGCACGGTCAAGGCCCTGGCCAGCCTCCCTGTGTTACCAGACGCCTCCGGCAAGGCAAAGGCCTTCAGCGCCGTCTCAAACGCGAAGTTCAGCAAGCCATCACCCGCCAGAATGGCCAGGGCCTCTCCATACACCACGTGGGTGGTCTTGCGTCCTCTGCGAAATTCGTCGTTATCCATGGCGGGAAGATCGTCATGCACCAGAGAATACGTATGAATCATTTCAATGGCCGCCATAAAGGGCTCAATCACCTGTCCTTCCCCGCCAAACAAACGGTATGTCTCCTGCATCAGCATGGGACGCAGACGCTTACCGCCGGCCAGAATACTATAATTCATGGCCTGCAGCACCGTTTTCTGATAGCCGGTCTCCCGCGGCAGATAACGCTTCAAAAGGGCTTCGATCCTTTCCACTTTCTGCCCCAACTGTTCCTTAAATTCCTGATTCTCCATAGACGTATCCTTCCCAAACCGCGCCAGGACTGGTCTCACGGTACACAAGCCCCAACGCCGTCCTTTGCCCGATTTCCATTATAATTCCTGCAGTTCCCCGTCCTCCGTCAGCTTCAATACCTTTTTTTCCACCTTGTCGATCTGTTCATTGCATTCCTTCAAAATCCTCATTCCCTCGCTATAGGCCGAAAAGGCATCCTCCAGGGCAATATCCTCGTCCTCCAAGCGCTGGATCACTTGTTCCAGCAGTGAAAAATTCTCTTCCAGACTTAATGGCCTCTTTTCCTCACTCATCATTCCCTCTGTCCTTTCTGGCCGTACCAGTCACAAGAGCTCCGATACATCCGTCCTTTACCCAAATCTTCAGCTTGTCCCCTTCCCGTGCCTGCTCCACGGAACGCACATTGTGTCCCAAATCGTCTTCCACATAGGAATAGCCGCTGAAAAGCTTTTCAAGCGGAGACAAACCTTTCATCTTCTCCGCGTAAAGCGCCAGCATATGCCGCCGCTCCCTCAAAATCCGCTCCATTCCGCCGCAGATGCGATCTTCCATCTGGGCGACATAGGTCTTATTGGAACGGATCCTGCCCACGGGGCTTAAATGCCGCAGCTCCCGTTCATACTGAAGACAACGCTCCCGCTCCGCGGCCACCTTTCTGACAAACAGCTTGCGCAGCATATTCTCATAACCGGCAAACCGTTCCATCAGCTGCCCAACATCCGCCACCGCCAGCTCTGCCGCCGCGGAAGGCGTGGGAGCCCTCAGATCCGCCACAAAATCAACGATCGTGGTATCCGTCTCATGACCTACGGCGGAAATCACGGGAATCTGGCACTGAAATACCGCTTCCGCCACGCATCTTTCATTGAAAGCCCAAAGATCCTCTATGGAACCACCGCCGCGCCCCACGATGATCACGTCCACCCGCATCCGCTCCAAAGCCCGGATTCCCTGAACAATACTCTCAGCCGCGGCTTTTCCCTGCACAAGGGCGGAGTATAGTATAATCTGTACATAGGGATTGCGCCGTCTGGTGATTTGAATGATATCCCTGATGGCTGCTCCGGTATCCGCCGTCACCACTCCAAGCGTGCGAATGTATTTGGGAATGGGCCGCTTATATTCCTGGGCGAACATTCCCATTTCCTGAAGTTCCCGTTTGAGCCTCTCAAACTGCTCGTAAAATGCTCCCGCTCCATCCAGAGTAATTCTCTTCGCATAGAGCTGATATTTTCCATCCCGTTCATAGACATCCACGGATCCGCTTACGACAACCTGCTGCCCTTCCGTCATGCGAAACCTTAAACCCGCACGATTTCCCGCGAACATCACACAGGAAATCGTGCCATGGGAATCTTTCAAGGTAAAATAAATATGTCCAGAGGAATGATACTTGCAGTTGCTGACCTCGCCTCTGACGGAAATCGACTGCAGCATATAATCCTGTATGAACATATTTTTAATATAAGCATTTACTTGTGTAACAGAATATATATTCGGAATCTCAATCACCAAGCCTTATACAAATTTCGCCAGAACGGCATTGACAAAACCGCCGGACATCTCCGGCCCGTACTTCTTCGCGATTTCCACCGCCTCATTAATCGCCACACCGTTGGGCACGTCTCTGTCGTACAAAATCTCATAAACACCAAGCCGCAAAACCGTCAGCTCCACCTTGCCCATACGGGAAACATCCCAGCCTTTCGACTTTTCATTTAAGAGCGCGTCGATCCGCGGAAGCACCTCCAGGATTCCTTCCAGCTTCTGCGTAATATAGTTTCTTTCTTTTTCAGATATCTCCTGAGATTCTTCATCTTCCAGGAATAGCTTCACCTGCTCCGGCAATTCCTCGCTCTTATGGAATTCCGCACGGAACAAAAGCTTGAAAATCTGTTCCCTCTGTTCATGCCTTCCCATCGCTTCGCCCTATTAATCCTTTTTCATATTGATGCCGGCGATCCGAATGTTCACATCCGAACAGCTTAAGCCCGTCATGTTCTCGATGGCCGCCTTTACCTTACTCTGCACTTTCTGACAAGTCTCGGGAATATTGTAGCCATATTCCATCGTCAGGGCCAGATCCACCTTCACCTTTCCGTCCACTACTTCCACTCTCACGCCCTTGGTAAGGCTCTTCACGCCGACCTTGCTCATCAGCTCGTTGGTCAGATTTCCGGCCAGAGAAGTCACTCCACCAACCTCCGTGGCAGCCAGCCCGGCAATGATCGCCACCACATCGTCCGCGATCTTCACCGTTCCGATTCCGCTATTCTCATCTTCCAGAACCACCGTGATGTTCTCAACCTCTTTCTCCATCTTCTTGGCCTCCTTTATGCCTTTTTCTATCAATTATTACAAGTATACCATTTTTTTACTCATTTGTCATCCAGAAAGTCAAAGATAACTGCTTTTCATTTTGCGCATAGGCGATACGGCCTCCGGCGGCTTCAAAATAGTGAAAAATCTCCTGCTCCCCAATGAGCTTCTCCGCCATATTCTCATAAACCATCCGATCGGAGCATTTGAGCGTCACATCCCTGCGCCCCTCCTCCAGGGCTTTTTGAAAGACCTGGGCAAGCCGTTCTTCTTCAAAATCCGTAAAATAAACCCCTTCCCGCACATAATAATTGTCTTCGATGCTGTCACAGACGGGCATGGGCACTACTCCTCCTACCACATGGGTCTGGAAAAGCTGGTCCGTGGTCACGCACAAATAATCATAATTGATTTCCGGCATCACAAAAGCGCTTTCCCCATTCGTGCGATAGGAGGCATCGCCCCAAGTGGTATCCAGATAATAATAATCCCCGTCCGCTTTCACCAGATTCCAGGCATGACCCTCGCCGGTATCCACGCTCCCGATCACCATGGTACAAGCGATCCCCATGCGGTTCAAAAGATACTGCGTGGCCTTGGCATAACCCTGACATACGGACACGCGATTGATAAACACCGAGTAAATATTCTGATTGTCCGTGGAATCCAGATCGTACTCCGTATTCCGGATCAGCGTCTCATACACATAGCGGATTTTCTCATAATCAGCCCCATCTTTCGGCGCCTGCGACAGAAGCTGTTCCACTGCCAGGTGAATCTGTTCTCTGCGGCTCCTGGCCTCATCCACGTCCATGGAAAAACTGCCGGAAAAATCCAGCTTCACCAAATGCCCCAGCCGGGTATATTTTGTATAGGTATAACCCTCCACATAAAAATATTCCGGATGATCGTTCAGCACGCACTGGAACACCTTGTCAATATCCGTTTCATCCAGTCCCGCATCAAAGCCTTCCTTATTCAATTCCTGTTTGGGAAGCATATTTCCCAACGCGTCGTTGATGTCCAAATACCAAAGCCGCTCCGCGTCCGACAAGGAATCGTATGCATAATGATCCGCGTCCGGTTCTTCAAAGAAAGGCAGCTCCTCCGCCGCTGCATTCTCGCCCTGCGGCAGCTCCTCCTCTGCCGCGTTCTCACTATGCTCCAGCCCTTCCACCGTCACAACCGTCTCCTGCAGCGCCGTCTCCGGAACACCGCCGCCATCCAGCGTGCTTTCCGCGCCTATCTTCCAAAAATCATCATCCAAAAGCTTCTCTTTGGTAAAAGCAATCCGTACGCACACGGACAAAAGGCCGATCAAAACGACCCACAAGCCCGCCGCGATCAAACGAGATCCTTTTCTTTTCATGAGAACTTTGTCAACCTTTCCTGGCCATTTGGGGCCAACTCCTTTAGTTTCTGCCGAATTCCCGCAGCACCAGTCCTTTATTGCGGTCCAGGACCATGCCCACACTCCAGGGATTAACGAACAGCAGCAAAGGATTGCCTTTCATATCTTTTACTTTCTTCATATCAGAGGTCCCAACCAGGTGTTCCAGGTTGACCTCGTCCTTATTCACGATCCATCGGATATGCTCATAGGGCAGATTCTCCAGACGGATCTCCACATTGTATTCATTTTCCAAACGGTATTTTAAAACATCGAACTGCAGAACGCCCACCACGCCTACGATGATTTCCTCCATTCCGCCGTTAAATTCCTGGAAAATCTGGATGGCGCCCTCCTGGGCGATCTGCTCGATGCCTTTCACAAACTGCTTGCGCTTCATGGTATCCATCTGACGCACTCTGGCAAAATGTTCCGGCGCAAAGGTAGGAATTCCTTCGTAGCGAAAGTTGTTTTTAGGCGCGCAGATCGTGTCTCCAATGGAAAAAATGCCCGGGTCAAACACACCGATAATGTCCCCCGCGTAAGCCTCGCTCAAAATCTTGCGTTCATCGGCCATGATCTGCTGGGGCTGGGACAGGCGCATGACCTTGCCGCCCTGTACATGACGCACCTCCATGTTGGCATCAAATCTTCCGGAACAGATCCTCATAAAAGCCACCCGGTCACGGTGGGCTCTGTTCATATTTGCCTGAATTTTAAAGACAAAGGCGCTGAAATCCGCCTCCACCGGGTCCACCACGCCAATATCCGCCACTCGGGGCAGAGGCGGCGTAGCCATTTCCAAAAAGTGCTTTAAAAAGATTTCCACGCCAAAGTTGGTCAGGGCGGAACCGAAAAACACGGGAGTCAGATCACCCTTTCTCACTTCGTTCAGATCAAACTCCGCACTGGCGCCGTCCAAAAGCTCGATTTCCTCCAAAAGCTTGTCCGTCGCTTCCCCGCCAAGCTGCTCCCGAAGCAGATCCTCTTGCTCGATGGGCAGTTCCCGGGAATGTCCCTCCCTGGTCCCTTTTTCCGTATCGAAATAGGTAATGACACATTTTTTATTCCGATCATAGACCCCCTTGAAACTCTTTCCGGAACCAATGGGCCAATTGACCGGGCAGGTGGCGATTCCCAGTTCCTTTTCGATTTCGTCCAACAGGTCAAAGGTATCGTTGGCATCTCTGTCCATTTTATTGATAAAGGTAAAAATCGGGATTTTGCGCATCACACAGACCTTGAAAAGCTTTCTGGTCTGGGCCTCCACGCCTTTGGAGGCATCGATGACCATGACGGCGCAGTCCGCTGCCATCAGGGTACGGTAGGTATCCTCCGAGAAATCCTGGTGTCCGGGCGTGTCCAGAATGTTCACGCAATAACCGTCATATTCAAACTGCAGGACGGAGGATGTCACAGAAATTCCCCTCTCCTTTTCGATCTCCATCCAGTCCGATACAGCGTGTCTGGCAGTGGCCTTTCCCTTTACGCTTCCTGCCAGATTGATTGCCCCGCCATAAAGCAGAAATTTCTCCGTCAGCGTCGTCTTACCCGCGTCAGGATGGGATATAATGGCGAAAGTTCTTCTCCGCTTGATTTCTTCCGTATAATTAGGCACGTTTCTTTCCTCCGATATCAATGTTTAGCATTCCCTCTCCGCCAAACGCGGAAAGAATCGAAAAATATTGTAACACAGTTGCCCCAATGTCCGCAAAGGTTTTCTCGTTCCCAGGTCGCGCGGCTTTTGCCCGGCGCCAATCATGAGAAAGGATGTATCTTCTGGCATAACCGTCAATGTTGAATAAGCCCATGTCCTTCAGATTGGTACCTGAAAGTATGGGCTGGCGGAAATACTTTTTAACGTGTTTACATCTATATGACCGTAGGACGGAGCATCCGGCATGGCGCCGATGCCAAAACCGTCCAGGACAATGAGAAATATTCTGGGCATATAAAATTGATGGGACTCCTTTCAAAACGATGGGTAAAACAGCGGCTTTCCCGCGGACTCGGCGCGAGGGGAAAGCTCCCTCTGCCGCGCCGCTTGCCGCCTACTTGAAGTATAACATATTTTTATGTATTGTACATAATTTTTTACGAAATATTCTGCAAGGTAAGGTCAGTCCTGGCTGACAATCGTGCTGATGACGATATTCTCCGCGGGGATTTCGGTTTTGCGTTTTACGATATCCTCGATCTGGGCGCGCTGGGCTTCGGAAAGTTCCGCGGCATTGATGACCACGTCCACTGCCCCTTCGTCAATGCTGACCACCGCATCCAGAAATCCCTTGGCCTCCAGCAGGATTTCTGCGGCAGCCTCTTTTTCCGCGATATCCGTCATGCGCACCATGTTGTCAATGGCCTCTTGCTTCTGCTCTTCGGAAATACCGGTGCTGTTAATGATGTCCAACAGGGTTTCCTTGTTTTTGGCCCTGGTCTGTTCCTTGAGGAGCTTTGCCTCTGACAGGACCGTCACGCCGTCAGCGGAAGTGAATACCGCTTCTCCGGGGATCTCATCTTCCTCGGGCTGGACCGCGGACTGGGTCTGGGGATCCTGATCCGTCAGGGACGCCGTCAGATTCTCATCCGTGGGATTGACCACATCTTCCATCCCTTCCTCCAGGTAATCCTCCATCAACACGTCCACATCGGAATCCAGGCTTTCAATATCCGTCAGATTATTTCCCGCCAAATCCTCCTCGGATAGATCCAGCAGACTGTTTTCCAAATCCAAAGTATCCTCGGGCGTGTTTGAGATTAAATCGTCCGCTGTCAGGTTCTCCGAAATCACTCCGGTAGATCCCACGTCGTTTACAGTGTCCGTCATCAAGTCCTCCTCAAGATTGGTTCCCGCAAATTGCAGATAGCCGGCAATCGCTATCATAATGGCAAGTGCGGTGATCATCAGCTGATTTTTTTTGAATAAATTTTTCACGGCATTCTCCCTTTTCCAAGCGGTTACTGGCCGCTTGTATCTTTTTTACTAGTTCATTCTATGAATCGCTTTTCGGATATATGCCTTCATTCGTTTTTCATCCTGATGACCTTGACCTTGTGGGCGTCAATACCGAACAAGGCTTGAACCGCTTCTGAAATGTCGCTGGAAACCCGGGCGGTACCCGCGCCCTGGGCCATCACCACCACGCCCTCGACTCTGGGAGTCAGCGTTTTGACCACATAAGGGCTTTGCTTGCTTCCATCGGAGGCATAGACCGTGGTTTCCCCGTTTTCCGATTCATAAACACTTCTGCTGCCGCCTTCCGCATCCTTTTCCGTGGTCTCGGAACGAGTCACGGGCTGGTCCTTTTCCAGCACCAACTCCTGGGAGGAGCGAAGGGTGATCATGACACGCACCTCCCCCACGCCTTCCATACGGGACAACAAGCTTTCCAGACGGTCTTCCAAAGAAGCGACATATCGGTCCAGCTCCGATTCCCGGTTTGTTTCCGAAGAGAAAACTTCCGTTTCTTCCTCCGTTTCTTCCTCCGTTTTTTCTCCGGACCTTTCTTCAGACCCTTCCTCCTTTTCCTTTTTCTGATCCATGGGCCAGGCGATTATCATCAAAAGCACGCCGGAAAGGATCAGAATGATAAGATTGTCCCTTTGAAACCATTTCCGCAGGCCTTTTTTCTCTATCCACTCACTCAGTTTCCGCACGCTTTTCCGCCTCCGTTCCCAACTCCACCTGAATCTTTTCGATTTGAACCGTAGATTGTCTCAAGCTTTCTTCGTCCCGGCTTTCCTCGTCCATCTTCCGAGCACCTATTTCCTCGCCCGGACTGTCCCCGGCTTTTTTCTGGTTTCCCGTCCCATCGCCCGGACCGCTGTCCGTATCCTCCCCGGCGCTTGTCCTCCGCTCCGTTTCCAGCCGCTCCCGGATTTCCTCCAGAGACATCTGATTCAAAATCTGGTCCGCCCGTTCGGCTATGTCTCCCGCCTGCTCCATGCCGTCCCACATCTGTCCCTGGAAAAAACCGATCCGTTCCTCCAGACTTTCCCCGCTTCTTCCTACAAGACTGAGAATCGGCCGAAAAATCTGAATCAGGATCATAAGACTCACCAATATCTTCAAATATTTTTCATAAGAACCGTTGGGCTTGAAATGCACGATGGTCTGGGCACAGACCATAAAAATCCCCACCTGCAGGATCACTTTCAAAAATGCCGTCATTTAAATCCCCCTGTTCGTGGCGGCGGCCATCATGGAAATGGTAATGAGAAATAAAAGCAGCGCCGTTCCCACCGTCCGGAACAAAAGCATTCCGCCCTCCCCCACCCGGTTTGTCACCGTGGTGATCCGCGAATCGCTGATGATTCCCATAAGGGCAGCCGCGATTTTTAAAAGACTGGCAATCAAAAACACTTGCAGCAAAGGAGAAGCGCACAATATGATCAACAAAAGCAAAAGCACCACCCCAATACTGTTTTTTATGATGACGGCACTTCCCAAAACCAGCTCCAGGACTCCGTTCGCCGCGTTTCCGATGCCTGGAATGGCTGAAAGCGCCTTTTGCAGCGCGGAACTTTTTACCGAATCAATAATGGGTGTCAGCATGGACTGAAAAACACTCACACCCGTCACAATCCCCACTGCCGCTTTCAGCACCGTCCGAATCCCTCTCTCCAGCAAATCCATCAAAAGGTTCAGCTTTTCTTCCACCCAGATGCCTCCCACCACTGCCAACATACAGTAGCTGTACACAAAGGGAAGAATTCCCGCCACCAAAATATTTTCCACGCCATAGACGACCAACAGCAGCAACTGATAATAGGCCCCCACCGTTACCGCCCCCGTGGCGACACCTACGGACATCAGGTAAGTCGGCACCAAAAGCCTGATAAACGTCACAATGTTTTCAATCGTGTTCTCCGCCGTCTGGGCCGCCTGACGAAAGCACTGCAGCAGTACGGCCGTCAGCAATAAGTACATAAAATAAAAGCTTAGGTCAGCGATCTGATGCCGGTCAAAAATTTCCACAAAGTGCGTGGTAACCGCGGACACGATCCCCAGCACCAGCAGCCAGACCAAAATATTGCGCATTCCCGCAAGCTGGGAAGCGGCTCCTCCAAACAGCATCCGCGGAATCCCTGACAACACTCCCAGAATATCCCCGTCCAGAATCCGGCCAAACAACTCCTGAAGGGAAATCGTGTAGTCCGGGAAAAGGGTCTGGAGACCCTGCTGCAGCTTGTCCAGACCGTACTGCTGCCAGATCTCTTCAATATTGATCACTGTATCCATGCGTCTCCCCTCTTTCCCATCCTAGCCGAGAAATCCCTGCATCTGTTCGATCACGGCAAATAAAATCGGCAAACCAGCAAACATCACGGACAGCTTGCCCAGAACCTCGATCTGCTCCGCCACCGTCCCGTATCCCGCATCCTTGCAGATGCTGGAGCTGAATTCACAAATATAAGTGATGCCGATCACTTTCAGAAGGATTGCCAGATAGCTCTCTCCGCTGCCCAGATATTTCTGGATCACTTCAAACTGACTGATAACCGCTTCGAATTCCTTGAGCGCATAGTAAAATATCAGGATCCCGATTGCCAATCCAATATATGTGCTATACTCCGGCTTTTGCGACCGGAATTGAATGGCGATCAGAATCCCTATGATACCCAGCATTCCCACCTTGATAACTTCTGCCATGCGCCCTCCTTTCCTTACGATTCCAAACGCCTTACAAACAACAAAACTTACAGGGAAAACAGTGTCTGGATCGTATTGAACAAATCATAAATATAGGGAATGATCCAGCCCAGAACCAGGATCAGCGCGGCCAAACTCAGTAAAAAGGCATGCTCCTCTCTTCCACTATGCTTTAAAATCTGGCTGAGGATCGTCACCAAAATTCCCACAGCCGCAATCCGAAATATCAGACTTACTCCCATACCGCTCCTCGTTCCGTCCGGTCCACCGCCGCCCCCGACAGCGATAATATCCTACGGCTTTATAATAGAATAATAACCAACAGCAAACCGCTCATGATTCCCAAACCCATGGCCATCCGGCTCTTCTCCGCCACCTCGGACTCCAGACGCTTTGTCAGCGCGTCCAACCGTTCCTTGAGCTGTTCCATACTGGAAAGCTGCATTCTGGCTTCCTCAAATCCAAAGCCGCCCGCAAACTGGAGAAATAAGTTCTTCTCCTCCGCTTTCAGCGGCAGTCGCTCCAGGCACTCTTTCATATGCTTTTGAAAAATGGTTCCAAAGCCCTCTCCCTCATTTCTTCCCATTTCCTCAAAGACTTTGGTCAGGGCCTGTTTGTAAGGCTCTTCCAGGCGCCTGCTCAGTTTCATGCAGCACTCCGGCAAAGTGGCCTTGCTATAACGCACCTCGCTCATCATGATTTCCAACAATTCCTGCAGCGTGCGCAAAGCCTTAAGGCGCAGCCGAAACTGCTCCCGATACCAACATCCCAGTCCCAGGCAGCCGCCGCCAATCATTACACATCCGATCCAGCGCATCATGCCAGCTCCTTTCCCGGCTCCCAACGATGCATGTCCAACACCACGCATCTGCCTTCTCGTTTCCCCAGAATCAAAAACCGCTGAAAAATTCCCTCTTCCAGCAGTCTCCCCATTCCCGCTTTCCTGCGCACATCCTTCATCCCGCTTCCGTGAACGGTAGCCACCAGTCTGCAGCCGCAGGAAGAGGCCAGCCGGACCGCTTCCAAATCCCTCTCTCCCCCCATTTCATCAATGGCCAGTACCTGCGGGGACATGGCACGTAAAAGAAGCATCATCCCCAAGGCCTTTGGACAAGCATCCAGCACATCTGTCCGAATCCCCACGTCATTCTGGGGCTTTCCCTGAAAACATCCCGCAATCTCCGAGCGCTCATCCACGAGCCCCACGCACTTTCCGCTCCCATAAGGATTTCCGTCCGAAATCTGCCGTACCAGATCCCGGAGCAGCGTGGTTTTCCCGCAGCCCGGCGGCGAAATAATCAAGGTATTCTGCAATTCCCCTTTTTCATAGATAAAATGCAGCACTCCGTCCCCCGCTCCCCGGACCTGATGAGACAGGCGAATATTCAGGCACGTGATATGCTTAATCGTCCGAAGACGCTCCTCCGTCTCCAGAACCGCTTGTCCCGCCACGCCCACTCGATGCCCTCCCGCAACCGTGATAAAACCCTGGCGCAATTCATCTTCATAAGCGTAAAGCGAATAATGACAAACATGCTGCAGCACCTGCCGCACTTCTTCCTCCATCGCCCGGTAAGCTTTTTCCGGACGATCCGCGTAATTGCCTTCCTCATCCAGAAACCGTTCGCGCCCTTCCCATAGGATCAGCACCGGAAGCTCTGTACGGATACGGATTTCCTGAATCCGCTCCTCATCCTCCGCCACCCGTTTCCAGAACCAGCGTCTTTCCTTGGGAAACAATTGCAGCACACCGCTCATCTGCCTCACCCCCTTATCTCAATATATGAAGCCCTGTCCAAGATATGTCTAATTTTTTTCACCTGATGTATCTAAAAAAAAACAAAAAAAAAGTCCGGACTACTGGACAGTTTTGAGAAAAGGTGATATTGTATATATAAGAAATCAGTAACTATTACTATTATTGAAGAATGAACAGGAGGTAATTTAGCAATGAAAGAAAATTCCGCTCAAGTAACAAATCTTGTCAATCTGTTGGACGGCTACGCTACCAAGGGCGGCCATCATTTGAATGTCAACGTTTTGAACCGCGATACGCTGCTGGACGCCCAGAAGCATCCTGAGAATTATCCGCAGCTCACGATCCGTGTCAGCGGATATGCCGTGAACTTCATTAAGCTGACTCCGGAACAGCAGGCTGACGTAATCAGCAGGACTTTCCACGAGTCCATGTAAGCCGCGCAGGACGAACGACGCCCAGATGAGCCCGACGGCCTGATTTTTATCAGCGAAACGGCATGACTTCGGTCATGCCGTTTCCCGTCTTATCAGTTCCTCCAGCGGGATTATTGTTCCCACAGGCTTTCCAGTGGAATCCGGTCAGTCGCGTCAATCTCCGCAAACTCTTCCGCAAGAAGCAATTCCTCCTGCTTTTCAAAATGTTTCAGAAATTCCAAAAGCTCCTTTTTCTCCCGAAGCATACCTGCTTTCTTTTTTACCGCAGCTCCATTGGCAAGGCCAATCCGAATCCCGTGAAAAATTAAAAATACCAGCACTACCAGATAGAAATAGACCATCAAGCCATCGTCAGCGGTTCCATCTCCAAACAACTGCCCACATAACAAAAACAAGTTGAAGGGACGCAGCAGATCCCCCCTTACTGCCGTTATAATCACTGTTGCGACGAATACCGGCAGAGACGGAAGAAGGATATACGGTCTCCGCCCCCGGACACGCCCGGCGGATTCCTTTTTATCTGACCGATACGTCAATACATCAATCACATAAAGGGCAATGTCGAACATCAATACCAGGGGACTCAACGAGCCTTTTAAAAAGAACCAAAGTGCAATCATCGCCAGCCCGGCGCACCAGCTCAACCCAACAATCTGATCCAGGAGAGAAAGAGAGGGGACATTCTCTGTTTTTGACTTGAGAAGACGAAGCTGCCCGGCACGATTCGGTTCTTTTTCCCCAAGACGCCGTAGAAAATAAGTTTTCCCGTCTCCCACGGTATCTCTGTATCGCTCTAAAAGGATTTCATATTCATATTTTTTCTTCGCCCACTGGTAAAAATCGTCAATTTCCGCACTGCGTTGGAAAGCGCCTTTTTTCTGCGCTGCCTCTACTTCCTGTACGATATCCCGATAACGGTTGTTTTGATAGAGATTAGAGAGACGGGCCAAAAGCTGCGCCTCATACTTCCTCTGCAAAGAGTCGGACCGCCGCTTCGCCAGTTGAACCAGGCTTTGCTTCTGTTCCTCACTGCCATGTGCAAGAAGCCACTGGTAATCCTCATCCTCCTGAAGTCTGTCAATATGTTCCGAAAGCTCCGTCTCATCCTTTGCTTGATACTTGGCAAGAAGCGCCAGATACTCGATATCCGCATTTTTCCCGGAAATCTCGGACCTAAGCTTCTGGATCCGATTAACGGCGTCTTTGAAGTCCCCGTCCTCAACGGCAAAGGAGAGACGGCGAATCTGATTGGTAAAGTCCTGCCTTTCCCCGGCAGTGTTCTTTAAGAAAATCCTTTTTTCTTCGCCTGCGGTATAGCCGGCAACCCGCTCTTTAATCCTCTCCAGAGCACCGACGGCATTCATGGAAATCGCCTGCATCTTTCCGATTTCTGCCGGGAACTCCTCAGGCTTCATTCCCTCATAAACTGGCAGGATATGCTTTTGGGAATTGGACCTTGTCATAAAGAGATACCGGCTCCATTCGTTCTTCACCCACTCTGAATCCAGATATTCTCTTTTTGTCCCCACCAGGATCATCACCTTGGAGGAGTACAAAGCCGCAAAGATGTAAGGTTCATACACCTCTCCCGCATGGATCCGCAGGGATACGGGAGAAAAAAACACCCTCAGGCCGCTTGCAGAAAGAGCATCGTAGATTTCCTGCGCAAGAAAGTAGTCCCTTGTGCGTTTGCGGTTTTCGTCGGTGGCCTTAAAGCTGATGAACACATCGTAATTTTCATTTACCCGGACGATTTTTTCCAGTTCATCCTGGATGGCCGCAAGCTTTAGAGCCTGCCGACGATATTCCTCTTTTGCGCCTTCATCGGAATATTCCAATGCCATCAGGTAATCCCGATCTTCCAGGATAGAGTCCAGACTCATACGGTTTATAGTGGGAAGATAGCGATCCGTCCGTCGGTCATAGGTATATTCCACACCATATTTGCATAGCACAAGATTCCATCTGGCCTCAGGGTCTGTGGGATTCTCCGCGGCAATATGCTCGTAGGCGGAAATCGCGCCATCGTAGTCATGGATTTTGCGAAGATGGTCTGCTCTGTTGTATAGTTCGATGCTGCTTTGCTTGTCTACTTTGGGAAATGTAACAAGGCAGCCGCAGCTTTCACACTTCCCGACATCCTTTCCCAGGGCGGCAATGCTGCCGCCGCAATATTTGCATTTCAGATTCGTCATATCATTGATCCTCTCTTGCTCTGGTACTTATCCCACACCGTTGTAAGCTCAGGAAGCGGAGAATACGGAACCAGTGCTTCGTATTTTTTCTTATAGGCATCGATATACGATTTCTCCAGAGGAGCGATAACCTTACTGTAATACTCAAGGCTGCGCCGTCCCGCGGAACCGCTTTGGCAAGGAATATCATGAAGGGCTATCATAACAAAGACCAGGGCCACAAGCAGCAGGATCAAATAAAAGACTTTTTCCGATAAGCCGCCAAATTCCGCTTCCGCCATCTTTTCAAGCTGAGAAAGATGGAACATGGCAATAAAGTAAGGCAGAATCTTGTGCCTTTGAAACGCTTTTTTCATGCTGCCGCATGTTCTGCTGAAGCATCCAAGAAAAACCAGGACGGGACCGATGAGTGAACACAACGCAACCGGTATTTTCAGGATCCCGCTTTCAACGCTTCCAAGGATAAAACCATAGAGATAAACAAGGGTCAGCATCAAAAGGCCGATCAGGCAGATTTTTGCGTCCCAGGGAAGAATACCGTTCTTCCCCATAGTCGCGGAGAAAGACCGTAATTTTTTCATTTCCATGGGATGATTCCGGTTCAGCGTGTCTGAAAGATAGTTCACGGTGTCTATTTTCCCGCATTCGCACCCAAGGGCCGCCGCATCCCGCAGCGCCACAATTTCCTGGGTTGCCGTCACATTATCCTGCAGGAGTTTATAGGCATCCTGATATAAGCCTTTCATCATCAGAGCTCTGGCCTTAGAAGCAGTCTGGGCTGTTTTTACTTTGGCTTTTTTCTCATCCTCGGCGAACCGGCGGTCTTTTAAAAGCCTTTCCTGATATCTCTGCCAATTTACCTTAACCTTGTCCAAACCCGTTCTTCTCTGGCGGGCAGCAAGCTCATACGCTCTTGTAAAGCTCCGGCTATCCATCCAATTGATCGCCTTTTCAGAAAGCTCTTGTTCCGAGGTAATCTGGTTTTCACCAAAGAACAGTAAGTACCACAAATCCGCATCATCCGGAGCCAATGCGGTCCCTTCCTTGCCCAAACGGACAACTTCCTGAAAATTACCTTTTTTAAGTTCGGCCTCCATATTTTTCCTGATCCGCAAAATCTCGGCATAGCTTGCATCGGAATTGTCCTTTCCCGCAAACCGCAGCACGCCGTGAACCAGGTCCATCATGGAGCCGCTGACTGTTAAATCTACCGCCTCACGGGCAGGAAGTTCATCCGGGAAAAACTCCGGACGCATATGTGCATAGGCAGGAATCAGATACTTTCGGCTGTCCTGTTCCATGAGAGAGAGGAACCGGCTCCACTCATTTTTTACCGAAACGTCAGAAAGCTGTTCTGCCGCGGAAGCGAACAACACCATCACCCGGCTCGTGTAAAGAGCGGAGAAAATATAAGGCTCCTGTTCCGGCTTTGGAATTCCCGTCAGTGCCTCCCTGCCATAAAAGACGCGGAGACCCTTGGCAGAAAGTTCTTTCTGTATCTCAGCGGCGTAGGCCCTATCCTCTCCTGCCATGGTATCGCTGACACAAAGAAATACATCCCATGCTGGCTCATCCTTCACAAGGGATACCATGCGTTCCCGGATTTCCTCCAGGTGCTTGCCTTCCTTCAAATAGAAAACAAGGGCATTTTCATCGGCATATTGGATAGCGAGACGATAATCGGGATCGTCAGTAAACCGTTCCCAATGCATACGGTTCATGGAAGGGTAAAAATCTCCGGTCAAATCATCCCAGACATAGTCGATTCCATATCGGGAAATCGCCAGGTTCCAATGAGCCTCGGCACTGTCCGGTTCATCGGCAACAATTCGGGACCAGGCCCGCTCTGCAGCGGAATAATCCTGCTTTAATCTGGCGGCATTTGCTCTGTTCCTGTTTTCAATGGATCGGTCATCCCGAAGATCGGCAAGGGAAACTTCCCGTCCGCAGCTGTCACAGACGCCGATTTCCCCCTTTTTCACGATTTCGCCGCCGCATATGGTACATTTTAATGAAACCATGGGGTTTTCCTCACTTTCTTAACGGATTGATACCCTGAAAAAAGTCTTCTCCCAGCCAGGGTACATACTCTTTTTTAATCTGATTCCATGTGGCCTCCCGCAAAGGTCCGATTACGTTTTCCATATGCTCCCGATACTTTTTTCGCTCCGTCTCTTCACGGATGGAGCGGACCAGATGATTGAGACCCTTTACCAGCTTCACTGCGCCCACCAACAATAGAACAATCCCCAGAATCGGCCCGTTCGTCATCACGGTAAAAGCAAGAACCCCATCTCCCGTGACGACTGCCGGAAGAACCTTAAGCAAAACAAAGGCAAGGATGATTGCGACGATTCCCGTTGCAATTCTCTTTATATCCGCCGCACGGCCTCGGGGGTCGGCTTCACCGGACGCTTCTCTCAGATGCTCCATCTTAAAATAGGCATCCGGGTGCTCCTGCTTCAGGATAGTGTCCAGAAAATGCGGATCTGATAAAAGCGCCTCTGCTTCCATCCCTTTCTTGCTGAGCTCGATCAGTCTGTCTGCCTGCGGGTCGCCGGCAGCGACTTTGGATAATAGCTCGAAAGCTTCCTGATATTTCTTTTGCTGTATTATTTTTTCGCCCTGACGTACAGCGTCTGCAATCTCTTTTTTACGGCGAACTGCTTCCTCTCGCTGTATCCGGTTTTCCCGCTCGTCCTGAAGCCGCATCTCGCGGCGTTCCTTCACAGCCTCCAAAAGCTGTTTTCTGGCAGGATCGGCATACTTGAGCGCTCTTATGTAGTTACGGTTCTCCGTCCAGGGCTCATCCACATTCGACAAGGCAGTCGCTTTCTTTACCCCGTAATATGCCAGAAGAAGATAATAATAAGCATCGCTGTTTTCCGCATCCAAATCCAAAATCGCATTGGCAAGTTCCCTAGCATGAGAAAAATCTCCCTTCTCGACAGCCTGTCGAAGCCCCTCCGAAAGCTTCGCAATGGAGGCACGGGATTCCTTCGCCTCCACCAGCACGCCCTTTCCTGTGATAGAGAGCACACCCTGCGTCAGCTCCGACAGGGCCCCCTGCTTCGAATAGTCTGCCGCCTCACGGACGGGAATCTCCTTAGGAAATTCGGAAAGCTCCATTCCCTCGTACACCGGCAGAAAGCTCTTATCCGACTTCTCCTGCATGAGAGCAAGATATCTCTGCCATTCATTCGCAACCCAGGGAGCCAGCACATGATCTTTGCTTGTGCCGATCAACAGCATGACCTTTGCGGTATTTAAGGCTGAAAAGATATAAGGCTCATACTCCTCTCCGCCCTTATTTTCAAGAGTGATGCGCGAGTAGAATACCCGCAGGCCATGTTCCGTCAGCTGGTTGTAAATTTCCTGTCCGATCACGCTGTCCCGCGAACGTGTTCCATCCTCATTCTCTGCCTTGAAACTGATGAATACGTCATATGGTTCTTCTTTTAGTGCAATCTCCAGATATCTCTTTTGAATGTCGGCAATGTGCTTCGCATCCCGGATATAGGACTTTTTTTGATCCTCACCGGCGTATTTTAAGATTGCCAGGTAGTCCGGATCCTCCAGAATACTTTCGTAGCGCATCCGGTTGACAGTGGGAAGCTTTTCGCCCGTCAGTTCATCAAGCTGGTAAAGCACGCCATATCTGCAAAGAAGAAGATTCCATCTCGTATCCGCGTCTTGCGGCTTTTGTGTGAGGATATTTTCAAAAATGAGATAAGCCGAACCAAAAGCGCCGCTCTCCAGCAGCTCTTTTGCCGTCTGTGCGTTCTCTAAAAGGCCGACTTGCTTCCTTTCCTCAAGATCCGCTTTCTTCACTACCGCGCCACAGCTGTCACACCTAAAATCCCCGTTCGGCAGAGGCTCAAGACTACCCCCGCATATTTTGCACTTCAAATCTTTCATATGGAAATTTCTCCTTTGGCTTTCCTATGCATATTCTTTCAAAAGGGGTACTTTCCTGTAAATCCCCGTACACCCAAAACCGATGTAAGTATAGCATAAGCCCACATGGATTTCTATACCTCGCGGGAGAATTTTTTTGCCGTTTTGCGAATCGAGCCGCGATAAGGTCTGCTCTACAGGAGAGTACAGCTTGTACTCCTTACTTGTTTGTTGGTCCATAACGCCTCCTGCCCGTTTTCTTTCCCTTCCCCCTTTCCAGCAGGGACTCTTTCCGTTCCCTCTCCCGGTAAAAGGCTTCGCCAATTCCCAAAAGCACAAACATGGTGGGCACGTTAAGCACCTGCTGAAAACTGACCATGTTATGCAATGTATAAGCGGCGATGGCCATGCCGCAGGATGCCGTCACACAAGATTTCCAATCCGTTACGTCCAACTGACGCAAATATCTCCATACGGCGCTTCCCAGGATTCCGGCCAAGGACAAGAATCCCAATACGCCCTCCTGAACCAGCATGGTCAAAAGCTCACAATGGGAATTGGTAAGATTTGACGAGGGCCAGACGGAACGCACGAAGCTTAATAACTCTCCACTGGCATCATTCAGCAAATACGGCCACATACAATCAGGACCCACGCCCACCAGTTTCCGCAGCGGACTAATCTCCAGCCAAAGCCTGGCGCCGGCCTGCCATGTGGCTCCCCTCCTGCTCCCCCATTCCGGCGAAAAGGTAAACACGCCATAATCCGACAAGGGGCCGATACTGCCGGGAAATGCCGTATTAAGCGTGATAAGTGCCGCGAATAAAACGATTCCCAGAGCCAAAAGCAATACCAATACCCGCCTGACTGCCAGGAGGAACCGGACCGGATAACAGCCACCTTTCCGCCAATAACGCACCAAAAGCTCCAATACCACCGACGCTGGGAAAAGAAGCACCGGCAAGGCACTGTTTGTCAGCAGGTCCGTTACGCTCTCTCGATAATTAATCGCTTCCGGGAAAAGAAGCCTTACCCCCAGAATAACAAGGCAGGTCAGGGAAAACAACACAAAAAGCCTGCAAAACGCCTCCAGGCGCTCCGCGTCTTTGACAGAAAGCACAAACATCAAAAAAAAGACGCCGCACAAGGTCAGGACCCCGCTGCTGCTCCCATTGGTCACAAGGGCGGCAAAGGAAATTCCAAGATATCCATCGAAAAGCGCCCTGAGACGCCAATCCGAGATCTCCCTGCACCAGAAGAAGCAGGCGCAGGCAAAAATGGGCAGTACCATATAGCCGCAAAACCAATTGATATTTCCCACCAGAGAAATAAACTGCTTATTTTCCGCATTCCCCATGGCAATGGGATAAATGTCAAAACGATTCAGCACCCCCAAGGCAAACAATACTGCCGTGGTGGGAAGCATCGAAAGCAGAAACCAGGCCCTGCGCCTCCAAACCCTGGAAAGACCGAAATAGGCCGCCACAAAGACCAGCTGCACCATGGCCCCCATCCCCCAGCTGGACAAGCCCATGAAAGCATATTCCTTGTAATCCGTGCAGCAATAGGAAATGATCATGGCAAGCCCATAGCCCGCCACACACACATCCGTCACGGAAAACGCTCCTTTCAGCCAAATTCGCGCTCCTTTCCAGTCACATCCGTTTTTTTTGATCCAGGAAGCCGTCTGCAAAAGCACCCACAAACCTCCCAACACACCCAGGAGAACGGCAAACACCCGGCACCCGGCCCACAAAAAGCTTACCTTGTTGGAACCGATCCTTCCATAGTCCCAATGATTGTAAAGCGGCAGCGCCACAAGCACGAACAAAATATAAACACACAATACCAGATCCAGTCCCCGCAAAAGCAATTTCAACACCCGATCCAACGGTTCCCAGGTACTTTCCCGTTTCTTCCACTGACCGTGTCCCATTTCAATCCCTCCATCACAATCCCACGACCTTTTTTCAGTATATAATCCCTTTCCTCATCTGTCAACTATCCTGATTTCTTTCCCGATTTCCATTGTAGTTTCTCCGATTTTTCTTCTCATTTTCCGGAATTTGTGCTACAATGGGAGGCAGGAATAAACGATCTCCTTTCGCGCGGTTTCGCCGCATCGGAAAAGGACTCATGGAAAGGGACTTTATGAATATCATCATTGTAGGTTGTGGGAAAGTCGGTTACACGTTGGTGGAACAGCTCGGCGGTGAGAACCACGATATTACGGTAATCGATGTAGTAGAAGAACGAGTTCATGCCATCACTGACCAATTAGACGCCATGGGAATCGTTGGCAACGGGGTCAGTTACCAGACGCTGTTGGAGGCCGGCATTAAAAAGGCTCATATTCTGATCGCCGTAACCGATTCTGACGAGCAGAACCTGCTCTGCTGCGCGGTCGCCAAAAAAGCGGGGAACTGCAAGACCATCGCCCGGGTGCGCAATCCCATATATAGCCGGGAAATCGAGTTCTTAAGACGAGAGCTGGGACTGTCCATGGTTATCAATCCCGAGATGACTTCCGCCATGGAGATTTCCCGTATTTTTCAATTTCCTTCCGCGGTCAAAGTGGATACCTTTTCCAAAGGAAGGATTGAACTGCTGCATTTCCGCGTGACAAAGGACTGCCTTTTGGTCAATTATAAGCTGGTCCATATCCGAACCACGCTCAAATGCAACGTACTGGTCTGCACGGTTAACCGTAACGACGAAATCATCATTCCCAGGGGGGCCGACTTTACGTTCCGGGAGGGAGACCGGATTTCCATCATTGCCGCTCCTTCTGAAGCCAACAACTTCTTCCGTAAGATCGGCATCGGATCCACGCCGATACAGACCGCCATGATCGTGGGGGGCGGCACCACGGCCTTTTATCTGGCCAGACGGCTGTTATCCGTGGGAATTTCCACCAAGATCATTGAGCGCGATCAGGCCCGCTGCGAATTTTTAAGCGAAATGCTCCCGAAGGCCACCATCATCCATGGCAACGGCACGGACCAGGACCTCTTGTTAGAGGAAGGCCTGGATAATGTGGACGGTTTCGCCGCGCTGACGGGACTGGACGAGGAAAACATTCTCCTTTCCCTCTACGTAAAGAAGACTTCCCACGCCAAGGTGGTCACCAAGGTCAACCGTATCACTTTCAGCAGTGTCATGGACGATCTGAATCTGGACAGCATCACCTATCCCCGCCTATTGACAGCGGACAACATTATCAAATACGCCCGTTCCGTGAACAACGCTTCCATGGACAGCAACGTGGAGAATCTGTATAAATTGGAAGAAGGCCATGCGGAAGCCGTGGAATTCTCGATCAAAGAGGAATCGGCCGTGACCGGTACTCCCTTGATGAATCTCCGCATTAAAAAGAATATTCTGGTCTGCTGTATTAACCGCCAGAATCACGTCATCATCCCCGGCGGTCAGGACGAAATCCAGGTGGGAGATTCCGTCATCGTGGTGCTGACCAACGACAGGCTGCACAACATCAAGGATATTCTGGAGGCTTGATATGAATTTTTCAATCGTGCAATATATTTTGGGATGGATCTTACGCTTCGAAGCGGGATTCCTCCTGCTTCCCGCCCTGGTGGGCCTGATTTACGGAGAGGGAAAAGCCTGTGTCTCCTATTTGGCAGCGGCTTTTTTGTGCATTCTCCTGGGACTCCTCCTGGGCCGTAAAAAGCCCACTCCCTTTCAGCTCTATGCCAGAGAAGGCTTTACCAGCGTGGCCTTAGGCTGGGTCATGATCAGTCTTATGGGGGCCATACCCTTTGTGCTGGCAGGCGATATTCCCAGTTACGTCGATGCCATGTTTGAAACCATCTCCGGCTTTACCACTACGGGAGCCAGTATTTTAAGCGACGTGGAGGCCATTTCCCGCGCCGGTCTGTTCTGGCGCAGCTTCACACACTGGATTGGCGGCATGGGCGTATTTGTCTTCATCATGGCTGTCCTGCCCCTCATGGGCGGCTCCAACATGAACCTGATGCGGGCGGAAAGCCCCGGCCCTTCCGTGGGCAAGCTGGCTCCCAGAGTAAGGGATACTGCCAAAATCCTCTATGAACTATATATTGCCATTACCTTGCTGGAAATCATTCTGCTGTGCGTTTTCGGTATGGATTTGTTTGATTCCATGGCCATCACGTTCGGAACGGTGGGTACCGGCGGCTTCGGTGTCCGCAATGACAGCCTTGCTTCCTACTCCCCCCTGATCCAGAACACCGTGACCGTCTTTATGATTTTAAGCGGAATTAATTATACCTTTTATTTCTGTCTGCTCATGAGACAGTTCAAAGAAGCCTTTTCCATTGAGGAGGTGCGCTGGTATCTGGGCATTATTGCCGGCTCCGTCCTCTTAATCTCGTTCAACATCCGCGCAATGTATGCCACCCTGGAAGAAACCGTGCGCCATGCCTTTTTCCAGGTGGGTTCCATTATCACGACTTCCGGCTTTTCCACCACGGATTTCAACACCTGGCCCCAACTTTCCAAAACGGTTCTGGTTTTACTGATGTTCGTCGGCGCCTGTTCAGGGAGCACGGGAGGCGGCATCAAGGTTTCCCGGATTTTGATTCTGTTCAAGGCCATCGGCAAGGAACTTTCCATGATGATCCATCCCAGACTGGTTAAAAAAATCAAAATCGATACGCGCAGTCTGTCTCCAGAAGTGCTGCAGTCCACCAACGCCTATATCGCGGTCTATTTCGTGATCGCTTTCGCGTCCCTGCTGCTCATTTCCGTTGACAATCTGGACCTGACCACCAATTTCACGGCGGTGGCGGCAACCCTGAACAACATCGGACCCGGGCTGGAAATGGTGGGACCTTTGTCCAATTTCTCAGTATACTCTTCCTTTTCCAAAATCGTGCTGATGTTCGACATGCTGGCGGGAAGACTGGAACTGTTCCCCATGCTGATCATTCTCATACCGTCCTGCTGGAAGAAATACTGACGTCCGGACTCCGCCGGAAAGGATGCCGGCAACAGTGCTCCACCGGAAGGAATATTGACGACAATATCCTGCAGAACGGACAAATACAGAAAGAAAGGTCAAATGATTTATGAGCGATTCACCAAAAGAACCCAGGCCCTATTACCATCTCATCAATGGTATCCGTGGATTTGCCCTGCTCAATATGCTGCTCTTTCACTTTTCCTATGATATTTTTATGATTTTCGGTGCGGATCCGAACTGGTACCGGAAAACCTGGGTGCATGTCTGGCAGCAATGCATTTGCATCACATTTCTCTTTTTATCAGGAATTGCCTGGCACTTCGGACACAATAATCTGCGAAAAGGGCTTTTGCTCAACCTCCTGGGGCTGGTCATCACCGGTGTGACCCTTGTGTTCCTGCCCTCTGAAACGGTTTGGTTCGGCATTCTGAACGGGATTGGCTGCGCCACCCTGTTATTATGCCTCATGGACAAGCTGATTCCCAAGGGGCGTCCCGCGGTGGAACTTGGACTTTCCCTGCTTCTCTTTCTTCTCTTCCGCCAGGTATCGGACGGATATCTGGGACTCTTTGGAATGCAATGGATTACGTTGCCGGAGGCGCTTTACCGGACGAAATTTCTGGTGATTCTGGGCTTTCCTTATCCGGGTTTCCGCTCCAGCGATTATTTTCCCATCTTACCCTGGTCCTTTCTGGTCATGGCGGGATATTGGTTCTGGGAATTGGTTTCTCCTTATGAAAAATGGAGAGAATTCTTTCAGATGCAGGTGCCGATTTTCTCCACCCTGGGCAGACGCACTATCTGGATCTATATGCTCCACCAGCCAGTGCTGTATGGGATTGCGTATGGGGTGAATTCCTTGCTGAAGTAAATTTCCACAATCTCCGCCATTCCTACTGCGTTTACAGGCTGAACCAGTGGTTAAAGGAAATGGCGGACCTGAGTGAATCTTTCTACTTCCCTCATGATTATTGTCATATCTCATTTTTTCTCCTAGTATTTTTATCGAACGTATGTCTGATTACTTTTTTGATTACCTTTCAAATTTCTTACAAAAGAAAAAACGCCGAAAACTGCATAAATAAGCCGTTTTCAAGCGTTATTATAAGTGGGATTAATGGGGTTCGAACCCATGGCCTTTCGCGTGTGAGGCGAACGCTCATCCCGGCTGAGCTATAATCCCAAACCATCAAATCACTTACCTTAATCGATTCAACGAATCCATTATAACACGATTCTCAGAAAAAGCAAGACCTTTTTTATCATTTCCTTAGAATTGTAACCGTTTGTAACCGTTACTCATTACGAGGCAAATCCGTCAGGACGATTCATGACAGCTAAAATATCGTTCCCTTTTCCTCACCCAAGCCCCAATTCTCCCTCAACTCTGCGCATACGGTCCGCAAATTGCCGATAAAATGGGCGCTCCGCATCATATGAAGTAAGATAAAAACGGTTCAGCAGATACAGATTCAAATTCTTAGCCAGGGCGTCGTCCCCTTGCTTCAGCGTTTCCTCCAGATCCTTCAGAAAATAGTGCCAGGTGGTCACAAATCTCTCATTCTCTGTCAGATCCGGCGTGTCAATCCACTTCCCCACTTTCACCTTGGTGCGCTTTTGCTTCTTACATTCGCCGGTTTGTAAAAAATACTGGAACGAACCGTTTTCATAATATCTGCCCAAAGGAAATAAGCGGCAAATACCAGGGCGATGGGGATGAATCGCGCACCGGCCCTCTTCGTTCAGGTAGAAGCAGCGCTCCTGCGGACCGGTCATTTTCAGATGCGGCAGCACAAGTCCGTCCACAACTCCTAATTCCACACTTTCCGTCAACAGCTCTTCAAAGCGTTTCCCCAATTGCGTAGTCAGACGATAAACATCATAGGGATCCAGAAGAATGGAATCCCCCATTCCACAACAACAGGCATGGCAGCCCACGCAGTCGCCGCATCCTGCTTTTACCATATCATTGGCACTATACAGCTTTCCATCGGAAATCTCATCCAAACCTACATTCCGCTTCATACAATACTCTCTCCGTCATATTTCTTTTGCAGCAGGCTTCTTCCTCTCCCGCCCCGTTCGCTCCTCGTTTCTTTCGCCGGACACCCCGGTTATCAGACCCCATTTTTTCCACCATATGATCCAAAATCGTCTGCGCCAGAGTCAGGCTGCCGTCATGAATTTCCACGTTATAAGGACCGGAAGCCGTATTACAGATTGTAAGAGTTCCCTTGATAAGTCATGGGGCTTTTTTTTCATCATAAATCCTCCTCTCCCCTCTGTCAATGGCCTTTCTCTATTCGCCATCCCTTCTCGTTGTAGATTTTTCTGCATCAGTATGGTATAATTCCTCATGCGCAGACAAATAGTCTGCCTTTCCGCATCTCCTATATGGCGGAATGCGAAACCAAAATCATTGCTCACAAAGCATTTACCAAAAGAAAACCTGACCATCACGCAAGGAGGCATCCATGAAACCTTTAACACCGAGAATCCAGAACTATTACACTCAAAGCGGCGTAGGCAGCGATATTGTATTGATGTGGGAATACGGAAGCGGCGATCATATGCAGACTGCATATCAGATTGATTTTTACCAAGGAAGCGTACCCGTTTTCTCCACGGGCAAGCGCGCCTCCGGCCGGCAAAATAATATTTGCCTGAATCTGCCTCTGCAGGAGCAGTCTGAATACTCTTTCACGGTTTCCGCATGGGACGAAAACGATACGGCGGAAACCTCCGACCCCGCATACTTTTCCACGGGCGTGCGCCATTGGCGCGGCGAATGGATCGGCAACGGCACGAAAAAGCCCTTTCTTGCAAGGAAGCGCTTTCTCGCAGGAAAAAACGAAAAGGGGATACTGTCCGTATGCGTGCCCGGTCAGTTCGAGGTTCGAATCAATGGCAGACCCATCAGCGAATACGCTTACGAGGGAAGCCAGACAGATTTCCATAAACGCGTACACTACTGGACCTATGATGTAACGAAATTTTTGGCCGACGGAGAGAATGAAATCACGGTAGAAGCGGCGAACGGATGGTATCTTGGCGATGATGGCGGCGGCACGCGGCATTTTTACACGATCGACAAGGGCTATGAGCCTTACGGCAAAGAGCTGGCGCTTCTTCTCCAGCTGAAACTGGGAGACAAGTATCTTTTCACCGATTCTTCCTGGGAAGTAAGCCCATCCAGAACCGTCCTTGCTGACATCTACGGCAGCGAGGACATGGACTACACCGCGCCCTACTCCTGGACCAACGCCCTGATCGTCCAACCGCCCCGCGGCGAAATTCAGCCTGCCCAGTATCCGCCCGCCATCAGAAAATACTGCTTTGAGCCGGTCAGCGTGGACAAGGAACGCATGATTTTCGACTTCGGGCAAAATATGTCCTCTCAGTTTTCACTGAAAATCAAGGGAAACCGCGGTCAAAAAGTAAAACTGATTCCGGCGGAAAAGCTGGCGGCTGACGGGAATATTGAGCAGACCACAAACACCTATTCCGTTTTGACGCTAAGCGGCGGCGAGGACTTGTTTGAGCAGAGGTTCTCCGTAAATGGCGCGCGCTGGTATCGGATTGAGGGCGCGCAGTACCGGCAAATCCTCGAATTCAAATCCTTTTTCGTTACCTCATCCGCCAGGGACGCAGGAAGCTTTTGGTGCTCCGACGAGCGGATCAACCAAATTTACAAGCTTATTCTAAAAGCCGCGGAAAGCAATCTCAACCATTCCCATACGGACTGTCCCACCGTTGAGAAGCTGGGTTGGCTGGAACCAAACCACCTGATGGCCAAAGCCGTCATGTATAATAAGGAAGTTGACACTCTTTGGGAAAAAATCGCCGCGGATATGCGGGACGCGCAATATGCGGCCGATGAATCGGATCTTGACACGGGAGCTTTCCCCCACGAATACAAAAGCGGTCTGATTCCCTCCATTGCCCCCAGGTATGCCCGCTTCCTCATCGACTGGAACGTGGGAAGCTTCTGGGACATCATTCCCTGGGGCAGCTCCATCATCCTGGCGCCGTATGAGCAGTATCTTTTTTATGGCAATCAGCGGGTGCTGGAAGACAATTATGAAAGCGCGAAAAAATATCTGGCATACCTTACGCAACAATATCATGATTATAACCGCCTCTATGGCAAATCAGGGGAGGAACGCTTTATCTGTGCCGGATTGGGTGATTGGGGCGTCGAACAAGGCAAGGGCGAGAGCAAGGAAAACATTGAGACCGCCTTTTACTATCATGATCTTGTGACAATGGCCGAAATATCAAGTCTTCTCGGCAAGGGCGATGAAGCCGGGTTCAGGGAAACGGCAAAGGCCGTAAAGCAAAGTTATAACAAATCCCTGCTTGTCCATGAGGGCGGCAACGCCTGGTACCGGACCTACGATACCGACAGAAAAACCCAGGCCAACCAGGCGGTTCCCCTCTGCTTCGGGCTTGTGCCCGAAGAGCATCGCGCCGGCGTGGAAAGGACGCTGATCGACCTGTGTGAAAATAAGCACCTAAAATGCGGCGAAATCGGACTGGTCTACATTCTGCGGGCATTGTCCGCGGCCGGCCGGAATGACATCATTTATGACATGATCTTGAAAGACACCCATCCGTCCTATCTTCGTTTTGTGACAATGGGGGAAACAACGCTGCCGGAATTTTGGCGGGACGATGCCAGAAGCCGCAATCACGATATGATGGGACATATCATGGAATGGTTTTTCACCGATATCGCAGGCATCCGAAGCAATGATGGTTTTCAGACTGTCAGCATCCTGCCGAGATGTACGGATTTCATCGATCGCTTCGACTGTTCCTACCACGGCATCCGCGGCGAAATACACGTTCAGTATGCGGACGGCAAACTAAACGTCACCTTGCCTTGCAATATGAAAGCCATAGAGTGACAGCATCATCGTCATTCAATAAGACAACCGAACCGTCCTTTGAGAGGTAAAAAACGCAAGGGAAAAATCGGAAATAAAGATTGGCAATTCGTTCTACAAGCTGTAGTATATAATCCTACAGCTTGTAAAATGTGAGGTGATTCGAATGGCAGATTTTAAAATTGGTTCCGCGGAAGCCGGTTTCGCCGATTTAATCTGGGAAAACGAATCGGTGACCTCGGGGCAGCCGGCAAAGCTTGGCGCGGAAAAGTTTCACTGGAAGAAAACGACTTGCTTTACGGTACTGAAACGGCTTTGCGAACGGGGACTCTTTCAAAACGCGGGCGGCGTGGTAACCTCCCTGATTTCCCGGGAAGAATTCTATGCCAGACACAGTGAGCAATATGTGGAAGAAACTTTCGGCGGCTCCCTGCCCGCTTTCCTGACCGCGTTCAGTTCGAGAAAAAAGCTTTCTGACAAGGAAATTGACGATCTGAAAACGTCCTGGATATGACCAGGGCCGCATCCCTGGTCATCCTGGTGGTTCTTCTCTTCCGTCTGTTTTTGAAAAGAACACCCAAGATCTTATATTTGGCTGATCGGTGTCCTCGCGATGCTTGCCGTCAATTTGATCTCCTATGGGAAACTGCACAGAAAGCTGACAACCGCTAGGCCGCTGTATGATCGCGTTTACTATGCGGAGGGCATTTCCTCCCCTTTCGTCATGGGGTTTTTCCGGCCAGAGATTTATCTGCCCTACGGACCGGTGAAAATGAAGGAGGACTACATTATTCTCCATGAACAGCATCATATCAGACGACTGGATCCCTTTGCAAAGCTGTCGGGCTTTGCGGCGCTGTGTATTCACTGGTTCAATCCCCTGGTCTGGCTGGCATTCCGCCTGGCCGTCAAAGACATGGACTGCGATGAGGCCGCTTCGTGGCCGTTACTGACGACTACAACCACGCCCTGAACGGTCTCGAAGAGTAAACGGACAGTTTGTCCTGATACGAAAAAGGAGCTGTGCAACCGCTGCACGGCTCCTTTCTTCTTTTCCTGCCGCTTATGCCTTGACTGCCGCTTTCACAGTGGCTTTCAGTTCGCCATTCTCCACAACGATGAGAATAGTGTCCCTTTCTCCGACCCGATCCGCCAGAATCAGTTTTGCGGAAAGGGTCTCCACGTATTTCTGAATATAACGCTTCAAAGGCCTCGCGCCGTAAACGGGATCATATGCGTGATCCACAATATACTGCTTCGCTTCCTCCGTCAGCTCAATGGTCAGCTCTCGATCTTCCAGGCGCTTGTTCAAATCCGCAATGATCAGTCCGATAATTCCCGCAATGTTCTCTTTGGTCAAAGGCTTGAACAAAATCGTCTCATCCAGACGATTCAGGAATTCCGGGCGGAAATGAGACCGCAGTTCATTCATGACCATCGCCTCGGCCTGGGGATCAATGGAACCATCCTCCCTGATGCCATCCAACAAATAGTTCGCGCCGATATTGGAGGTCATGATCAGGATGGTATTCTTGAAGTCCACCGTCCTGCCCTGGGAATCCGTCACGCGCCCATCGTCCAATACCTGCAGCAATACATTGAACACATCCGGATGCGCTTTTTCAATCTCATCAAACAGCACTACGCTATAAGGTTTGCGGCGTACCGCCTCGGTAAGCTGTCCGCCTTCTTCATAGCCCACATATCCGGGAGGCGCTCCGATGAGTCTGGAAACGGAGAACTTCTCCATATATTCGCTCATGTCGATTCGCACCATATTGTTCTCGTCATCAAAAAGCGCGGCTGCCAAAGATTTGGCCAGCTCCGTCTTACCGACGCCGGTAGGTCCCAGGAACAAGAACGAACCGATAGGCTTCTCCGGATCCTTGATGCCGGCCTTGGAACGGATAATGGCCTCCGTCACCTTGGTCACGCCTTCGTCCTGCCCTACCACTCGTTTGTGCAGGACCTCGTCCAGATGCAGGGTCTTGCTGCGTTCGCTCTCGGTCAGCTTTGCCACGGGGATCCCGGTCCAACGGGAAATGATCTTGGCAATCTCCTCCTCGGATACTTTCTCATGCACCAGGGAGTGACCCGAAGCGTTTACCCGTTCTTCCTCCTGCTCCAATTGCTTCTTCAGGGAAGGCAGCCTGCCATAGGCCAACTCCGCGGCCTTTTCCAGATTTCCGTCCCGTTGGGCAATCTGAATCTGACTGTTCACATCATCGATTTCCTCACGGAGCTTGGACAGATGTTCCACACTGCTCTTCTCATTGTCCCACTGAGCCTTGCGGTTGGCAAATTCTTCTTTCAGCTCCGCCAGCTCTCTCTGCAAATCCTCCAGACGCTCCTTGCTCAGGCGGTCGTCCTCTTTCTTCAAGGCAGCCTCCTCGATCTCCATCTGCATCACCTTGCGCTGCAGTTCGTCCAATTCGGTAGGCAGACTGTCCAGCTCGGTCTTAATCAGGGCACAAGCCTCATCTACCAGGTCAATGGCCTTATCCGGAAGATATCTGTCGGAAATATAACGGTGAGAAAGCGTTGCCGCGCTCACCAGTGCATTGTCCATGATTTTCACGCCATGGTAAACCTCATAACGCTCCTTCAGTCCCCTCAGGATGGATATGGTATCCTCCACCGTGGGCTCCTCTACCAGCACGGGCTGGAAACGGCGCTCCAAGGCGGCATCCTTTTCAATATACTGCCGATATTCATCCAACGTGGTGGCGCCGATGCAATGCAGCTCGCCGCGGGCCAGCATGGGCTTCAACATATTCCCGGCGTCCAGTGCGCCGTCCGTCTTGCCCGCACCCACGATGGTATGCAGCTCATCGATGAAAAGAATGATCTGCCCATCGCTCTTCTTCACATCCTCCAGCACCGCTTTCAGACGCTCTTCAAATTCACCCCGGTACTTGGCGCCCGCTACCAGCGCGCCCATGTCCAGAGAGAAAATCTTCTTATCCTTTAATCCTTGCGGCACATCACCGCGTACGATCCGTTGGGCCAGCCCTTCCACCACGGCGGTCTTGCCCACGCCCGGTTCACCGATCAGCACCGGATTATTCTTCGTCTTCCGGGAAAGGATCCGGATCACGTTACGGATCTCTCCGTCCCTGCCGATCACGGGATCCAGCTTTTGATTTCTGGCCCGTTCCACCAGCTCCTGACCATACTTCTCCAAAGTGTCATAAGTGGCCTCGGGATTGTCGCTGGTCACACGCTGATTGCCCCGCACGGTGGACAACGCCTGCAGAAACCGCTCTCTGGTAATGCCGTATTCCTTCCAAATCTGGGCGATCTCCCGATTGGGATACCGCAGCATGGCCAGGAACAAATGCTCCACGGATACATATTCATCCCCCAGCTGTTTCGCCTCGTCCTCGGCGCTGATCAAAACCTTGTTCAGATTTTGCCCCACATAGACCTGGCCTCCCTGCACCTTGGTACGCTTGCGAAGGGCTTCTTCCACCCGATTAAGAAAATGCTCTTTCTGGATATCCATCTTCTCAATCAGCTTGAGGATCAAACTGTCTTCTATCGTCAAAAGACTATATAGAAGATGCTCTTGCTCAATCTCCTGATTTCCATACTCGTAGGCCAGCTTCTCGCTGCGCTCCACGGATTGCATGGACTTCTGTGTAAACTTCTGAATATTCATAACGCCACCTCCCTCTCATCGCTGGCATTTCTTTTGGTTTTCTGTTCTATTGTTACTATAACACATAGTACATATAAATCAATAAGAAAATTATAAACTATTTATTAATCTTTCATACCTGACAGGCACTTCGACAAGACAAGATCCATTTCAAATGATCCAGTGGGTCCCGCCGCGTCCGGGCAGGATTGCCAAAGGCACCGCCGCCTCCAGAGAAAAGCTGCCTGAAAGCTAAGCTTTCAGGCGCCGTAATATCCCTACAGATATGCAATGGTAAAATGCAGCTCCCCGAAGCGGTCCACTTCCATCAGGGCATAGGATGGGCGCCGTCCCTCCTGTCTGGGATAAGAAAGGCTGCCGGGATTCACCGCTACCAACCCTCTCGTGGAAGTATCGATCACCGGCCGGTGGGTATGCCCGAACAATACCACATCCACCCCCTTGACCCTGGCTTCCTTTTTCAAAAACTCGTTTCCCATGGAAACATAATGGTTATGTCCATGCGTGACCCAGATCCGGTATTTTTCCACATTAAATTCCAATTCCCGCGGAAGCTGAGAAAAATAGTCGTTGTTCCCCAGAACGATTTTCAGCGGGCAATCCGCCGCCGCGGCCAAAAGGTACTCGCTCCCCTCCGCATCACCGCAGTGGATGATCATGTCTAAAGGGCCCAGCTGCTTCAACAGCTTAAAATAGTTATCATTTTTCCGATGGGTGTCACTTACAATCAATATACGCATGGCGCCTTAGCTCCTCTTTCATAAGCCGCAGAGCTTTCCCACGGTGACTGATGCGGTTTTTCTCTTCTTCTGTCAGTTCTGCAGTGGTTTTGCCATATTCCGGCACATAAAAAATCGGATCGTAGCCAAAGCCGTGGTCTCCCCTTTCCTCATAACCGATGCGGCCCTCGATGGCAGCCTCGCAAAGAAGCTCTTTTCCATCCGGAAGCACCGCCGCGATGGCACAGACAAAGCGCGCCGTCCGCCGTTCGTCCGGTACGCCGGCCAAACGCTCGATCAGGTTCCGATTCTTGACCGCGTAAGGAGTGTCCTCTCCCAGATAACGGGCGGAATAAATACCAGGCTCCCCACCCAGGGCATCCACCACCAGGCCGGAGTCATCAGCCATGACAATGTCCTGCCCCGTGCCAGCCGCGGCCACTGTCCGGGCCTTGATCAAAGCGTTTTGGGCAAAGGTGGTTCCGTTTTCCTCGATCTTTGTTGCAATCCCTGCCTCTTTCATGGTAACGACCTGAAGACCCGTATCCTCCAGGATCATTTGTATCTCTTTTACCTTACCCGCATTTCCGGTGGCAAACACAATTCTTCCGCCCATCTTTCGCTCCTATTGCTTATTCCTCTGTTCATTTCTCTGTTCATTCCCAGGCTCCCTTCTGGGAGGCCTGGGGCCCAGGAACTGATAATAATATGTTTTCACCATGCCATTATAAAGCTTACGGTTCTTATCCGCTTTTCGCCCGATTTCCGCTTCCGTCCGCTCATAGGCACTGATTAAATAGAGACTCCAGCTGTCCAGCTCCCTGAACCGCTCACCCAACGTACGATACAAAGAAGGCAACAGCTCCAGGCGCTCTCCGTAAGGCGGGTTGGTAATGATAAAGCCATATTTTTTCGCATGATGAAGATCGGCCACGTCACGCCGCTGAAAATGAATCAGCTTATCCACGCCCGCAAGCTTCGCGTTTTCCCTGGCAATGGAAATCATTTTCTCATCGATGTCATAACCCTGAATATCCGTTTCCACCGATAAATCCACCAGTTCCCGTGCCTCCTCCAGGGTATCGGACCAATTCCTCTTCCCGATCAGATGATTCCAGTTCCGGGCCGTAAAGGAACGATTCATTCCCGGTGCCATATTCGCCGCCATCATTGCGGCCTCAATGGGAATCGTACCGCTTCCGCAAAAGGGATCCACCAAAATCCGGTCCTTGTTCCAGGGTGTCAATAAAATCATTGCCGCCGCCAATGTCTCCGCAATGGGCGCTTTCGGTGTCAGTTTCCGATAGCCCCTCTTATGCAAGGGATCCCCCGTAGTATCCAGCCCCACTGTCACTTCATCCTTCATCAGAAAAACACGCACCGGGAAACTTTCCCCTGCCTCAGAGAACCATTCCACATGGTAAACCTCTTTCAGCCGCTCCACCATGGCCTTTTTCATAAGGGACTGAATATCCGGCAGACTGTGCAGCTTGCTCTTGATGCTGGAAGCCTTGGTCACCCAGAATTTTGCGTCTGCCGGAAGATACTCCTCCCAGGGCAGATTCCTGGTCCCCTGGAAAAGCTCTTCAAAGCTTTCCCCATGAAAGCTTCCTATTTTGATCAGAATCCGATTGGCCGTACGCAAGAATACATTGGCGCGGCAGACGGCCTCCTCATCACCCCAAAAAGACACCCTTCCATCACAGACTTCCGACACATCATATCCCAAATCTATAATTTCTCTCTTCAACACCGCTTCCAGCCCAAAATGACAGGGCGCGATCAATTCATATTTTTTCACAGACATCCTCCGCACCATGACTATGTATCCAGCGTTCACGCCGTTCGAAACCATCCAATCTATGCCACTGATTGTATCAAATCTCGATATAAAAGTAAATAAAAAAATGCCCGGACGAGAAGTTCTCTTCGTCCAGGCATCTTTCCACCCGCTTAAGCGATCAGAACACCTTAGTAGTTGTTCTCCTTGCTCTGGTTATTCTGGCTGTTCTGATTGTTCTTCTGGCTGTTCTTCTGATTCTGGCTGTTCTTGCTGCAGTCCTGGCTCTCAGAAGAATTGGTGCTGTTGCTGTACTTGTTGTTGTCGTAGTTCTGGTTCTGATTATTGTTTGACATTTTGAATTCCTCCTGTCTGTTATTAGTTACAGCAGTAGTATGTCACCAATCCGCGGAACCTATTCATTCTTTTTCATCTTTTCAAAAAAACTTTTAAAACATCGTTCCAGGCATTTTCCCGCCCAAACGCCGATCCTTGTAATATTTTTCCCACCTTTTTCACAGATATCTGGGAATTGTAACAATTTAGCAAATTATTAGCAAAAAACATGGGACTTTAGTACTATTTCCTATTGATTTTTTACGGATTCTATAATATAATTGCCATAGTAGATAGGTCGATTACGACTTCTATTTACAAACCCTTATATATTAATTATTTATACTCCCCTCAAATGAGCCGTCAGCCCCCCTGGCGGCTCATTCCTTATTACTTATAACTCCCATATCACTTCACAAGACATTTATATGCAAAACAGATGACGCGCCCGAAAGCACGCCATCCTCTGCCAATCTTCCTTATTCAACCTCAATTCAGCCAGTCCCGGAAAAGCTTGATCAGAAAAATCACAAGCAAAATCGGGATAATGATAGGCGCCAGGAACGAAACCACGGACAAGACCACGCTGACGATCAGAACAATGACCAGAACAGCGATCAAAATCCACAGCCACCCGGGAATCCGATAGGTTCTGTGCGTACTTTGCTGAAAAACATCTTGCCCGGAATGGTTTGCGCGATGATATACATTTCGTTGATAATCGTTTCCTTGCTGGTAATTTCCCTGATACCCGTTATGTTGGTAAGTATTTTGGTACCTATTCTGCTGATAACTTCCCTGGGATGTGTTTTGGTATGCACTCTGACTTTGCCGGGCCTGATACTCATCATAATCATGATTATACTCCGCCTGCCGGAATTCTCCGTCTCCCTGACTGAATGCCCCTGTCTGATATGTGCCGCTCATGTCCTCCACCGTATTGGTCTCAATGATGGTACGCGCAATCAATCTCGGATCCCCCAGCGCATCCAAAACCTCTTCTTCCGACTTGCCATTACGCATCTCGGAATTAATATATTCATGATAGTAGCGAATATTTTCCTCCACCAACGCCGGGGATACATTCCCGTTCAGTGCGCCGCGAAGCTTGTCGATGAATTCCTTCCTTTCCATAACTTGTCTCCCCATCCGTTCCGCAGACGCGAAAATCAAACGCTCCGAGAACGGTAAAACCTCGGTAAACACGTGCCCACACAGTCCGCATTTACATCAACTGATCCATGCCTTTTCCTTACCGGCATATTCACCCAACGCCAAAATCCCCTTAAACGCACATACCCTTCTCGATCATAGATGATTCCGTTTCTCAAACTCTCCCTCCGCGTTTGCGGCGAAACCACCGTTGTTTTCTATTCTAACACGGCTTCCTATCTCCGTAAATAAAGGGGGTACTAAGGTTTTCTAAATTTTTTGTAAAGTCATGCCATTTTCCCGCCGTTACGCCGCATACGGCGTCCAAATTTACCATTTCCGCCCCGGACAGCTATTTTTTGCCATGGCAGCCCGCAATTCCACATAACAGCCACAGATTTTGCACATTCCCTGATAAAGCTGGTCACATTCCTTACAGATTCCCAAACGAGCTTCATAAAGTTCATGCGCCGCCCTCATATCCGGATCCAAATTGGCGATATAGGTATGGAGGCCGCGAAAATACTCCTCCTGATCCCCCATCATTTCCCTCGTCAGACAGCGCCTGCAGACTCTTGCCTTCTCCGGCTCCATGGCACTCCTCCCCTCCATGGCAAACGATAAAAAATGCCGCGCATTGTATGCCCATTTATTGCATAAAAAATGCCTCCAAAACTCCATGGCCTTGGAAGCATTTGAACGTGCGTGACAGGATTCGAACCCACGACCTACTGGTCCGTAGCCAGTCGCTCTATCCAGCTGAGCTACACGCACATTTTGTAACAAGTCGCTATCACCTGCGACATTGTTTATTCTAACACTTATTCCAAAAAAGTCAATACCTTTTTCCTATTTTTTTAACACGAACCGGCAAATGTATGGAATATCCATCTCTGGGAAAAATAGTAAAAATAGAATTCAAAGTGCAGCGCACGGAAAAGAGGAATATCATGAACAGAGAAACAAAAACCATGGACGGCAATCAGGCGGCGGCCCATGTGGCCTATGCTTACAGCGAAGCAGCCGCCATTTACCCCATTACCCCATCCTCCACGATGGCGGAGTACACCGATGAATGGGCCGCGGAAGGGCGGGAAAACATCTTTGGGCAGAACGTCCAGGTGACACAGATGCAGTCCGAAGCGGGGGCTGCCGGCGCGGTACACGGCTCCTTGTTGGCCGGCGCGCTGACCACCACCTTTACCGCCTCCCAGGGTCTCCTTTTAATGATTCCCAATCTCTACCGAATTGCCGGGGAACAGCTTCCCGGAGTCTTTCATGTGGCCGCCCGAACGATTGCTTCGCATGCACTGTCGATTTTTGGCGACCATTCAGACATTTATGCTTGCCGCCAGACCGGGGTCTGCATGCTGGCCAGCGGCAGCGTACAGGAAGTTATGGACCTGGCTCCCATCGCGCATCTGGCGGCCATCAGCGGCAGCCTGCCCTTTCTTCACTTTTTCGACGGATTCCGCACCTCCCACGAAATGCAGAAAATCCAAGTCTGGGATTACGATACGCTGAAATCCTTGTTGGACCAAAAGGCGGTCGAGCGTTTCCGGAAACGCGCCCTGGACCCCAATCACGCCAAAATGATAGGATCTGCCCAAAATCCCGACATTTTTTTTCAGGCCAGGGAGGCCTGCAATCTTGTCTATGACCAGATACCTTCCGTGGCGGAATCTTATTTTCAGCGGATCAACACGCTCCTTGGCACCCATTACGGACTCTTCGAATATTATGGCTCTCCCCAGGCACGGCACGTCCTCATCGCCATGGGAAGTGTCTGTGAAACCATTACGGAGGTCCTGGATGCCCTCCAGGGCCCCTATGGGCTGATCAAAGTGCATCTTTATCGTCCTTTCAGCGCTAAACACTTGATTGCCGCCCTTCCCGCCACGGTCAGACAAATAACCGTCCTGGACCGCACCAAGGAACCGGGAAGCATCGGCGAACCCCTTTATCAGGATGTTCTCACAGCCCTGCGGGACACGGTCTATGCCCGGATCCCCATTTACGGAGGCCGTTACGGACTAAGTTCCAAAAACACCACCCCCGCCCAGATTCTGGCAATCCTGCACAATCGGGAAAAATCTCGTTTCACAGTGGGTATCACGGATGACGTGACCCATCTTTCACTTTCCATCCCCACGGATTTCCATACGTCTCCTTCCCATACCACGAGCTGCAAATTCTGGGGGCTTGGCGGGGACGGCACGGTCAGTGCCAATAAAAACACCGTAAAAATCATTGGAAACCATACAGATTTATATGTTCAGGCATATTTTGACTACGATTCCAAAAAGTCCCGGGGGCTTACCGTCTCCCATCTGCGCTTCGGCACCTCTCCCATCCATTCCGCCTATTTGGTGGAGCGGGCGGATTTTGCAGCCTGCCACAATCCTGTTTATCTGCACAAATATCAAATGGTGCAGGAGGTCCGGGACGGCGGGACCTTCCTGCTGAACTGCTATTGGGAGGAGAAGGAGCTGGAGCAATATCTTCCGGGCCAGGTCAAGCAATATCTGGCCAGACATCACATCCGCCTTTTTATCATCGACGCCATTAAAATCGGAAAGGAAATCGGCCTGAACAATAAAATCAACACCATCCTGCAGGCGGCCTTTTTCCGGCTGACAAAGGTACTTCCATTGGAGGAGGCAATTCGACTGATGAAAGAAGCCGCCAAAGTCAGCTACCGCAAAAAAGGAGACAAGGTTCTTCAAATGAACATGCAGGCCATCGAACGAGGCGCAAACGAAGTGGTGGAAGTGACCGTGCCAAAGCATTGGGAAGAAGCAAAGAGCGCCCCCTTTGATGCCGGACTGCTGCCTGGCAGGGAGGAATTGCTGCATTTCGTAACACATCTGCAGAAACCCATTACCGCCCAAAAAGGCAATGAATTGCCCGTTTCCGCTTTTCTCCCCTATGCGGACGGTTCCCTGCCATCCGGCAGCACCGCCCACGAACGCCGCAACGTCAACACGGAAGTCCCCCTCTGGAAACCCGAAAACTGTATCCAGTGCAACCGCTGCTCCTTTGTCTGTCCCCATGCCGTCATCCGTCCGGCAGTCATGACCAAAGAGGAATATGAAAACGCTCCGCAGGGAATGCGGTCCCTGGAGATGCTCGGTATGCCCGGTTATCATTTTTCCGTTATTGTTTCCGAAACAGACTGCACCGGCTGCGGCTCCTGTGCCGCCAATTGTCCGGGGAAAATGGGAAAAAAGGCGTTGGAAATGTGCCCCATTAATCATCATGAGGAACGACAGCAGTACTTTGATTATGGAAAAGAACTGGAGCCGAAACCGGAGGTCCTGGAAAAGTTCAAGGTTTCTACCCTGAAAGGAGTCCCCTTCCGCAAACCCCTCCTGGAATTTCATGGAGCCTGCGCCGGCTGCGGAGAAACCCCCTACGCGGTATTGGCCACCAGACTCTTTGGGGAACGGATGTATATCGCCAATGCCACCGGCTGCTCTTCCATCTGGGCCAATTCCGTCCCTTCCACAGCCTATACCACCAATTCACAGGGCCGGGGACCGGCCTGGGCCAACTCCCTCTTCGAGGATGCCGCGGAATTCGGTTATGGGATGCTGCTGGCCCAGGATGTACGGCAGAAGCGAGAGGATTCCTCCCATCCTTCCATTTGGATCTTCGGCGGCGACGGCTGGGCCTACGACATCGGCTTCAGCGGCCTGGACCACGTCCTCGCCAGCGGCAGGAATATCAATATCCTGGTTTTCGACACGGAGGTCTATTCCAACACCGGCGGCCAGGCCTCCAAGGCCACGCCGGCGGGCTCTACCGCCAAATTTGCCGCCGGAGGCAAGCAAACCAGGAAAAAAGATCTGGCCGCCATGGCCATGAGCTATGGATCCGTCTATGTGGCCCAAGTTGCCATGGGCGCCAATCCGGGCCAGACCATCAAAGCCATGCTGGAAGCGGAAAGCTATGACGGGCCATCCCTCATTATCGCCTATGCTCCCTGCATCGAACACGGTATCCGCGCCGGCATGGGCAGTTCCCAGCATGAAGAGGCCAAAGCCGTCCAGGCAGGCTATTGGCACCTCTTCCGCTACCATCCGGCCCTGCTGGAGCAGGGGCAAAACCCTTTCCAACTGGACAGCCCTGCCCCCTCCCTTTCCTATCAGGAGTTTCTGGACGGCGAAAATCGTTACGACGTTTTAAGGCGGACCCGTCCGGAAGAAGCAGAAGCAATATTTGAACGGGCCGGCCAAAACGCGGCGGAACGCTACCGGCGGCTTTGCCGACTACAAGACCTATACGCCCCTGAAAAACGGTAAATTTTCTCTTGCACCTTTTTTCCACATATACTATAATGAGAAAGCGCCGGGATGGCGGCTTGTTGCCCCCCAATGGCACCCCGGCCGCACGGCAATGAATCGAGTATACAGAAAGGACGGGCCAATGGGCCCTAAAATACGATGAGTTTTGAATTTATCAAGAAACTTCCCACCCCCGAAGAAATCCGAAATGACTACCCGCTCCCTCCCGCCCTGGCAGAGTTGAAAATCCGGCGCGATCAGGAAATCAAGGACGTGATCACGGGCAAAAGCAATAAGTTTTTAGTTATCATCGGTCCCTGCTCCGCGGATAACGAAGATTCCGTATGCGACTATGCAAACCGGCTTGCCGCCGTTAATGACAAGGTAAAGGACAAGCTGATCCTGATTCCCAGGATTTATACCAACAAACCCCGCACCACCGGGGAGGGCTACAAGGGCATTGTGCATCAGCCTGATCCGGAAAAAAAGCCCGATTTTCTGGCCGGCCTGATCGCCATGCGCAAGATGCACATCCGGGCCATGGAAGAAACCGGCCTCACCGCCGCGGACGAGATGCTTTACCCCGAGAACTGGCGCTATGTGAGCGACATTCTCTCCTATGTGGCCATCGGAGCCAGGTCCGTGGAGGATCAGCAGCACCGCCTTACCGTCAGCGGCTTCGACGTTCCCGCCGGTATGAAGAATCCCACCAGCGGAGACTTCTCTGTCATGCTGAATTCCGTCTACGCGGCCCAGCATCCTCATTCTTTCATCTATCGCGGCTGGGAAGTGACCACTACCGGCAACGAGCTGGCACACACCGTCCTGAGGGGCGCTACCAATAAGCACGGGCACAGCCTGCCCAATTACCACTACGAGGATCTGAATCTTCTTTTGGAAATGTACAATAAAATGGATTTGAAAAATCCGGCCTGCATCATTGACGCGAACCATTCAAATTCGAACAAGCAATTCGAACAGCAGATCCGCATCACCAAGGAAGTGATGCACAGCCGGAAGCTGAACGCGGACATCCACCGCCTTGTGAAAGGCGTGATGATCGAGAGCTATATCGTGGAGGGCTGCCAGAAGATCGGCGACGGTGTCTACGGCAAGTCCATTACCGATCCTTGCCTTGGATGGGAGGATTCCGAAAAGCTGATTTATGATATTGCGGAATATGAATAAGGAAAGACGGAAAATTTCCTCCCGCTACTCCAACAGGATCTCATCCACCGTAACGAACGTATATCCCTGCTCCAGCAGCGAGTCCACAATCTGCAGGGCCGCCGTCACGGTGGTCTCATAATAATCATGCAGAAGAATGACCGCATTTTCCCTGGCCTTGGATGTCACCCGCTGAACAATGCAGGAGACGTTTTTCGAGCACCAGTCCAGGGGATCTATGTTCCAGAGCACCGGAATCATGTTCAACTCCTCTTCCAGGGCTTTGTCCCAGGTCCCATAGGGCGGCCGCACGAAAAGGATTTCCTCTCCGGTAATTTCCCGGATCACCTGGTTGGTTTTCACCAGCTCTTCCTTGAAAGTCTCCCGATTCGTGGACTTCAGCTGAATATGGCTGTAGGTGTGATTTCCAATCAAGTGCCCCTCCTCGTGCATACGTTCAATCACGTCCGGATGAAGCGAGGCGTGCTCGCCCGTCACAAAAAACGTAGCAGCCACGCCTCTTTCCTTTAATCCATCCAGAAGCTGTTCCGTATAAAAGGGATGAGGGCCATCGTCAAAGGTGAGGGCAATTTTTATGAAATCCTCTTCTCCATCCCCGGTCTTCTGGTCTGATGCCGCTCCTCTTACGGTCTTCGTCTCCCAGCCGGACGCCTGCTCCACGCTCACGGAAGAATTTTCCGTCCTTTTCTCCTCGTTCCACCTGCGATAACAAAAAGCCCCCAACAGCAGCGCCAATAAAAGAAACTCCAATAAGATCACAGCCGCCTCTCGTTTCATGCAACCCTCCCATCGCGGGCACTTCGGAGGAGAAGAGCCGCTTTTTTTCTTCCTCACATTATATGAGGGTTGGCTGAAAATCTTTCCTTGCCGATCTCATCGAAAGACTTCCCCGAAATCCAAAGGCATTCCTGTGGATTTTTCCTCTTATTGATTCAGGGAATCTAATATAAGCCGCGACCACACACCGCCCTGGCCGGAAAGAAACTGTTCCATTCCTTCTTGAACCGTCCATTCCCCTCTCACAATACGGGATACGACAATGCGCTTCATGGCCTCCAGTTCCTCCCCATATTCCGACATCTCTTCCGTATAAGGAAGCAAGGCCGCCGGCACGCTTTGTTCCTTGAAGATTTGGGCTGACTCATAAGCCTCCCGACCAATGTTTACCATCGGCTCCTGCACGACGGTGTCTTTCAGAGGAACCAGGGCAAAAAAGGGATCCAAATATGTCCTGGTATAAAGAGTACCTTTTTCCATGCGGTTGCGCAGTCCATGGAATACTTCTTCCTCATATACATCGTTCCCTACGGTTCCCCTGGAAACCAGCCAGTGGAGGCCTTTGATTCCATAAGTCCAAAGGAATTCATCCTCTCCGCCGTCCAACAAGGTTCCCAGCACTTGCAGCGCCCGCTCCTGATCCTGACAAGCCACAGTAACACACCAGAACAAACCGCTCTGCTGCGCATAAGCGCCCAACTCCTCAATGGGAGGAAGCACCGCCAGCTCCCCGTCAAGGCCGTTGTATTCCAGCTTCATCCGCAATTCACTGGCACGGGTTCCCGCCCAATCGGTAAGTACGCCGCAGCGTCCAAAGACAAATTCCCGATAAGCGTCCTCGGAACTGTTCGTAAAGATATTCGGATCCAAATATCCTTTCTGATAGGCTTCTTTCAGTCTTTCCAAGGCATCTCTCATGGGCTGCTCCGTAAAACCATCTTTCCAGACTCCATCCTCTCCCTGATAAAATCCCGGACAGGCATCCTGATAGAATTCCGGCAGACTGCCCGTATAAGGCTCTTCCGTTCCCAAAATTCCCGGGGCGGTCACGGCATAGGTATCTCCCGGAATCCCGTTTCCATCCGGATCCCCCGTGGTAAAAGCCTCACACATCTCCCAAAATTCTTCGTAGGTTTCCGGGACCTCCAAACCGCATTGATCCAGCCATTCCTGCCGGACATAAGTGATCAAACCATTCCCGGTTTCCGGCATGATCCCATAAAGCTTCTCATCCAGCCTCCATCCCGCAGCCGTTTTGGAATAAGGGATATTCCGTCTCCAGGAAGCGTTCGCATAACCGTCCGTCATATCCCATAAGGCGCCCCTTGCCGCGTATTCCGCGTAGTGGGATGCGTCCAGAAGAATCAGATCCGGCCAGTCGGAACCTTGAAGAATCTGTTCCACCTTGTCATAATAGGTTTCCTGTAAAAATTCAAGAATTTCGATGGGAAAACCGAGTCTTGTCTCCAGCTCCTGCACAAAGCGCTCCCGCCCATGAAAGCCGTCAAAAACCGTATCGTCCACCATGATTTTGAACGGACGCTCCCCGGCTTCTTCAGGCACATCAGCCGCACCGCTCTCCACCGTAGTGTCCGATGCCGCCGCTTTCCGGCCAACGGACAAGCTCCCAATCATGATTGCCAGAATGAAAAGAATCCCAAGATTCTTCGCGAATACGCTCTTTTTCATCTCTTCCGCCCTCCAAACAAGGCCCGCTTAACTCAACCCTACTGCCATGGTCTTAAATCCAGCATCTCCAAATATCGTCCGGCAAACTCCGCTTCTTCGGCAAGATTTAGGACCTTCGTCCGTTCCACGATTCTCCTTATCATTTCCGACGCGTTTTTCGTGAAAAAACCGTAACGGAAAGCGCCCGCCAAAACGGCGTTCCCCGCGGATACCGTTTTGTCCGCTAAAGACATGGGCAATAGCCCAATCCGCGCCGCATCCTCTGCCTGCAAATAATATCCAAATCCGCCTGCCAGAACCACGCGGCCTATTTGCTCCATACCGGATAACCCGTACATACGGGCAAGGGTTTCGATTCCCGCGGCAATGGCCCCCTTTGCCAGCTGAAGCTGTCGAATATGGCTTTGAACGATCTTCACACCGCCGATCCGGATTCCTTCTTCAAAATAAGGATCCGCCAGCAATCCCGTTTCGTCAAGAACCCCTTTCCGCAAAAGAATCGAAGTCAGATGTACCATATCCGCGCCCCAGATTCCCCTGGTAGCCCCGCCTTCAAACGCCGGACCCGCCGCCGTCGAGCAGGCGATAATGCGTTCCGCATTTCCCAGGGCCATCTCCCCGTTGGTTCCCAAATCCAGGAACAAGGTGACGTCTTCCTGTTCCGCCATCCCACAGGCCAAAACGCCGGCCAGAATGTCGGCGCCCACGAAAGCGGACAAACCGGGCAAAATCGTCACCTGCAAACCTGCAAGGCACGTCTCCGCCCCGTCTAAATGAGACGCCCGGAAAGGAGCGCGGCCCAGCTCCTCCGTGAGAAAGCCCAACAAAAGGTAAAGCATGGTGGTATTTCCCGCCAACACCATGCGCACCCATGGATCCTTATCGCCCGACTCCGCCTTCCAAACGGCATGGAAACGGGCGATGCCCTTTTCCAACACCGCTTTCACGCTCTCCTGCATCTCTTTGGCGGGCATGGACCAACAGCCGTCATCCCGTCCAATCGCATTCTGCCGTGAAGCGGCCTGAATCCTGGAAATCACATCGGACCCATATTGGATCTGGGGATTCACCGTGACGAAACGGTCCCGTTCCCGCCCATTCGTATCATACAGCACCATGGCTATGGTGGTGGTTCCAAGATCCGCCGCCACGATCCAGGCAAGCTCCTCAGTCCTCCGCGGACTTTTCCGGGAATCCTCCTGCCGAGCCTCCTGTACGTTTCCCTGCGGATATCCCTGCGCCTCCAGCCGTTTCCGCTCTTCCAGAAGCTTCTTCTGCCAGATTTCCGTCAGACCTCCGTCCGCAATGACAGAGACGCCCTCTCCCTCAAAGCACCTTCCACAGCCCGTACAGATATGGCAGCGGGTCCCTCTTTTCTCCCGTCCCTGCATACAAACCTCCTTACAAGAACTACTTTTATGCCCTTGCCCCGGTATCCTTTCCGTTCTCAGACAGCCATTAATAGCCGAACACCCTTAAACGCGCAGATCTCCTCCTTGGTCCCCAATATTTATAGAGCATAAATCCATGTTACCACGCCATAACCGATTTAGCAAGACGAACATCGCCTTTCCGTCCGGACATACCACAAGCCTCCCGACAGGAAGCGGCCAATAGGGAGGCCGCGAATAGAAAGCTTAGAGATACCTCTGGAAAAACTCCCTGACCCCTGCGTCATACCAGACATGACCGCCCTCATGGGCGCAATGTATTAATCTTTCCTCCGCGTCATACAGCCGGAACGCTTTCTTCGTGATTTTCAGCCGTTCATAAACATTTATTTCTATTAAGCGTCTGGACACTTGCTAATAAGAGTTTCGATACTTGCCCGGCGCTACGCCATAGGCTCTGTGAAAATTACGTAAAAACGAACTGTAATCGCTAAAACCCGTATCCTGATAAATCTGCGTAATGCTTTTGTCCCTTTCCCGCAGTTCCTCGCAGGCCCTGATCAGCCGCTTGCTGACCACGAAAGAATGGGCCGTCATGCCGGTCAGCTCCTTAAATTTTCGCAGAAAATGGTATTTGCTCATGTGTACCTGCTCCGCCAGCTCCTCCACCAGAATCGGCTCCCCGATATGCTCCTCAATATAGGCGGAGACCGTTTCCACCATGGGATGATCCACCATGTTTTCCGCAGTGAACAGATACTCCTGTCTGCCGCAAAGGGCGTTTAAATATACGAAAAAGAGGGTTAAATAGCCCCTGTCCAGCGCCGCCCTTGCCCCTGGCAGTTCCATATCGATGATTTCCGACATGGCCAGCTTATACAAAAATCCCCTCAGCATTTCTTCATAGTAAATAGGGAAATGGCAGGCGCGGGAACCCTCCTCATGAGAACCATTCCGCCCGGTAAAACAAGCCGACAGATCCACTCCGTCCCCGGACAGCTCCTCCAGCATCTGGCGGGTGATCCAAAGCACGATACGCGTGGAAGTTTCATGTTTTTTCTCAATATAGTGATATTTGTGCAGAACATTACAGTCGATCAGAAGAAAATCCCCTTTTTTCAGATGATAAGTCTGGTCCTCAACCAAAGAAGAAAACTCTCCCTCCACTATATAGATGATCTCATAGAAATTATGATAATGGAGCGACAAGGCTCCCAAGGGCGGTCCCTGCTTCTCAAAAATCTCGTATTTTTCCTCCATCATAAACTGACGCTCGTCCAGGGCATCCCTTTGCTGCAAGCGTCGCTTCGGGGCACGCTCCACGATTCGCCTTGTCCTGCCGCCCCGGCCGCGCTCCGCGGTTTGCCTTCCGCCGCCGTCTTGCTCATACTCTCTCACCGGCTCCCGCACCATTTGCTCTGCCATCCCAAACCTCCCATGGAAAAGCCTTCCTTTTCTTTCTATCATATTACCGCAATTTTTGCATGATTGCAAGCAATTATTCCTCTTACAATGCATTTTAAAACATAGTATAGTGATAATAACAAATTAAGGAAGCCCAATTGGTTTCCGATTTTTGGGGTAGACTATTATAGAATAATTGCTTCCCGAAAGAAGCAGAAAGGTGGTTACTTATGCAAATGACATTGAGATGGTACGGCAGCAAATATGATACCGTTACCCTGAAGCAGATCCGTCAGATCCCCGGTGTGACGGGCGTGATTTCCACGTTGTACGGCACTGCTCCCGGAGAAGTCTGGGAGATGGAAGACATCCTTGCCCTGAAAAAAGAAATCGAAGATGCCGGCCTGCAGCTGGCGGGTATTGAAAGCGTGAATGTCCACGATGCCATCAAGGTAGGAACGCCTGACCGCGACAAGTACATCGACAATTACATCACCACCCTGGAACGCCTGGGCCTGGCCGACATCCATATGGTATGCTACAACTTCATGCCCGTGTTCGACTGGACGAGAACCGAGCTGGCCCGTGTACGTCCCGATGGTTCCACCGTGCTGGCCTATACCCAGGAGGCGGTTGACGCCCTGAACCCTGACAAGATGTTTGAATCCATCTCCGGCGATATGAACGGCACCGTGATGCCCGGCTGGGAGCCGGAGCGCATGGCTCATGTGAAAGAGCTGTTCGAGATGTACAAGGATGTGGATGATGAAAAGCTGTTTGCCAACCTGAAATATTTTCTGGAGCGCATCATGCCCGTCTGCGACAAATACGACATTAATATGGCTATTCATCCCGACGACCCTGCATGGAGCGTGTTCGGACTTCCCCGCATCATCATCAACAAGACCAATATCCTGCGCATGATGAAAATGGTGGACAACCCGCACAACGGCGTGACTTTCTGCTCCGGTTCCTACGGCACCAATCTGGAGAACGATCTGCCGGATATGATCCGTTCCCTGAAAGGCAGAATTCATTTTGCCCATGTCCGTAACCTAAAGTTCCACTCCCCTACCAACTTCGAGGAAGCCGCCCATCTTTCCAGCGACGGAAACTTCGATATGTACCAGATTATGAAGGCGCTTTACGAGATCGGCTTTAACGGTCCTATCCGTCCTGACCATGGACGTATGATCTGGGATGAAGTGGCAATGCCCGGTTATGGCTTGTACGACAGAGCCCTTGGCGCCACCTACCTGAACGGCTTGTGGGAAGCCATTGATAAGCAGCATAAGGGACAGTAAGGAGGATACGCATGGAACTGACATTAAAAGGAATTCAAACCGAAAGCGCCGCTTTCAAGGCGGCCGGCTACGCTCTTCCTGCCTTTGATTATGAGGCAGTACAAAAAAAGACCCTGGAAGCGCCCGCCTGGATTCATTTCGGCGCAGGCAATATCTTCCGCGCCTTTCAGTGCAACGTGGCGCAGAATCTGTTAAACGCCGGTGTGCTGGACAAGGGCCTGATCGCCGTAGAAGGTTTCGACTATGAGATCATCGAGAAAATGAACTGGCCTCATGACAACCTCTCCATTCTGGCCACGTTCAAGTCGGATAACACCGTGGAAAAGACCATCGTGGGCAGTATTATGGAATCCTTGATTTTGGACAGCAAGAACGAAGAACAGTACAGCCGTCTGAAAGAGATTTTTGCCAATCCATCCCTGCAGATGGCCAGCTTTACCATTACGGAAAAGGGCTATGCCTTAAGCGATCCCAAGGGAAATATTTTCCCGGCCATCGCGGCCGATTTCGAAGCCGGTCCCGCGCAACCTGACAGCTACCTGGGCAAAGTGGTTTCATTGTTGTATCATCGTTATTTAAACGGCAAGCTGCCCATCGCCCTGGTGAGCATGGACAACTGCTCTCACAATGGCGACAAGGTTGCCGCCGCCGTCACCGCCTTTGCGGATGCCTGGTGTAAAAGAGGCCTGGCAGAGGCCGGTTTCGCCGCTTATGTGCGGGATCCCAAGGCAATCTCCTATCCCTGGAGCATGATCGACAAGATCACGCCCAGACCCGATCCCAAGGTAGAAGCGCTGCTGGGCGCGGACGGCATTGACGGACTGGACGCGGTCGTTACCTCCAAGAACACCTATATCGCTCCCTTTGTCAACGCGGAGGAGTGTGAATATCTGGTCATCGAGGATCAGTTCCCCAACGGCAGACCTCCCCTGGAAAAGGGCGGCATCATTTTCACTGACCGGGAAACCGTGGACAAGGTGGAAAAGATGAAGGTCTGCACCTGCCTGAACCCGCTGCACACCACACTGGCTATCTATGGCTGTCTGCTGGGCTACACCCTGATTGCGGACGAGATGAAGAATCCGCTCCTGAAATCCTTTGTGGAGACCGTGGGTTATAAAGAGGGTCTGCCCGTCGTCGTGAATCCAGGGATCCTGGATCCCAGGGAATTCATCGATGCCGTTGTGAACGTCCGCATTCCCAATCCTTTCATGCCGGATACCCCACAGAGAATCGCCACCGATACTTCCCAGAAGCTGGCAATTCGCTTTGGTGAGACCATCAAGGCTTACCAGAAGCGCGATGACCTGAATGTGGCGGATCTGAAGCTGATTCCCCTTGTCTTCGCCGGATGGCTGCGCTACCTGATGGCGGTTGACGATGCCGGGAACAAGTTCACCTTAAGCCCGGATCCCCTGCTGAATGCCGTAACGCCCTATGTGGCGGACTATGAGCTGAGCGATGCGCCCAAGGATCTGTCCAAGCTGGATGGTTTGCTTGAAAATGCCAAGATCTTCGGCGTGAACCTGATTGAAACCGGCATGGCCGATACTGTGAAAGGTTACTTTGCCGAATTGTCCTGCGGCGTAGGAGCCGTAGCAAAGACCCTGGAGAAATATGTAAAATAAGGTAATACAGCAACCGGACGGGAACTTGCTTCCCGCCCGGCATTTTACTCATAGCCTAAAATTCCTTTCCCATTGCTTACTGAATATTTTTTGTGTATTCACTTTTGATTTCCTAAAATCATCTGCTTCTCCGCTTCTTCCAGGCTCTGGTAGCCATACATCCGAACGCTGTTGAGCATGATCTCGCAAGCCAGGTTTCCTCCGTTCTGGGCGCAGCGCACTACATATCTTCCATACAGCTCCAGCATTTTATCGGAGTAGGTGCTGAGTTCACCTCTCAGGTAGGTTTCATAAGAGGTATTGTAAAGATTATCCTCCGCGGTGTGTACACTTCTGGCATTGCCGGCCAGGGTGGGATATTTGGCCTCGAATTCCTCCATCCAGCCTACCTGCAATCTCACGATGGCTTCCACGATCGCCTTTTTCTCGGGACTAAGCTCTTCAAAATGATCCTTAATCTCCGCATATTCTTCCGGCGCGGTACTTTCCATCATGCGCCCGTATTTTTCCGTGATCAGATTGTGGCCATAGGATACTTCCCGATGAAAATCGTACAAATACTGCAGCAGCATCACGCGATCCCAGGTAGAATACTGGCTTTCCCGCATGATGGAAAAGGTAGACCAATCGTCCTGGCAGTCCGCCCGTCCTCCCACGTTGCAGACCTTGTCAAAGGTCCGAAACTCCAGTTTTGCAATCTCCTCAACCAGCTCTTCATTGGATTTCCGGGCCAGGCTCGCTTTCTTCAAAAGTTCCTCCGTATGGGCATCCAGATAGGGATCCGTGTCGCTGATAAAATTCTTTTCATAAAGCTTATGTGCAAGAATTCCTGCGGTTTCCTCAATGATCTGCTTGATTTTCTCTGTTTGTGCGTTTTTTGATTCATTTTTAGTAGAAAATGTCGATTCCGCCACTTCCTCCAGAAGTTCTCTCACATCTCCGCAGCCGCCCAAAGTCTCCAAGCCCTTAAACAGCCACTTATCATGAGGCGGGTAGGTATTTTCCAGGAAATAACATAGCTTCATGACTTCCCTCATCCAATCTCCCAGCATGATCTGCGCCGTCGCCTGATCCTTGCGCTCCAACATCCGTCCATAGTTATATTGCCCGGTCTGGGAAATACGGGCCGCGCTTTCCGCCAGCTTTAAATACTGAATGTCCTCCGGATAGCCTTTTTGCACCATCTGACGCAAAGCGCTGAACACCCCTGCTTCATCCTCAAAAACAGCGCCATTGCAGACCGCCGCCAGGGACGCGTCCGATATATTCGGCCAATCCAGGGAATGCCAGGCATCCGCATTCAGACCTTTGCCAATTTCTTCCCAATCTCCAGTGCCAAGAAATCTGCCGTAGAAACCATTGATCGTCTGGACACCTCTGCGGCCTTGTCCTCTGGAGGAAACCGTTCTTCGATACCCTTTGCATTCTTTAGGCAGCTGTTCAAAAGCCTCGGTCAGCGATTGCCCGATTTTTTCATAAACCTCCTCCGTCACCCAGAGACAAAAATCAGGACCCCAGTCATGATCTCTGGAAAGCTCGTCGTCATAGCCAAAGCAGTCAGACCCTTCTCCCACAAGTCCCGCCGCAATCTGGTCCGCATATTCCGGAAACTTCTGCCGGATCATGGGCTTGCCGTAAGTCTCATAATACTCCCGGCAAAGAGCAAGGCCTTTCACGGCACCGCCAGCTTCCACTTGACAGTGCTCCTCATGAGACTTGACATCGTCACGGGACTGTGCGTCTTCATGGGACTTGACATCGTCACGGGATAATGCGTCCTCACAGAGCTTTAAATTTTCTTCCAGGCGGTGATAGTGTTCATTTTCACCTAAGGATCTGCGCACACAGTCCATGGCCTTTCGGAAGTTTTCAGCCGCCATACCGAATTCTCCTTTTTTATAATAATAAGTGGCAAGGGATGCCAAGGCCGCGCTGTAATGAGCTTCTTCTATCCCATGGGCCTCAAAAATGGCAATGGCTTCTTTAAAATACCCCGCGGCCTCTTCGTCCTCGTTTCTTCTCAGGCAGGTAGCGGCCAGATTGGCATAGGTGACCGCCAGCTCAAAATAGGCCTCAGGATGCTGCTTCACAATGTCCAACGCGCGCAGAAGCCTTTCCTTGGCCTGGGCAAAATTCCCCATCTCTTGAGAAAGCAGACTCATATTGTTATAGAGACTGGCTGCCAACATATCATCCGGTGCCAGCAGGCGCCTGTAAATTTCCATGGTCTGCCCAAAACACTGCTCTGAATCCTGAAGTCTGCCGCCTGCGCGATAGGCGTTGGCAATATTGAGCATTGTCGTAGCATAAGGAATGGTTCCTTCCAATCCCATCTTCGAAAGCAGTATTCTGGCCTGATCCGCCAATTGGAAAGAAGCCTGCGCCTGACTGGTTTCCCGATAATACCCGATCAGTTCATTCAAAAGAGTAAGCAGCGCGTTATCATCCTCTTCCCGTACCGCTTGTACGATACTCTCCTTCATCAATATTTCCGCGTCCGGTCCTTTATTCTCATCCAACAATTCATCAATCCGTCCCATTATGTCTGCCAAATCCAACATTTTAATCACCTTTCCTTTTTTGCTTCATCCGCTCTCCCAACTCCCGAAACGGATAATTCTTCGTGCCCGGAAACTTTTCCGACAAAATTTCCAGAATCTGTCCATTGACGTTCTGAATTTCCTCCCGCAGTCCCGGTGCGGACATCCTGATGGCCCCCTGGCCCCAGATGATGACCTGCTCCAACGCGTCGGAAGTGGCCACGGTGACCTGGTACTTACGGGCAATACGATGGACCGTTTTTTCAATATACTGGTCCGCCGTTTCCGCCTCTTTCGTATACACCACATAAATATTATGATATTTTTCCACGCTGCCGGGATTTCCTTTTACCTTATATGCGTCAAAAACCAAAATAACCGTATTTTTCCGAAATCCCTGATAATTGCTGAGAAGATCCATCAGCCTGGTGCGGGCCCCGTCAATGCTCACCTGGGACAACTCTCTCAGATCCTCCCAGGCAAAAATAATGTTATAGCCATCCACCAACAGATACTCTTCTTTTTTTTCGGCGCCGGACCGATAAGAAACATAAGGGGACCCGGAAGTCGTTTCCTCCCGTTTCCTTGCCGTTCCGCCGCTTTCCAACAGTTCCTGGCCACGGTTACGCTGAAAAAGATTACGGTCCCGTTTGATCGGTCCATAGGTCCTGGTAAAAATCTCCTCCAGTTCGGCTTCTTCCGCCGCCACGCTCCTATGTTCGGCTCCAATGGAAAACCTCTCCCCACCGGGAAAGTTCTTCCCATTGGGAAGCTCCTTGTCTTTCCTATGCTTCTCCAGGCGCAGGCCGCTGTCCACATGGGCAAAGGCATCCACCTGATCCCAACTCACAAGAAAGCCCGCTCCATGAGCACAAAACACGCTTCCCACAGGGTTATCCAGGTCCGCCTCCGGATCATAGCCCAGCCGCTCCACGATCTCCTCCTGATTATGACAGGGCTCGTAACCGGCCAGCACGCAAGTCAGCCGTCCCCTCCCATGGGTATAAGAAACCACTTCCTTTTGATATCCCCGCATATTCACCACGGGCGCCTTTCCTTTTAAGAAGGCGACTTCTCCCTCCGTTATGGGACTTTCAAAGCTTCCCTGCATTTTCTGGACATCCGTCATGGCACGGCCCACTGCCTCCGTAGGCACCTCCAGGGTAAATTCATAGACGGGTTCCAAAAGGACACAGGAGGCCTTCATAAGCCCCTGGCGCACGGCCCGATAGGTGGCCTGCCGGAAATCTCCGCCCTCCGTATGCTTCAGATGGGCCCGCCCGGCTACCAGGGTAATCCTCATGTCCGTGATTTCAGCTCCGGTAAGCACTCCCACATGCTGACGTTCCTCCAGATGCGTCAGAATCAGACGCTGCCAATTTCTGTCCAACACATCCTCACTGCAGGAGCTGCCAAACTGCAGACCGCTTCCCCGTTCTCCCGGCTCCATCAACAGATGCACCTCCGCGTAGTGCCGCAAGGGCTCGAAATGACCGATTCCCTCCACGGGAGCCGCGATCGTTTCCTTATAGACAATGCTTCCCGTACCGAAAGTGACATCCAATCCAAAACGCTCCAGAATCAGGCTTTTTAAAACCTCCATCTGCACCTCGCCCATGACTTGGGCGTGGATTTCCCGCAGCGTCTCTTTCCATACAATATGCAGCTCCGGAATCTCTTCCTCCAGCTGCCTTAACCACCCCAGCGCCTCCACCACATCCTGATCCCGCGGAAGCTGAATCTGGTAAGTCAAAACCGGCTCCAACAGGGGAAGAGCCCCTTCTCTCTCGAATCCCAGACCCTGGCCGCTGTAGGTGGCCTCCGGGCCCAGGATCGCGCAGACCATACCCTCTTCCGCCTCATCCGCCGTCTGATAAGACGCCCCATTATAGACGCGGATCTGATTTACCTTTTCTCCGTTCACAAGGGACTTGACATGGAGGCTGCCGCCGGTGATCTTCATGTGAGTCATGCGATTGCCCTGGGAATCTCTGGAAATCTTATAGACCCGTGCGCCAAAGCTTTCGGCAGACTTTCCGCCCATGTCGCCATTTCCCTTTTGAAGCCCGACGGGCGAGGAATGCTTTCCCTCCGTCCCTCTTCCCGGAACCTCCAGATAAGTCTGAATCCCCTCCAGGAACTCCACCACACCCGTTAGTTTCAGGGCGGATCCGAAGAAGCAGGGAAAAACCTCTCTGTGGGCAATCGCACGGCGAACGCTTTCCAGTCCGATCCGTCCCGATTCCAGATATTCTTCCATCAGGCCTTCCTGGCACATCGCCAGATTTTCCAGCCAGTCCCCATCCTGTCCGGTCCTGCCAAAATCCACGCAACGCTCATCCAGCCGCTCCTGCACCTCATGCAGAAGCCTGACGGCATCCGTCCCCGCCTGGTCCATCTTGTTGATAAAAAGAAACACCGGCACCCGGTAGCGCTTCAAAAGCCGCCACAGCGTCTCCACATGCCCCTGCACGCCATCCGCTCCGCTGATAACCAGAATCGCCATATCCAGAACCTGCAGCGTGCGCTCCATTTCCGCGGAAAAATCCACATGTCCGGGAGTATCCAAAAGTGTCACTTCCAGATCTCCCAGCGTCACAAGAGCCTGCTTGGAAAAAATCGTGATTCCTCTGGCCCGTTCCAGCTCATAGGTATCCAGAAAGGCATCCTTGTGATCCACACGTCCCAGCTTCCTCAGCTTTCCGCTCAAATATAAAATTCCTTCCGCCAGGGTCGTCTTGCCTGCGTCCACATGGGCCAAAATCCCCAGAACCACCTTTTTCCGGCTCTCTGTTGCCCCGCCCGTTCCAGAACTCCTCATGCTTCGCCCTTCCATTGCCAGTTTCCCATTCTTCCGATATCAATGCTTTCTTTAAGAAAAGAAATCCTGAATGATTTTCATGTATTTATGCAGAACCTCATTCCCGGACATATAAATTTCATGCTTGGAACCCGTGATCTTCACCTTTTTGCCACTGGGAAGCGCTTTCAGGAATTTCTCCTGTGCTTTGGCGGAAACCAAAGTATCCTCCGCCGCCTGGAATAACAAAACCGGGATGTGAATCTTTTCCGCATTGGCACGGGCCTTTCTGCCTGCCAGAATGGATTCTCTGACCCAGTTATAGCTGGCGCCGCTGGTCTGCAGAGCAGGTTCCTCTCTGCGGAGGGACAAATAATAATCAAAACGCGCCTCAGAGGTATCACAGCCATCGGCAAACTTTTCATCCGGTCGAAACTCCTTTTGGAAGAAAAGCCGCTTTTCCCCTTTTCCCAGCAAAAGGAAAAAATTGCAGATCAAAAGCCCCGCCCAGGCAGGAAGCGGTCCCATGTTAATTCCGATCATGGGCGCGTTCAGAACCGCGCGCAGAAAATCCTCCGGCCATTCTTCCAGGTACCTTGCGGCAATACAGCCTCCCATGGAATGACCGTATAGGTAAAGCGGAAGATCTCGGGCAGCCGGCACAACCACCTCATGCACAAAATCATGCAGATCCTGAAGATACCGGTCAAACCTCCGGACATAAATCACATTGCCGTCTTTTCCATTCCGTACGGAAAGTCCATGTCCCCGATGATCCAGAATGGCACAGGAAAACCCGGCCTGCAACAGATAATAAATGAATTCATGGTATTTTTTGCCGGCTTCGATGAAACCATGACTGATCACAATCATCGCTTTTGCATCGGGAATGGAATACAACTCATAATAAATATCTCCTCCCGCGCATCGACCCTTTTGACAAAGCCTGGCCAGATACGGCTCCACCTGACTTTGCATACGCTCCGCAAACTCCTCCTCCGGCAAAATCAACGGTTCGCTCCTTTGTAATTTCTGCTCCGACTGTTCCATCTTAACCTCCTCAGACGCCGATCTCAATTACGGCAAACGACCTTGCGGGCAAAGGAATTCCCTCCGATAAATCTCCCTGACCTTCCACCGGGACAACCCTCGTTGGATGTTCCGGACAGTTATAATCTCCCGGCTGATCGCTTGTCAAAAGTTCCATGTGATATTCTGTCGAATTGGCCTGCCATTCCGCACAGTCCTCCCGCCATTCCCGGGCCAACTCTATCTCCAGCACTTTCCTCTCATCCGTGGAGTTCACCACTTTTATCAGAATTGTTCTGTCCGCCTTCCGATAGCTGAGAGAATAGTAGATTCCCTCCCTGGCTGCCTTCTTTTCCCTGCCCCTGGCGTCCAAGGTCATATCCCCCATATGCCTGGCAAACATACGCTGGACATAATAGCTGGGCGTACCATAGCTTTGCGCACCGTCAAACCAAATCATGTCGGGAGACCATTGGGCATATCCCACTCTGGCAAAAAGCGGCGCGTAAGAGGCCAGTACCACCACGTCCGCGTTGCGCTCCACTCCCGTCAAAAAAGCGGCTTCCGCCAACGCGCCTTCCAACGTATTGGCATCCGGCCGGTTCATCCCGCTGACCGGATGGGCCGCGTATTCTCCGGAAAACACCTTAACCTCGCGGGAATAACGGTCGTAAAAATCCACATGCTGATACAGCCACTGGGGCGGCACATAATAATGCTCATCCACGGCGTAAACAAAATTTTCCTGATTCTCATGGGCATGGTAAAACTCCCAGGCCCTTTGGTATCTTTCCGAAGTAATGTCCGGTCCCGCGGAGCCGATCAGACGAACGGACGGATCGTAAGCGTGAATTGCCTCCTCGAACAGGCAATATCTTTTGAAAAAGTCCACCCGGTCCGTCTCCCACTGCTCATTGCCGATTCCCAGCATCGTCAGTCCGAAAGGCTCCGGATGCCCCATTTTCGCACGAACGCCGCCCCAAACAGTATCCGTTCCGCCGTTTGCAAACGCAATCAGATCCACGGCATCCTTAAGCAGCTCCTGAAACTGTGGGGAATCCACGGACACCAGCTCCGCGGACTGATACTGGCAGGCCAGTCCCACATTCAAAACCGGAAGGGGCCTGGCCCCCAACAGTTCGCAGAGAAGAAAGTATTCATAGTATCCCAAACCAAGCGTCTGATTATAATGGCTGTAGACGCTGCGGTACTGATTTTCCTCCCGATTGCCGTGTACCGCCCAGCGGTTCCAGTTGTTCCGTCTGGCCCAGGGCTCTTTCAGACTTTCCTTGAAACGATAGCGGTTTTCGAAAGTGTCGCCCTCCACTACACAGCCGCCGGGAAACCTGAGAAATCCCGGCTTTAAATCTTGCAGTTTTTCAAACAAATCCCGCCGGAAAATCCCTGCTACGGCATCCGCCGGAAACATGGACACATAATCCACCTCCACCGTCCCGGGCTGCTCCAGGCATAACGCAAAGAAGCCGCCCGTGATCGTCTCCTGCGCAGTAATTGACAGACAGTATTTTCGATAAAAATGATAAGTTTCTTCCGTGCCCGCCGAAGCCTCGATTCTGCCGGACGCATAGACGCTTCCTCCCTTTATGACACGCACCGCGAAAGCTCCTTCATAATGGACGCAGCGCGCCCAAAAGGTAATATGGTACCGCATCCCCTTTTGCAGACAAACGCCGTCATAAGCCTTATTGGCGACGCCACACATGGGCCGTCTGGTGATAAGCCGTAAGTAATGCGGATTTTCCGCCGTAAGCGAGCTTCCCATGACCAAGCGCATCGTGACCGCTTCATCTGAATCCTCATTTCGAAGCTCTTCGCCCACTGCGGCTTTACGTCCGGTTTCCCCGCCGGAGGTCAGCCCATATCCGGTTTCCTCGCAGCCTTCCTTCTCAGATTCCACATAAGGTTTCCAGGCATACCCGCCGTCATAATGTGTAAAATAATCCCTGGCATCCCCTTCCGCCTCCAGGAATTCAAAAGACCGGTTTTCAATCATCTCCGCGTAGAGTCCGCCATCCGCCGCATAATTAATATCCTCAAAAAAGAGGCCGATCATACCGGGGGCGATTTCCACCCCCGCCTTTTTCCCGATCTCAAGCTTCACTTGCTCTACCTCCCGCGTTCCGTCAGGTCCATGGCAATGCCTGATCCACCGTTTCCTGTCTGGGACCGCACAGAGCCACGCTGGCTCCATTGTCCAAAGACATCTTCACAATTTCGCAACCGATTCCTCTCGTACCGCCGGTTTCCATGGCGACCTTGCCTTTTAGCATATCAAAAATGCGACCTATATTTTCTTCAGATTGGGACATTTTTACAATTCATGTCCACTTAATAGTACCATACCCATGGTTCTGCGTCAACCATACAATCCCGCGGACTTTTCTACAGTAATCCGGCAGACTTTCCCGACTGATTTTTCTTGACAAACAGCGGTCCGATAGGATATGCTTGAGAAAACATGGAAAGGCTCGGAGGAACGGCAATTTGAGTCGAAGCGGCAAAATCACCTTGATGGCAGACTGCGAATCAAGCATCTGATAATGGATGGATTTTCGTGCCGCCCCGCGGCGGCGGGCTTCAAAATGGAGATGAAAATGAAGATACAACGGTACAGGCATGAACTGGATTACTCCTATACATTAGGAGCGACTTTGACTTATGAAATGATAAAATGTGCCCCGGAACTGGCACGCAGGGTTTACATTAGTTCCTCCACACAGCTGGAGGGCGGAATTGCAAAGCTTCTGGCGCAATGCGAAAGTCTCTCAATCCCGGTGGAGAAAAGTGACAAGGCTTTCAATATTCTCTCCCCTAAGGGAAATTGCTTCGTGATCGGAGAATTTCAAAAGAAGTCCGCCCGATTGAAAAGCGGTTCCCATATCGTGCTGACGAATCCCTCCGATGCCGGCAATTTGGGCACCATTATCCGGACGGCTGCCGGATTCGGACTAGGGCAGATCGCCATTATCCGCCCCGCGGTGGATTGCTATGATCCGCGGGTGGTACGGGCATCCATGGGCTCTTTATTCCATGTAGATATGGAATACTTTGATCGTATTGAAGAATATCTGGATCGTTTCCCGGAAAACACCCGTTACGCGTTCATGCTCACCGGAAGCGTTCCGATCCGAAGCATTGCAAAGACTTCACCTTTCTCTCTGATCTTTGGCAACGAAGCCACGGGGCTGCCGGAGGAATATGCTGCCTTTTGCCAAAGCGTCGTAATTCCACATTCGAAGAATATCGACAGCCTGAATCTGCCGATTGCCGCCGCGATCGGAATGTTTGAATTTACACAATAAGAAAAGCCCGAAAACCATGGTTTCCAGGCTTGCTTCGGCTTCACGATATGCTTGATGGCCTGACCGTTCACATAGGTGTAATAACATCTTTCTTCCGTAGAGCGGACGGCAATGTACTTCCATACCCGCATAAACCGCGTTTCTGCCAACGGCTCTCCCTTACTGTCTGCTATTACATAGTCAGATTGCGACTTATCTCTCGCTATCCTCAAACAATCGGCCAAACGATACCCCGCCTTTAGCAGATAATGTGACTGCCGGATTATGTTCAATCACATGACTTTCCTCTGCCCAATAAAAAATACATTTCATCAGCATATTGATTTTGCTATCCAGAGAAGCTGATTGTTTCGCAAGCGGAACCAACAGCAGCCGAAGATCGTCCGTAGTCACTTCATCCATGTACAAATCACCAATCAAACGGATAATATGGCATCAAGATGACCAAAGCCATCATACCGATGGTAACCCATAACCAAAACTCCATGACATACCCCTTCTATTTCAAATCTTTTTTCCGAAAAATCAGCATCCCAAAGCCGCTTGTAATCACAATCCATCCCACAGATGCCAGAAGCATGATGATATAATCATCCGTTTCATTGATCATGCCGCTCAATTCCAGTGACTGCCCTCCCGGAAGTACCCCTTGGGTGCTGGTGAACACGCTTACTTACGGACAGATTTCCAAGTTTTATGCGGTGCTTCCGTTTCAGATGCAGAGCGCTATCAGCAAGGAATTTTAAAATATAAATGAAACCGATGGCGGTAAACAGGGTGTACTGGCCGCATTCCGCGCTGCCCGGTTTGTGGAAATCCCAGACGGAGCGCGGTACAGATAGCGGTGGCGCAGCAGATACCTGGTGAACCGCTTTTCCGGGATACCCAGCTCCTTTACCGTGGCACGGATGTTGGTACATTCCATAGGATTCACGAAAGTATCGTAGTACATCGCTTTGAGAAACGCCGCCTGAAGCTCTGCCGTAAGCCGCTCATTCTCCAGAGCCTCCTGCATATATACTCCACGACCAGCATATGAGCCTGTGTCGGGTCGGAAAGGAGCCGCAGCAGGGCGGCATCGGTGAAATAGGCTCCATGCTGCCGGATAGCGGGAATGACATCGTGCGTAATCCAACGCTTGAACCGCTTCGCCGTAGGGAGCTTGCTGGAGAGGATGAGGGAATACAGACCGCTCTCGTTGATGAGCGTCATCTGCTGTCTGCCCGAAGGTGTTTCCATTTCGGCAACACCTCTCGCCAAAGGCGATATATCGCTTGAAAAGTCTGCTTTTTCGTGTTATCATCGAGGCAAACATCAAGGAGAGGGGGACTTTCTTATGACAGACGTTTTGCTGCTCGGTAGCTTTCATTTTATGCAAAGTGATTGGGATTTCTACTCTTCCGTAGCGCAAACGGAGTTGGATACTCTCGCGCAGGCGCTCTTACGTTTTACACCCGACGCAGTGGCCGTAGAGGCTGCAGCACATCAGCAGGACATCATAAATGCCGCATATCAGAAATTCGACCTGCGTGACCTGCAAAATGCCGATAAAATGAGGACTGAAACCTTGGGAAATATTCGGATGTATAACGATGTTCACCCCATAAAGTACAACAATGAAACCATTCAAATCGGCTTTCGCCTGGCAAAAATGCAGGGGCTGCCCAAGGTACATGCCATTGATGATGACAGTGAAATTGATGGAGAACCTTTTGAGCATCCTTCTGCTGATGTGCAGAAGTCTATAAAAAAGTATTCCGACTACACCGCACAGCAAAAACTTGACACCATTATCGACAATTTCCGATATCTTAACAGTACCACGTATGCAAGGCTCAATCATTTGATATATCTACGGGTCAATGCGATGGGCAGCAGTGAGGATTATTCCGGTGCCAAATCGATCGCCCAGTGGTACGAGCGAAATTTGAAGATTTTCTCCAATATTCAGCGCATGGCGGAACAGTATACGCGCATTTTTATCGTCTACGGCGCCGGACATCTGCATATCCTGCGGGATCTGATCTGCGCGGACGACCGGCTAAATCTGGTGGATGTAATGGACTATTTACCCGTTTTAGAGTAACCGCATCCGGGAAGAGTTTCCTGGTGCTGAGAGTATAAGTGAAACCGATGAGCAATACCTGCTGCGCCTTTGCGGTATAAAGTGTGTGCCGGGCGCTAAAATTTACCTTGCACCTATCCAGTGGGACGATGGATATGAGGATGTTGTCGTCATTGGGAACCCGCGGCGCAGACGTGGACTGATAGAAATCGTTATGCACCGAAAGTACATAACCAGCTATCGTCCGCAAAAAGTGTTCCAGTCTGCGGTTTTTGAGCGAATGGAAAAATCAGAATACTCATGGTGGGGCGGCGCGGATGCAGATCGGAATAGGATTATTGACATCCTTGACTGGCTCAATCCCACCGCCGCCGAGAAAGCAAGACATTAAAGTTGCCGAGCGGCGAAGCGAAACTCCTGATGTCGATTGACTGGTATAACAGAGAGAAAACGCCTCGCCTCCGATGTGGAAGTGAGGCGCGGCTTGCTCTATGAAACCGACGCTTTCCCCGTCCTCGTTTCCCTTTGCTCCCTACACCACTGAAAAATGCAAAATTGCCAAACTCCCAGCAATTTTTCTTT
>CANQNT010000010.1 GCA_947625255.1 uncultured Acetatifactor sp. | reverse complement strand
GACGGAAACAAAAAATCACCCAAACACAGCCCTGCATGAGCTGCATTTGAGTGATGACATGATCGACGTATTGAAAAGCGGAAAGCTGAACAACCGGCTGCTCTGCGAGATGGTAACGCATGAGAACTTCCGCCGGTTCCTTGTGGATGCAGAGATTTACATAGATCGCATTGCCGATATGCGGATCAACGATATGAATGTGATGCTGAATATGGTACGGTTACAGGCAATGGGACAGCAGGGCGCAGCGGATAGCGACCTCTATATGCGGACGTTGGAGCTGGCACAGGTGCAGCCGGAAGGCTACTTCGCCCCGGTCATTTCCGGCGATCTCATTACCATTCTGAACGACATCCGGGAAGCGCATAAAAAAGATACTACCACCGCCGATGAAGATTCGGTCGCCGCAGAGGTGGCCCGCAGTCTGAAAGAAGCAATGGACTTTGAGGGCAGTCCGCAGGAGAAACGTATCAGAGGGTATCTGACCACTTTGGGGATAGACTACGACACGCTTACGAAAGAGGAATTCGTCACACTGATCGGCATTTTGAAGAAATCCAAGAAACTGCAAGATAGACAAGGCAGCCAGCGCGGAAAAGCCAGTCCGCAGCTCACACATGGAAAAGGCAAACGGAAACGGAAATAACAAGTATGGCTATTTCAATTTACAGGGATGACAACAGGGAGTCGCGTTTTGCGACTCCCTGCACAGCGCCGCCAAAACATGGGGTAACGATTCGATATATTCTTCACAGGTGACAGTGAACGAATTTTACCGCCCGGCTTCTCGGAGAAGCGCATACGCTCAAATAAACAGAAAAAGCCCACCTCAGCCAAACAATTCTGTCTGACCAAGGTGGCACTTCTACATTTTCAGAACTCCCAGCCGATGCCACTGTATGGCCCGGATACCCGTTTCAGGTATCCATCCAACTCTCCGCTGAGAACAAGTTTAGCGTAATCCAGCGGGGCGTTGTAGACGAGCCAATCCAACTCTGAGCGTCCATTCATGGTCGTTTCGATGCCGTTCTCCACAGCAGCACAGTCGATGGCGAGCATTGACCCATCGGAAAAGCAAATCTCCACACAGCCACTGTCGATATTGAACTCACAAGATATGATTTTATTCATGGTGTTCCCTCCGCAAACAGTTTGAATTATTATCGGTTCTGAATGGTGTCTTTTTTGAACTCATATTTTGAACTGCAAGCGTGGATTGTTGGTGTGGTATCCTTAACTATGTGAAACTCCCGTCTCCCATTTAGAAATCGCCTGGGGGGACACGCCCACCTGATCCGCCACCTCTTCCTGGGACAAGGCCAGACTTTTTCGATGATTGCGAAGTTTTTCTCCAAAAGCTTTTTGATCCAACATTTTGATGTACCCCTTTCAATTAGTAAAATTCTTGTAAGGTATCAGAATCATTGGCGCCAATTCCTCTGTATAATGTCATTATAGTAATGTAAAAATCAATTTACAAGTGTATATTTGTTGAGCAATTACAAACTTTCACAACTTTAGGTTGATTTTTTAAAATATACCTTTAGCATATTGACAAAAAAAGCATTTGATGGGGATAAAACTTTCTTATGACGCACCCGGTTTCAATCGCTCCCGTTTCATGCACATTGATATGGGCCGCGTCAGGAGCCTGCCACCCACGCCGGATGACCTCTCTGGCCCGTTCACAATAGCCTCCTCCTTATTTCCACTTAAAAATCACAATTCCCACGATCGCCACCGCCATACCGATGGCCTTGCGCCATTCCCAAGGCTGTTTTTCCACACCAAAGAGACCCAGCAGCTCAATCAGATAGGCCACGATCAACTGCGCCACCACGATCAGCATCACGGCCCTGGCCGGACCCAGGGCATCCATGCTTTTGATGACCGTATAAGTGATAAACGCGCCAATGGCTCCGCCCAGCAGCAAATATTTAGGTTCCACGCGGAATACCGCTCCCAGGGAGCTTCTGTCCGTCAAAAGCCATGCGCCCAGACAAACCAGCAATGCCGTGCCCTGGACAAAGACATTGGCCGTCCAAATGGAGGACGACTTGGTAACTTCCGTGTTAAACACGCCCTGAATGCTCATCAGCGCGCCTGAAATCAATGCAATAAAAAAACCAATCATATGAAGCTTCCAACCTTTCCGGCAGAGCGCTCAAGGCCCGCCTGTAAAGCTTAGCATCTCCATATGATTGGAAAATTATCCGCCCAGCTGTGAATCAATTTGGTTCGAAAGCTCTAAAAGCAGCTCGTCCACATCCCCACCGTTCCATACTTTCGAAAAAAGCACCTCCAGTTGTATCCAATAATTACTGGTCTCGATCATCTTTGGCAGCGGAATGCTTTTCGCGTATTCCCGCTGAAAAGTTTTCAGCACCTCATGATCCTGATTGGCCGCCAGATTCGCCGCCGCCCTGCCGGTCCAGGCATACAGGCCCTGGCTGTATTCCCCCGTCAAAAACGCCGCAAACTCATTAGCAAGCTCTTTGTGCTCCGAATAACCATTCACCGCCACGGCGCCGGTCACAGACATGGACCTGCTGTCCAAGGTATCACTCATCCGCGGCATTGTGGCAACACCGAACTCATAAGCCAGAGAACCCTCTTCTCCCGCCTGATCCAAAAGCTTCACAACGTCAACCGTGGCAATGGTAAATACGATTTTCCCATCCAAAAGATCCTGCAGCACGGAATCATAGCTGATCGTATCCGATTCCATGGAAAAGAACTGATTCAGCGCCTTGTAAATTTCCAGACAGGCCAGCGTCTCAGGATTATAAATATTTACATTCGAAGCATCATCCCCGCACTCGCCGCCCACGTTCAGATAGCGGCCTACGATCCAGTGGTTATAAAAAATGTTGGACACGTCCCATTTCATGATCCCTTCCACGCCATCCGGCAAGTCAAAAGTATCACCAATATAAAGGATGTCATCCACCGTCTGCGGGATTCCCGTTTCCAACAAGGCCGCGATACGCGCTTCCTCCCTGGCCGCCGCCTCGGGATCCTGGACTTCCTGACCGCCGCCCTCCATGTCCGTGCCTAAATCCGTTCCTGTATCCGCGATATCCTCCTGCCCGTTTCCATCCCCTTCTTCGTCCTGCCTGACGGTTTCCGCCTGCTGCCGCAGCCACTCGTTCAGGTAAGTCTTATTATAGACCAAGGCCGTCGTATCATAATAAAAAGGATAGGCCACCAATTTCCCATGGTACGTTACCGCCGACAAGGCCGCCTGGGGAAAATACGCCTCGCTGCAGACCTCCGTCTGGGTGACCTCCGCAGCCAGTCCGGCCAAATAAGCCTTTTCCAGAGAATCATGACTGATCAGATAGACATCCGGCACATGATCGGAATGCAGCGTGGCCTCATTGATCGCCTCCAGGTACTCGCTCTCGGAAACCAGCCGGGGCAGCACCCGCACAGAATGTTCGTTTCCGAAAGCCACGGCGGCGCTATTGATGAAATCCGCCATATCTTCTTCCGAATACCAGAAATAAATGGTCTCTTTCCGGTCAAACAAAGACAGACCGGTAAGCTCTTCGCTGGCTCCGGTCATCTCCAGTCTACCGCCCAGCAAACAGGCGCCGGTCATACAGACCAACACAAGCACGGCCATAATTCTCTGCCCTATGCGCATAGTACCTCTCACTCTCCTGCCGCCACATCCCCCAAACACCGCGTCAAAATGGAGATCATCTCATCCACGTCACGCTTAGTGATGATCAAAGGCGGCACAAAACGGATGATATTTGTTCCCGCGTTGATCAGAAGCAGACCGTTTTCCACCGCCTTATTTATCACGGGAGCCACGGGACAGGTAAATACCAGACCCTGCAGCAAACCCACGCCCCGGCGCGTCTCAATAAAACCATACCGCGCCGCAAGTTCCTCCAGCTTCTGCTCCAGATAAGGGGCAACCTCCCTTACATTCTCTATTATATGGTACTTTTCAAATAAATCAAGCACTTTCTCCACGGCGGCGCAGGCCAGGGGATTTCCGCCATAAGTCGTACCATGGTCTCCGGCGACCAGGGAATGGGCGGCAACCCTTTCCGTCATCAGAAACGCGCCCACGGGCACACCGCAGCCCAAAGCCTTGGCGGTGGTCATAATGTCCGGCCGCACGCCATAGCGCTGCCAGGCAAACATTTCCCCCGTCCGTCCCATGCCGCACTGAATCTCGTCCAGAATTAGAAGAATATCCCGTTCATCACACAAAGCGCGGAGCTTTTTCAAGAAGTCCTCGGAAGCCGGGAAAATACCTCCCTCACCCTGCACGGTCTCCAGGAGAATGGCACAAGTTTTATCCGTCACCTGGGACAAGACGCTGTCAAAATCATTCAGATCCGCAAATCGGATATTGCCGATCAAGGGTTCAAAGGCCTCCCGATAATGGGCGTTGCCCGTCACCGCCAAAGCCCCCATGGTTCTTCCATGGAACGAATGATTCATGGCGATGATCTCATGATCGGTAGTCCCGTCTTTCAGATAGGCGTATTTTCTGGCCGCCTTGATGGCTCCCTCAATGGCCTCCGTACCGGAATTGGTGAAAAAGACACGGTCCATGCCGGATACCTTTTTTACCTTTCTCGCGGCTTCCACCGCCGGAACATTATAATAGTAGTTCGAGGTATGAATCAGCTTGTCAATTTGTCCCTTTAATGCCTCGTTGTATTCCTCGTTATGGTAACCCAATGCAAAAACGGCGATTCCGGCACAAAAATCCAGATATCTCTTTCCATCCAGATCGTATAAGCAGACCCCTTCGCCCCTGTCAAGAACAATCTGATAGCGATTGTAAGTATGGAGCAGATCCCGTTCCGCCTCGTCAATGTACTCTCTCATGCTCATACGCGCTTTACCCCTTTTCCTGACCGGTTGTAATCTCCTGGCCGTCCTCATCCGCCAGTATGGCCGTCCCAATTCCTTTGTTGGTGAAAATTTCCAGAAGCAGACAATGGGGAATTCTGCCGTCCAGAATATGCACCCGGTTCACCCCGTTGCGCACGGCATCCGTGCAGTTGTTCAGCTTCGGCAGCATCCCGCCTCCGATCAGTCCGTCCCCGATCAGATTCTCCGCCTGGGAGGCGGTAAGCTTGGAAACAAATGTGGATTTATCGTTAAAATCGCGATACAAGCCTTCCACATCCGTCAAAAAAGCCAGCTTTTCCGCATGAACCGCCTTGGCAATGGCGCAGGCGGCATCATCCGCGTTGATATTATAAGTCCGGAACTGATCGTCCAGCCCGATGGGAGCCACGATGGGAAGAAAATCCTTTTCCAACAAATCGTACAGCACCTTGGGATTCACCTGGGTGATTTCCCCCACGAAACCAATATCCTGACCCTGGGAATATTTCTTCTTTACCTGCAGCAGACCGCCGTCCTTGCCGCTGATTCCCACGGCCTTGACTCCCAGCTCCTGCACCATGGTTACCAGGTCCTTGCTCACCTTGCCAAGCACCATTTCCGCAATTTCCATGGTCTCCTCATCAGTCACCCGCAGTCCTCCGACAAACTTCGCTTCCTTGCCGACCTTGCCGACCCATCTGCTGATTTCCTTGCCGCCGCCATGCACGATGATCGGCTTAAAGCCAACCAGCTTTAGCAGCGTCACATCCTTAATGACGTTCTTCTGCAGCTCCGCGTCGCTCATGGCACTGCCGCCGTATTTTACAACGATGATCTTACGGTTAAATTTCTGTATGTAAGGCAGAGCCTCCACCAGAATCTCGGCTTTCCGCAATACCGCTTCCATATCTTTTTCCATCTTTCTCTCCATTCCAAAGCACCTGCGCTTTAACTGCGATAATCCGCGTTGATCTTCACATAATCATAGCTCAGGTCGCAGCCCCAGGCAGTCGCCTGTGCTTCTCCCATGTGCATATCCACCACCACGGTAACTTCCGGGTCGGACAAAATCCTGGTGGCTTCCTCCTCGCTGTATGCACAGGCGACGCCCTGGCCAAAAATGTGAATCCGGCCGCTGGCGCTTTGGAAATACAAATCCACGTTTTCCGGATCAAACTGCGCGCCGGAATAGCCAAGGGCGCAAAGAATTCTGCCCCAGTTGGCGTCATGACCGAAAATCGCCGCCTTGGTAAGAGATGAGCAAATAACCGATTTGGCCAAAATCTTAGCCTCTTTTACAGAGGCGGCATGGATGACCTGAGTTTCAAAAAGGGCCGTGGCTCCTTCTCCGTCCCCTGCCATTTTCCTGGCCAGGTAAGTATGGATCTGCAGCAAAGCCTCGCAAAAAACGTGGTAATCTTCGTTCTCCTCCACGATTTCCACGTTACCGGCCAATCCGTTTGCCAACACCAGCAAGGTATCGTTGGTGGACGTATCCCCGTCCACGGAAATCATATTAAACGTATCTTCCACACTGGCGCTTACGGCCTTTTGCAGCAATTCCCCGGAAATATTCACATCCGTGGTCACAAAGGCCAACATCGTACACATATTGGGATGAATCATGCCGGAACCCTTGCACATTCCTCCGATGGTAACGGTCCTGCCCCCGATTTCCACCTGAACTGCCGCCTGCTTGGGAACGGTATCCGTGGTCATGATGGCTTTGGCCGCCGCCAGTCCAGCCTCGGGCCCGGCGCTTTTCAGGGAAGCCAGCGTATGGATTCCGGCCGTCGCCTTGTCCACCGGAATCTGCATCCCGATGACTCCCGTGGAAGCCACCAGAACCGCGGATGCCGGAATATTCAGGGCCTCCGCGGCCGCTTCGGCTTCGGCCTTGCAGCAATCCAGTCCCTGCCTGCCCGTGCAGGCATTGGCAATTCCCGAATTAACCACGATTGCCTGCGCATACGATGCCGTCTTCACGATGTTCTTATCCCAAAGGACCGGCGCGGCCTTGACCACGTTGCTGGTAAACGTGCCTGCCGCCTTGCAGGGAGCGGTACTGTAAACAAGCGCCATATCGTTTCTGTTCTGATATTTAATGCCAGCGGCACACGCTGCCGCCTCAAAGCCTTTTGCGGCAGTCACGCCGTTGTCTTCCATAAGCATGGATAGTTCCTCCTTTATCGGTTAAACGCCGTAATATTGGCCTCGTTCAGGGTAAAATCGTAATAATTCAGATCCTCCCGCTTTGTCCATCCGATGCGTTTCCAGAAAGCATTGCCTATATCGTTGACGGTAAAGGCAATCAGGCTGACCTTGTTGATCTGCTCTTCCCGCAGCGCTTTCATGCAGTGGACCACCATGGACTTGCCAATTCCCAGAAGCCGATAGTCCTCTCTGACACAGACATGATACAGGCAGCCTCTGCGGCCGTCATGTCCGCAAAGAATCCCCCCTACGATCTCTCCCTCCCCGGAAACCGCCACCACACTGGTGGTAGGGTTCCGCTGCAGGAAACGGGCGATTCCCTCTTCCGAGTCATCAATGCTTCGGATTCCAAACCCGCGAATGGTAAGCCAAAGCGCGTAAAGACCTGGATAATCTTGAATTGTCATCGTGCGAATCGTATATTTCTTTTCCATGAAACCATGCCCGCTTTCCTTTTTCCTTATTCCTTGTTCTTCTTATTTCTTATTCCTTATTCCTGCTGACCATTTTCCCTTTTATTTTCTTCTGATCCCTTTTATCTGCTTCTGCTCATTTCGCGGCTTCACCACAATTTTTTTTCGCGATAAGCTACATTATACACCTTTTTGCATAAATGTCTACAATTATTTTATAATTTTCTTATAATAATCCAGCTAGTGAATATTATTCATTTTTTATGCAATATTTGTCAGTTATTCTTCATTTTTAAGGGAAGCAGGGTACCAATCGAAGTCCCTCGTCCTCTTCCAGGCCAAAAAGCAGATTCATGTTCTGTACCGCCTGGCCTGCGGCACCCTTAACCAGGTTGTCCAGCGCCCCCATCATGATGATACGTCCCGTGCGTCCGTCAATGACAAAATTCACGTCCACGTAATTGCTGCCTTCCACCCATTTCGTTTCCGGGCAGACTCCTTTATCCAACACACGGACAAATTTCTCCGCTCCATAGTAATGATCATAAACGGCCTTGATTTCCTCATAGGTCGGAAGGGTGCCGTCCGGCTTTTTCTTCAGAGCTGCGTATTCCGTCACCAGAATTCCCCGATTCATCGGTACCAAATGGGGCGTAAAGCTCAGCGTCACCTGACAATTCCCCGCATAGCCCAGCTGTTCCTCAATCTCCGGTGTATGGCGGTGGCTTGCCACTCCGTATGCCTTCATATTTTCGTTGACTTCGCAGAAAAGATTCTGCACCTTGGCGCCTCTCCCGGCTCCGGAAGTCCCGGACTTGGCATCAATGATCAGGGTGTTGACGTCGATCAAGCCTTCCTTTACCAACGGATAAGCCGTCAAAATAGAGCAGGTGGTATAGCAACCGGGATTGGCCACCAGACGCGTGTTCGGGTTCACCTTGCCGCGATTGATTTCACACAGGCCATATACGGCCTCTTTGATAAATTGAGGAGACCGATGCTGAATCCCATACCATTTTTCGTAAACGGCCACGTCCTTAATCCGGTAATCCGCGGACAGGTCTATTATTTTTGCCCGAGAGAGAATGCTTTCCGTCAAAAGCCCTGCCAAAAAGCCCTGGGGGGTAGCCGTGAAAATCACGTCCGCCTCCCCGGCAAGCTGTTCCAGCTGATCATCCCTGCACACATCTTCCACCAGGCGGAACATATTCTGGTACACCTGACTATATTTCTGATCTATGTAGCTTTTGGAGCCAAACCAGACAATTTCCACGTCCTTATGGTTTAGGAGCAAACGCACCAATTCGCCGCCCGCATATCCGGTCGCTCCAATAATTCCGGCTTTAATCATTCCATCCGTCTCCTTTCAGAATCCCGAAGTCGCCCGGACTCACAGGCAAATCTTTCCGCGGTCCGCACAAAAAGGCGCTTCTTCGTCACACTGAACCACTATACCGCACTTCCCTCTAAAAAACAAGCCCAATTTTGAAAAGCGCATAGAAAAGCGCATAAAAAGACGGCTCCGGAGCCGGTTTCCGAAGCCGCCTACAGGACTTTGACGAATGGTAACCTCCATTCAGCGCACAAAGCGACTATGCCCTGATTAATTTTGATTTAAAACCTCTCCGATCCGCTCGATCATCTCGTCCTCTTTCAGACGGAACTTAATCTCCACGCGCCTGGAAGCCGCCATATCCACGGTATGTCCATCCTGCTCATAAACGGGATTGCTATAGGATTTCCCATTCACCGTCAAAAGCTTCTGCAGCAACGCGATTTTCTCCTCGGACAGGCCATTGTTTGGATTCATGCAGAATTTTGCCACAGAATTCGCACGGTTGAAAGAAAGCGTCATATTGCTTTCATAACCTCCATCGGTATCCGTATGTCCTTCGATAATAATCTCCGCAATATAAGGAAGATAATTGTCCTGCAGCAGCACATCCAGGTAAAGCGGGATAATCTCCCGAAGCGTGTTCCGGCTGTCCGGCGTCAGATCCGAACTATTGTAACGGAACAATACGTCCGAGGAAAAAGTGATGGAACCCGTCTGCGGATCCACCGTCATGCTGGAATTGGTAAATCGGTTCTGAAGCTCCCCAATAATATCGGTACGGATTCCAACGATATCCTGCAGCTCGCTCTTCGTATCCGCCAGCTCCTGCTGGGCGGCTTCCAGCTCCAGTCTGGAATTCTGCAGATTATTCTGTGCTTCCTGAATTTGCTGATAAGCGGCGTTCAGTTCCTCCTGTGTCAAAGCCGCCTGATCATACATTTCCTGAAGCTCCGCCAGGGAATCGGCCAACTCTTTATTTGAAGCCTCGATTTCCTCCTTGGAACGGTCCAAATCCTCCTTGGCCAGTTCCAGCTCTTGTCTTGCGGAATTCAGTTCCAACTGCGTGCGCTCCAAATCCGTCGTCTTCTGCCGGTAAATCGCCAGTGTGATTGCTATGATCAAAATGAAAATCAACAAAAGCGCCGCCATCATGTCGGAAAACGACTGCCAATAACTGGGCTCCTCAAAGGCCGCTCTCTTCTTTCGATTATTTTTCATAGGCTTCCCTCATCTGATTAAACGTGTATAACTGATTAGAGACCTCCTCGTTCAGGAAATCGCTGGTTGCCTCCAGCATCTTCTCCTGCTCCTCCAGCTTCTTCGCCAATTCCATCTGTCTGTCCAAAAACTGCTCCATGTTCTTTAACAGGTTCTGGTTGGCTTCCTGAAGCTGCCTGGCGGCACTCTCCATGCTCTGATAATTGCGCGCGCTCTGTTCCTGCGTCTTACAAGTGTAATTGAGCACTCTTCCCAGCTTCTCAAAATCCGCTCCCATTGTCTGTTCCATCTGGGAAACGAACTGATTCACGATCCGTTCCACTCCCTTGGTCTGTTCCGCCGCGCCGCCTTTCAGGAGGTCCTGAATGGCTTTCATGGAATTGGCCATATTGGCCTGATAAATCAGCATCGCCCGCGAATTCTCATCAGCGTTCTCCATGGGAGACGGCGCCACATACTCTTTATAAACCGCCATAAATTCTGCCAGCTTCTCATAAGCATCCGCCATGATACTCCGATAAATGAAATTAAACACCAGGGAGAAAAAAATACCATACACGGACGTGTGGAACGCCACTTTCATACCCTCCAGCAAGGGGCCCACATTATCCGAAATCGTATAAATATCATTGCCTTGAAAGGAACCCAAGCCCATGGAAAGTCCCAGGAAAGTGCCCAGGATCCCCAGACCGGTCAGCGTACCGGAAACGGCGGAATTATAGTGCGTCGCCGCCACTCTGTCCAGTAAATCCTCATTAATATATTCTTCCAGATCGCAGGTGTTTGACAAGCCCTTTTTCGTCCGATAGCCCGCCATCCTCTTCTGATACCGGAAAAACGCGTCATCCAGCGCTTCATTATGGAAAACATCCTTTTTGTTCCAATAAATCTCCCAAAGATTTCCGTCCTGTTTCTTATGCTCCTCCCAAACCTGATCCGCCGCCGTAAGGAGCGCTTCGCTGCACAGATTCAGCCGTACGAAACAAATTGCCGAAATAATGAATAAAATGCCAATCACGATCAAAAATCCCACATTGATCAACAGATTGCTCAAAGACGTCACGTTCCCCGTAAACACACCATTAATATACAGAATAAATCCCAGGACAACCATGTACAAGGGAAACAACAGCAAAAACATCTTGTTTTTCATAAGTAACCTCCTCTCATTTCACCGGGCAATCCAACTCCCGCAAACTAACTGTATTACTACTTTAACATAACACAAAAATTCTCTCAAGGCATTTAAACAAATCTTAATAAAAATACTGATTTTCGTTGCATTCCCCAAACTTTTGTTGTATATTGTTTTAAGATTAAAAAATGGAGGCATACATATGAAAGAGAAAGTTGTTCTGGCATATTCCGGCGGCTTGGACACCACCGCTATCATTCCCTGGTTAAAGGAAAACTTCGATTATGAAGTGATCTGCGTCTGCGTTGACTGCGGACAAGCCGAAGAGCTGAACGGTCTGGAAGAGCGCGCCAGGTTCTGCGGCGCCGAGAAGCTGTACATCTTAGACGTAGTTGATGAATTCTGTGAAGATTACATCGTTCCCTGCGTTCAGGCCAACGCCGTTTATGAAAACAAGTACCTGTTGGGTACCTCGATGGCAAGACCCCTGATCGCCAAGAAGCTGGTGGAAATCGCCCGCAAGGAGGGTGCCGTGGCCATCTGTCATGGTGCTACCGGCAAGGGCAACGACCAGATCCGTTTCGAACTGGGTATCAAGGCTCTGGCTCCGGACATCAAGATTATTGCCGCCTGGAGAAATGACAAGTGGACCATGGATTCCCGTGAATCCGAAATTGAATACTGCAAGGCCCACGGCATCAACCTGCCTTTCTCGGCAGACTCCTCCTACAGCCGTGACCGTAACATCTGGCATATCAGCCACGAGGGCCTGGAACTGGAGGATCCCGCCAACGAGCCGAATTTTGAGCATCTGCTGGTACTCAGCACCACCCCGGAAAAAGCTCCCGAGGAGGGTGAATATGTGACAATGACCTTTGAAAAGGGCGTCCCCACCTCGATCAATGGCGAGAAGATGAAAGTTGCCGACATCATCCGCAAGCTCAACGAGCTGGGCGGCAGGCATGGCATCGGCATCATCGACATCGTGGAGAACCGTGTGGTAGGCATGAAGAGCCGCGGTGTCTATGAGACTCCCGGGGGAACCATTCTGATGGAGGCTCATCAGCAGTTGGAAGAGCTGATTCTGGACCGCGACACCTATGCCATGAAGAAAGAGATGGGCGGCCGCTTCGCCAGCCTGGTTTATGAGGGCAAGTGGTTTACCCCTCTGCGCGAGGCTGAGCAGGCGTTTATCGAAAAGACCCAGGAATACGTGACCGGCGAAGTAAAGTTCAAGCTTTACAAGGGCAATATCATCAAGGCCGGGACCACCTCTCCTTACTCTCTCTACAATGAGAAGATTGCTTCCTTCACAACCGGTGACCTGTACGACCATCATGACGCCGAAGGCTTTATCAACCTCTTCGGTCTATCCTGCAAGGTTCGTGCCATGAAGATGCAGGAAGTCGCGTCCAAGAAGCAGTAGCCGTCTTTCCAAAGGGGGAAACATCCATGCAGATTTTGTCCGTCATCGCGCTTTCCTATCTTGGGATCGTGAACCTGACCGGCTTCGCGCTGATGGGCGTGGATAAAAAAAGGGCCATCCGGGGTGCCTGGCGCATCTCGGAGGCCACTCTTTTTTTTACCGCGCTGATCGGGGGAAGCATCGGGTCCATTCTGGGTATGCGCTTCTTTCATCACAAGACGAAGCATTGGTACTTCGTCTGGGGGATGCCCGCCATACTGCTTTGTCAGATCGCGCTGATCATCTGGGCGGCAAACAGCTTCTTTTCCCGTTGATATCATTGCTTTCCCGGGGAAGCTGCTACAATGTTGCAAAGAGCGGATGAAAGGAGCGTTATAACCTATGCTGGAATTTCGATACGATACCCAGTTGCTGATCGAGGGCGAGAATCTGGATGAGGATGAGATCAATGATTACATTACAAAGCATTTCCAGGGTGACTGCCTGTTGGCGGTGGGGGATGAAGAATTGATCAAGATCCATTTTCACACGAATGAGCCCTGGAAAGTTCTGGAATATTGCGTTTCCCTGGGAGAAATCTATGACATTGTGGTAGAAGACATGGACAGACAGGCAAGAGGACTGCATGGGTGACGCCCGCAGTCCTCTTTTATTTGTTCTTATGCTTGTTTCATGACTTTCTCCACAACCACGTCCCGTACGGAGACATTCTCTATCGCATCCGGGTCGAATCCGTCCTGCTTTGCCTGTATCCGCAGGTTCTCAAAGGTAAAGTCAGAAAGGCGATACTGGGTTTCTTCCTTTTTGACATTGAAATAAGTTTCGCATACGCAGCTGCAATTCTTGATCTGGATGTGGTCTGCGTAGGATAAAGGAATGTCCTCTCTCCCTTTCAGGTCAAAAAACTGTTTCCAGGGATTAATATTCAGGAAATTCCGAATCCGTCCTTCCACGTTTTCAATGGTAATGTATTCATAATGCTGGGGCGTGTCAGGCCTCATTTTCAGCCATAACAGATTACTGCCGGACAAGACCCGGATTCTTCTCACGAGAATGTTGCGGTTATGCACGGATTCCGAACCGCAGGTCAGACAACCGTGACAGAAACCATAGACACAGTCTTCCACGAGAATTCTTTCGTTGGCTCCGTTTTCCTCGGCGCTGTCCGCCCAGGGGCCTTTTCCCCCTTTCAGCACCACGGAATCATCATTCACTTCCATTCGGCAATTCTTGACAAGCACATCCGTACATACATCGATATCAATGGCATCCGTGCTGGGCGCCTTCACCGGGGCTGCCGGCGAATAGATATCGCAACCAAGAAACTTCACATGGTCACATTTATAAATATGATTCGTCCAGAAATGCGCGTTCATAAGATGAACATTCGCGATCAATACATTGCTGCTGTTGGAGATATAGATAAGTCTTGGACGCTGCTCATCCTTGTTGGTGCACTTGGGATTCCATGTTCGCCGGAGCCAGAACGCTTTCCAGGACTTTAAGCCGTTGCCGTCTATGGTTCCGGGACCGCATATGGTAAATCCATTCACTCCATCCGCATTGATCAACGCCATGAAATACAAACAGGACTCTCCCTCAATACGGGTCATTCTGATTTCATAATCCTGAATTTCACTGCTTCCCTTGAGCACTCCGCCCTCGGCGACATAAAGATGAACCCCTTGCCGAAAGAACAGCGAACCCGTCAGATAGGTCCCTCTGGGAACCACGATGACTCCCCCGCCCTTTTCATGGGCCTTGTCGATCAACCCCTGAATCTCGGCTGTATGTACCTTTCCATCATCCAAAATCGAATAATCCGTTAAAACATACGGTTTTCCCATTTCCTCAAGAGACGGCACGCGAAGATCATAAAACCAATCGTCAATCGGTGTCTGGTCCGGAAAACACTCCCCGCTCATTCTTTTTCTCCTTTTCTCAATGCTGATGCAGAAGCCAATAAAGCAAATGATCCGCTACATCGATTTTCCAACGCCTCTGCATGGACTTCGTGGTATACATCAGATATGCGCTATGGATAAAGTCTCCCATCATCAACGCGAACAAAGTGATCGCGGTGACTCTTAACACCTTATCATCCCAGGTCATGAACCATGCATACAAGGGTTCAAAAAACTTCGCCATAAACAACACGATCATGGCCGCAAAGCCCATGCTGGTGGGAATGGATGTGTACTGTGTGATATGAAGCGGAATCCGGGAATAATCCCACCACTCAAATTCACAAGTCACCTCCACCAATTTGCCAAGCAAAATCTCTCCGACGGAAACATAGACCATGACCAGCAAGAAATACACCAGGATCTGCAGCCTGACATTCTTCAGTTCGATTTTTTTCCTGAGAAAGTGAATATCCATGGGGGTGCCAAAGAGCCAATACAAACCGATAATCGCGAATCCATAACCAATCAAAAAAGGAAACAGCATATTACGGTTATCAATAAAGCCCTTAGTCACGGAAAGCCAAATATTCTCCACGGCAAATCCTAAAAAGGAGATGGTCGCCATAATCATGATCAAGGCCAAAACACTTTTGTTCCTCAGGACATCTCCCCTGACGAGGAATCCTTTATAGAGACGCTTTTCCGATGCAAACAAACCAGGATGCCGCTCCTCTGCCCTTTCCCGCAAATAAAGACGCATTGTTACCTGACCTCCTCATTTTCCAAACAACACACGGCAAAACTATAACTATTATATGCCAATCGCATATGCTTTGCAAGCAATACCCAACAGAAAATGTATCAACGCACTTAACAGAGTTACCGCTCCAGGAGCCCTGCCCCGGACAACTCTCCTATTTCAGGCAAAACACCCTCGCTATAGGGGCCTTATCATAAACCTTCTCCTTTAGCAGTACACGATAACCGTCCGCTTCCTTGACAAAGGATTCAACCTCCGCGTCTCCCATGGCGATGATCTCGTTTACTTCTCCCTCATAGGGAATCCAAACCATACTGGATACCGGATCCGTCTCCCGGGCAAAGGTCTGGATGGCATAAACCGTGTCTTTCTTTTTGGTAAAGCCGATTCCGTCTTTCTTATAGGGCGCGCAGGCACGTGTGCCATAGATGGCGTCGCCGTACTCTTTCATCCAGGCGCCAATGCCCTTCAAGGACTTAATCGCGCCGGCCGGAATCCGTCCATCGGGCTGAGGACCCACGTTAATCGCCAAATTCCCGCCCTTTACGACAATATCCGCCAGAAGATTGATCACATCTCTGGGAGACTTGTAGTCATCCTCATAACGGAAAGAGAACGAGGTGCCCAGGGTAATGCAGCTTTCCCAGGGGATCGGCAAATAATCTTCCGGCACGCACTGCTCCGGTGTGACATAATTTTCATAAGGCCCTCCCACCGTGCGGTCCGCGCAAAGCATTCCGGGCTGAATCTTGCGCACTTCCTCAATCACCTCGCCAAGACGGATATCCTGACCGTTTTCAGGTCTCACCCATCCCGCGTCAAACCACATGGCGTCAATACGGCCATAATTGGTCGCCAGCTCTCTGATCTGGTTCTGGGTAAAGGTCACGAACCGCTCCCATTCCTCTGGATTTTCCGAAGGGCGATAGGACGGCCCTCTGTACTTGAACTTTCCTCTGGGGGTGTCGTCTTTCCAATAGCTGTCAACATGCCAGTCCGCCTTGGAAAAATAAACGGAAATTCCAATTCCCCTTTTACGGAATGATTCAAAAAGATGGGCGCAAATATCCGCGTATTTATGCGTATGAAAAGGGCAGTCAGGCGCGGTAATCTTGTAATCCGAATACTGGCTGTCATACATACAGAATCCGTCATGATGCTTCGTCGTGAAAAGGAAGTACCGCATTCCGGCCTCCTTAGCCAGGTCAGCCCATTTTTCCGGCTCAAACCGAACGGGATTAAATGTTTTGTTTAAGCCAAAATAGGTTTTCTTCAATTCCTCTCCCGTGATTTCCCAGTCAATACCGTCCCTGGACCAATCCGCGTCGCCGTCACTGAGCGCCCAGGACTCCACGATGCCAAGCTGGGAATAGGGACCCCAATGCATCATCAGCCCCAGCTTCTGGTCCTGAAACCATTCCAGCTTGGCTAAAACTCTGCGGTCCGCAGGCTTTACATAATGCTTTTCGGTACTGTAATTATGTACGCCATTGACGATCATTTCCGTATCGGGCTCCGGCTGCTTCTCCTGAGGAAGCTCTTGCTCTTTCAATTCAGTCTCCATATTGTATGTATTTCTCCTTGTAAGATTTTGCCGCGGAACAAATTTGCCGCGCGGGAGGGGCTGACCATCCGCTCGGGGACCACTGCCCGCCGATTTTTGCCCGGTGACTGCGGTCAGGGGCAAAGCCTCGAAATCACTTCACGCTTTCAGAGACGCCTTCTCTTTGTGGACATTTTATCACAAAAAGGAGGTGATTTCCAGAGGGAGGAATGGTATTTTATATTTTTATTAGAAATCGAAAATGCCTTGCCTCAAATATCACAGATATTTGAAAACAAGGCATTTCCCCGCATATTTAAAAATAAAATTTATTGCTCCATCTGTCTTCCCAGGAATCCCGCCGCGGACTGGATGAGCTTCTGCTCCACTTCCCCCATCCGGCCTTTGTTATCATCCTCCAGAAGCACTACCGCGCCGATCACGTCACCTTCACAGATGATCGGGGCAATCGCTTCATGCTGGTAATCCTCCCCGCCATCCTCGCATACGGGTATGAAACCACGGTCTCCCCTGGCTGCCATCACGCTCTCCCGGTTGGTGATCTTATCTTCCAACTGTTTGCTGATGGACTTATTCAATAACCCTTTATAACCGCCCGATACGGCGATAAACTGATCCCTGTCCGCCACCATGGCCGTGTGTCCGGAAACCTGTGCCAGGCTCTCCGCGTACTGCTTGGCGAAAGTGCTCATTTCCCCGATCGGAGAGTATTTCTTTAAAATAATCTCGCCCTCTCGATCGGTAAAGATTTCCAACGGATCGCTCTCCCGGATCCGGAGAGTCCTGCGAATCTCCTTGGGAATCACGATTCGGCCAAGATCATCAATTCTTCGTACAATACCAGTCGCTTTCATAATATATTTTCCTCCGTTTTCCTGCTGTATTTCTCTTTCTGGACATTTCTTAAGTCCTTTCCATGGATAAGTTTCCACCTATGGAAAATAGTATCTGTAAATGGGGGAAAATTTATGTAAGCTTGTGAGGAAGATTTTTAATGTCTTCACTCCCATCTCCGCCGCTTCTTCCGATCGCTGTTTTTCATAAAATTCTGACTTTCGGATCCCGAAGCGTATAATCAGATACCGTGTCAAAGCTTCTGCCGCCGATGGATGCCAGAAAGTCCCGAAACTGATAACGGTCCAGAAAATCTTCCAGTCCTCCCTCGTCCCCCGCTCTGGGGATCGTAAGGGTCACATTTTCCACGGCCTGTTTTTCCGCATTGGGATAAGAAAAACTCACATCTTCCAGACAGATCGGCCTTTGGTCCCGAAACTTCCCTTGGGGACAGCCCGCGCCGTCCCTCACCGGGATCCGCTTCTCCTCCCTGTTGTCCAGGAACCGAAAATATTCCCCGGCCATGGCATAGGATCCGGGCTGTCTGCCCGCCTCTGTCAAAACTTCCCTTTGCTCATAACAGGAATATGGGATCTTCTGATATTTTTCCATGACCTGATCCGCCAGACCATGACGCTTCCCGGATCTTCCGATATCCCTTTGTAAAAAAATGTCCCATCATCTCGTCCTTATGCCTGGGCACTCAGGGACAACAGTTTTTCACGCATTTCATTTTCAATCCTGCGCAGCTCGATCTCCGCGTTTTTACGCTTCTCTCTGCCATCCTCCTGAATCTTCATCACTTCGTCCAGAGTGCTGATCAGAGTCTGGTTGGTGGCCTGCAGCGTCTCAATATCCACAATGCCGCGCTCCGATTCCCTGGCGGTCTCCACGGTGGCAAGCTTCAAGGTCTCAGCATTCTTCTTCAGCAGCTCATTGGTCATGTCGGACACCGCGCGCTGCGCCCTGGCGGCCTCCGTGGAATGGTTCAGGCCAATGGCAATGACCATCTGGCTCTTCCAAAGAGGGATGGTGTTCACCAGCGTGGACTGAATCTTGTCAGACATGGTGGTATCATTGCTCTGAATCAGGCGAATCTGAGGCGCCATCTGCAGGGAAATGGTTCTGGTCAGATCCAGGTCATACAGCTTCTTTTCAAAACGATTGCACATCTCGGCGAAATCCTTGGCAGCCTGAGTATCCTCAGGAAGTCCGCTTCTCTTCGCCTTTTCCAACAGTTCCGGAAGCTCCACTTTCTTCGCCTGCTCCAGCTTCTGCTTCCCGGCCAGAATATACATGGACAATTCCTTGAAATAGTTCAAATTCAGCTCATACATTTTGTCCAGCATCGCCACATCCTTTAACAGGGTGATCTGATGCTGCTCCAGGGCTTCGCTGATTCTGTTCACATTCACTTCCGCCTTGTCATACTTTGCCTTCATATTGGCCAGCTTGTTGGAGTTCTTTTTGAACAAGCCAAACAAGCCCTTATTGTCGTCATCATCCTGGTCAAATTCCCGGAGCTGCGCCACTACCTGGGTCAGCATCTCTCCGACCTCGCCCATATCCTTAGTACGCACGTTATTCAACGCCGTCTCGGAGAAATCCGCGATTTTCTTCTGGCTGCCCGCGCCGTACTGCAGAATCATCTGGGTATTGCGCAAGTCGATCTGCGCCGCGAAATCATCCACCATTTTCTGTTCCGCGGGACTCAGTTCCACTTTCATGACCTCCGGTTCCGCCACTGCCGCGGATTCCGTCCTGGCCGGTACCTTGGGCTCTTCGCCGGGAAAAGGCTCAAAGGTCAGCATGGGGGCCTCCTGCAACATTTCATCCAAATCCTTGCTCATTTCATTTTCCTCCTGCATCCTGATTCTATCTGAAAATTCCGGGTTCCATTCACCTGGGTACCGTTTCAAAGTCCCGATTCCTGGTCAGTCCTTCCTTGGCCAGCATGGTCTGCAGTACCTGGGCATCCGTAGTGGCATCAAACGCGGAATCACGGAAAAGTCTGTTTAACAATTCCGCAAAAGCCTGGTTGATCGTGTCCAAGGTCTTCTCAATCTCACTCTTCGCTTCCAGAATATCCTCTCCCGGAGCACTGACACTGTCAAAATCCTCATAGGCCTCCACCAGCTTCAATGTGGTGGGAAGATAATAATTCATGAACTTCTGCATCTGGGGCATCTGTTCCGGATGCTCCTTCACCCGGTCAAAAATCTCTTTCAGCAGATTTTCCAGCCGAAACAGCTTGGCGGAAATGACTTCTCCCTCGATATTGTCATTCATATCCCGCAGCCTGCGAATATATTCCTGGCCTTCCTGAACCATCGCGGCAAGCTCCGGACTCATCGGTTCCGCCTCTTTCTTATCCCTGGTTCTGGCCTTAATATCCTGCGCCACATCCTTCCAGGGAGAAGAAGCCTTTTGCTCCTGTTCATCCGCCTCCTCCACGGAAACTCCGGCGCCCTGACCGGCCTGCCTGGCCTGCATCCTGGCCACCTTTTCTTCCATTTCCCGGGCCTTACGTTCTTTCATAATCAACAAATATTCACGGTAAGTGGCATCGTCCAACATCAGACAAGCCTTGTCCTGATCCAAATGCCCCTCCGGAAATATCCCCAGCTTCAGCATCTTCTTTACATCCTTCAGGACATACCTCTCACTCTTGCCCGTATGAAGCGCCAAATCCTCAATATTGATATACCGGTTATTCCCGCACAGCTTCACATAACGTCTGGCACGACTCAAACGGTCTCTCTGCCTGCAGCCGCCGTGTATCATTAAGGCAAACACCAACAAGAGAACACCCGTAATCCCAGACGCAGACGACAAGCCCCCCGCCAAAAACAACAACGCCAAGAGGGCAATGGTAGTGATTCCGACCCCGATTCCTCCGAAAGCCATGTAAAGCACGCTGGAAACATTGCCCACCTCATTCATCTTGATCCGAGCCTTGGGAACCGGAACCGCACCCGTTCCAGAAGAACTATGTACGGACGCGCCTCCTCTCTTTCCCGTATGGGTTTTCTGCGCGTACGCTCCCTGCCACGCTTTATTGTTATTTCCCGCTCCCGCGCCGCCCTGGGAACCTACGCCGCCAGATCCCCCCGCGCCGCCCTGGGAACCCGCGCCGCCAGATCCCCCTGCGCCGCCCCAGGAACCTACGCCCCCAGATCCCCCTGCGCCGCCCCGGGAACCTACGCCCCCAGATCCCCCTGCGCCGCCCTGGGAACCCGCGCCGCCACGAGAATCATTCCCACCCGTGCGATACTGATTGGCTTGTCCAGCGGAATAAGCTTCCCTGACCTGGTTAATTTGTCTCTTTGCCTCCGCCACCGCCGAATTCACCGTACCGGAAAGCACATCGCCCAACTGACTGAAATCCCCCGTTTGCAGGGAATCCGTCACGGCATCTCTCAATTCATTTCCTATCTTATTCCAATTATCCACACTCATTTTTCCTCAATTCCCAACACCCGTAACAATATTTCAATCCACACCGCCACCTGCCCGACAAAAGAATGCCCTCTCATCATCCCCTCATTAGCGGTGCCAACCACAACATTACTTCTTTACATTGTACCACAAACATCCGAAAATTCAAAGCCCTTCCCCATAAAATACGCATAAAATACTTAATCAGCCAGTCTTACCGTTCAAACGCCTGCCAACAGCCAGCCCGGAACCGGCAGGGCGTCCCCCTTGCCAATCCCTCCGAACATCAAAACTACCCCAGCACCCCAATCTGCTTCTTCATCTCCTGCAGCAGTCTTTCCGTCAGCACCAGAATCGTTTCCTCATCCTTTTCCACCAACCCCGTCTTGCGGTAACGGTAGGTAAAAAAGGGAACTCCATAGGCGGTAAATTTCAAATCGTTCCCAAAGTAGCGCAAAAGACCGGGAATTCCCGCAGGATCAATGGCCGCGTCCGCCTTAAACTGCAGCGTGATCCTCTCATTCTTTCCCTTAACCTCAGTCAGGTACATCTCATGGGCGCTGACCCGAATCAGGGAAATACGCAGAAGATTGTCCACGGAGCGGGGAATCGCCCCGAAGCGATCCAGAAGCTCGTCCCGCATATCATCCCTCTCCTTTTCGCTTTCAATTCCGGCAATACGTTTATAAATATCCAGCTTCTGCACCTCATTGACAATGTATTCCGATGGGATAAAAGCGTCCACGTCCAAATCCACCGTCGTGTCAAAATCCTGCAGCGACACGGACTCACCCTTTAGATTTTTGACCGCCTCGTTCAGCATCTTACAGTATAGGTCATAGCCTACCGCTTCCATATGCCCGTGCTGGTTCATGCCCAAAAGATTGCCCGCCCCCCGGATCTCCAAATCCCGCATGGCAATCTTGAAGCCACTGCCCAGATCCGTGAATTCCCGAATGGCCGCTAACCGTTTTTCCGCCACTTCCTTGAGCATTTTGTCTCGCTTGTACATAAGAAACGCGTAAGCATTGCGGTTGGAACGGCCCACTCGTCCCCTGAGCTGATAGAGCTGGGAAAGTCCCATTTGGTCCGAATCATGGATGATCATGGTGTTCACATTGGAAATATCCAGTCCCGTTTCAATGATTGTGGTGGAAACCAGCACATCGATTTCCCGGTTAATGAAATCATACATAATGCGCTCCAGCTCGCTTTCTTTCATCTGCCCATGGGCGAAAGCCACAGTGGCCTCCGGCACCAGACGGGAAATGGAAGCCGTCACATCCGCAATATTGTTCACACGATTATAGACATAGTAAACCTGCCCGTCCCGGGCCAGCTCCCGGACAATGGCCTCCCGGACCATTTCCTCGTTGTATTCCATCACATAGGTCTGGATGGGATGCCTGTCACCAGGCGCTTCCTCCAAAACGCTCATGTCCCGGATCCCCACCAGACTCATGTGCAAGGTACGGGGAATCGGCGTGGCAGTCAAGGTCAACACATCCACGTTTTCTTTTAACTTCTTGATTTTTTCTTTATGAGCAACACCGAACCGCTGCTCCTCGTCAATGATCAGCAGCCCTAAGTCCTTATACTTCATATCATCCGACAATACCCGGTGAGTACCAATGACGATATCCACGAACCCCTTCTGCAGATCCGCGATCGTCTTTCTCTGTTCGGCCGCCGTCCGGAAGCGGCTCATCAGATCCACCCGCACTGGGAAATCCTTCATCCGCTGGACAAAGGTGGTATAATGCTGCTGGGCCAAAATGGTGGTGGGCACCAGATACACGACCTGCTTTCCTTCCTGCACCGCCTTGAAAGCCGCCCGGATGGCGATCTCCGTCTTCCCATAGCCCACGTCCCCGCAGATCAGCCGATCCATGATTTTCCTGCTCTGCATATCCGCCTTGGTGTCCTGAATGGCCGCGATCTGATCCTCGGTTTCCTCAAAAGGAAACATCTCCTCGAATTCCCTCTGCCAGACCGTGTCCGGCCCGTACTGGTAGCCCTCGGACTGCTGTCGTTTGGCATACAGCTCCACCAGATCCCTGGCCACCTCGTTCACCGCGCCGCGCACCCGGGTCTTGGTCTTCTCCCATTCCCTGCCGCCCAGTTTATTGAGCTTGGGCGTCTTGGCGGCATCCGCGGAAGCGTACTTCTGGATCACATCCAAACCGGTGGCCAGGACATAGAGATTTCCTCCATTCCGGTACTCGATCTTGAGATAATCCTTGGTCACTCCCTCCATTTCCACCTTTTCAATGCCCTTATAAATGCCCAGGCCATGGCTCTCGTGTACCACATAGTCCCCTACCCGCAGTTCGTTAAAGTCATTGATTTTAGTGCCATCATTGAACTTCCGGCGCTTTTTCTTTTTTTTCTCTCCTCCGAAAATGTCCGATTCCGCAATGACCACGAATTTCAGAAACGGATATTCAAACCCCTTATTCACATGGCCATAGTAGGTCAGCACCTCGCCGGGCTGAACCTCCCTGTAAGGGTCCTCGGAGTAAACGGCGGACAACTCGTTGTCTCTTAAATCTTCCGCCAATCGTCTGGCGCGGGTACGGGAGCCGGACAACAACAGCACCCGGCAGCCCTTTCTTTTATAAAGCTTCAAGTCCCGGACAAGCGCTTCAAAACTGTTATGATAGGACGCAATACTGCGGGAATCCAGGTCAAAACGCTTCTCCGCCCGGAAAAGCGAGCTTTTCGCCTCCATGGTGGAAAGCAATATGACCGGGGCCCCAAGCAGCTTCGCCGCCACCTGCTCCGCGCTGTAAAGGACGTTCATCTGTCCCGGCAGAAGATAGCCCTTGCGCACCCTTTGCTCCATACTCTCCCGAAACTCCAGTTCCACCGCACCCGCATGCTCCTGAATCCGGGCAGGCTCTTCCAGAAAAAACGCCAGCCGTTCTTCCATTTCCGTAAGCATCTGAGGCAATGTCACGGTATCCTCATAAAAATACCGGATATAGCTCTCCAGATTGGCGGCGGAACGCAGCTCCAAAAGCTGCTCCTTTAACTCCCGTACCTGGGTCACAATCCGATGTGCCTCTTCAGGCAGATTGGAATCCCGAAAAACCTTCTCCTGCCGGACGGCCTCCTGTTCTATCCTGGACAATCCCTTTTGAATCCGTTCACCGGAAAGCACAAACTCCGTGGCAGGGTAGATGCTGAAACTCTCCAGTTTTTCAATGGATCTCTGGCTTAAAATATCGAAGGAACGGATGGAATCCACTTCGTCACCCCACAGTTCGATTCGAACCGGGTTTTCCTCTGTCAGGTCAAAAATATCCACAATACCGCCGCGAATGGAAAATTGTCCCGGATTCTCCACCTGATAGCATTTTTCATACCCCATGTCCACCAATTTCCCGGCCAGACCGCGCACTTCCAGCTCTCCGCCCCGCTCTAAGCGAATCACGTCCTTTTCGTCCCAGGTCACCTGAGGCGTCATCAGCGCCGCATAAGTAGTCACAATGGTCAGAGGTTTCCCCTCATTCAGACGACGCAGCGTCCGCACCCGTTCTTTGGTGATCTGGTTGCCATGGATGTCCGCCTGAAAGAAAATCAAGTCTTTGGCCGGATAAAGCAGGGTGTTATGGTCATAAAAGCGATATTCCTCATAGAGTTCTCTGGCACGCAGGTCGCTATAGGTCACGATCACCTTGATTTTCAGTCCCTCGGACAACCCGAAAATCAAATGAAGCTTCTGGGAATCCACGCAGCCTGTCACGGCTACCGGAGTTTTCTTTTTCCGTATCGCCTCTTTCATCTCCCCAAATTCCGCCAGCTCCCGAAGCGGAGCAAGTAATGCCTGCATATCCATCCTCCTTGTGCCGGATGCGCCGTCTTCACATCCCTTTTCCCTTACGGGACCCTTTCATCCCGAATATCCTTGTTTCCCTACCCTTTCCGGAAACCAGACTTATGCGTTCTTCTTATTAAAACGATTCATGGCCGCATCCGGCCCTTCTTTCACGATCACACGAATGGCTTCCGCGGCTTCCGCCTCCGCCTCGTCCATGGCTTTGCGCTCAGACTGCGTAAAATGGCCCAGGACAAAATTTGCCAGATCCATCCGTTCCGGCTTCTGTCCCACGCCCATCCGGACGCGGATGAATTCCTCATGGCCCAGAGCGGCAATGATGTTCTTTAATCCGTTATGCCCCCCGGCACTGCCCTTTTTCCGAATCCGGATCTGTCCCAACTCCAGATTCACATCATCGGAAACGATGATCAATTGGCTCTTCTCATCCACTTTGTAAAAGCTTGTCAATTCCCGAACACTCTCTCCGCTCAAGTTCATATAAGTCTGAGGCCTGGCCAGAATTGCGGGTTCCCCCGCCACGAATCCTTTTCCCAGAACCGCCTTGAACTTTTTTTCCAGTACCCTGATCCCCTCCTGGCCGGCCAGGGCATCTATCACTTCAAACCCGACATTATGCCTGGTATTCTCATATTCCCGCGTGGGATTCCCCAAACCTACTATAATATACATGGTTCGCTCCTCTCTCATTCATCCCATTTAGTATAAACAACTCCATGAAAATAATCAACAAAAAAAACCGGAGAAGTTCCCGCCTTCTCCGGCCGATTCAGCCTTAATCATCCAGTCAAAAAACGTAACCCGCCCTGCCTTACAACTCTTCAGGCTCCTCCAGCGCTCTCTCATAATGCTCCAGAATGATCTTCTGGATGCTCTCTCTCGTCGCGGAGTTGATCGGATGCGCAATATCCCTGTATTCCCCATCCGTTGCCTTTTTACTGGGCATAGCGATAAATAATCCCTTTTCACCCTCGATCACCTTGATATCATGAACCACGAATTCATCGTCCAATGTGATCGACACAATAGCTTTCATCTTACCCTCTTTCGCTATTTTGCGAACTCTAACATCTGTAATCTGCATTCGTATGACCCCCATGTAACTTTATTTTAGTATTGCCGGAGGGGATGCAGCTATTCTTTTTTTGACCTCCGGTCAGCTACTAATTCTACAGTAAACCTATCAACTGCGTCAGTCGACTATCCCGAAAATTGTGTCAAATCGTGCTAGTCTGTGCTTGGAGGTACGACTGAACTATTGTTTTTTACATAACGTATCTTAGATTTTTTTCTATAACTACTTTAACACCGTCCTCTCCCACATAGCGGGAGCCGGCACGAATCGTATCGCGGCTTTCCACGATACAGTTTTCAATATATGCGTTATCCCCGATATAAACATCATTGAGGATGATGGAGTTCTTGATCACGCAGTTGTTGCCAATATAACTCTTCTTGAAAACTACCGAATTCTCCACAACGCCATTGATAATACAGCCGCTGGAGACCAGACTGTTTTTAATACGCGCTCCTGCGTTATATTTCGCGGGAGGCAGGTCATCCACCTTGGAGTAGATGTCCGGATACTGCTTGAAGAAATAATCCCGTACCTCCGGTTTCAGGAAATCCATGTTCGTCTCGTAATAATCCTCTACCGAAGCGATATTTCTCCAATAATCTGTGATCTTATACCCATAGATGCGCTTTAAGTCCTTGTAGCGGATCAGGATATCCCTGACAAAATCATATCGGTCTTCTTCCGCGCACTTTTCGATCATTTCGATCAACTGACGACGGCGGATCACATAAATACCGCAGGAAATAGTGTTCGTCTTGGCCTGAAGGGGCTTCTCTTCAAATTCCGCCACGCGCATATCCTCATCCATACGGATCGTTCCATAGCGTTCCACGTTGAGTCCGGGCTCCATGTCACGGCACACCACTGTGATGTCCGCCCTTTTCTCTATATGGTACTCCAGCACTTCATTGAAGTCCAGCTTATACACGCAGTCGCCGGAGGCTATGACCACATAGGGCTCGTGGCTGTTCTTAAGGAATGACAGATTCTGCCAGATGGCATCCGCCGTCCCCCGGTACCAATTACTGTTTTCCGCGGTAACGGCAGGCGTAAAAACATACAAACCGCCCTGCTTACGCCCGAAATCCCACCACTTGGAAGAACTCAGGTGCTCATTCAGACTTCTGGCGTTATACTGTGTGAACACGGCAACCTTTTGTATATGGGAGTTGGACATATTGCTCAAGGTAAAGTCAATTCCTCTGTAACTACCCGCAACCGGCATCGCACAAACAGCACGCTTGCGGGACAATTCTCCCATACGGTGACTATTGCCTCCTGCCAAAATCACCCCAATTGCTCTCACTGTCACTCACCTGCCTTAATTAAAGATTTGCCGCCTGCAAGATAGGAATTCTCATAATCTGTCACATCTGTCTCGCCGAAAATTACCGTATTCTTGCCTACACTGACTCCATCCGGAAGAACGCTTCTCTCTCCTATGGTCACAAGACCCTGATTGTAAATATGAGGCGCGATCTCATTCTCCACCGCGTCCCCAATCCCCAGACGGACATGGTTCCCAATCAGGACATTTTCCGCAACGATCGCCTTATTTACCTCGCAGTCTTTTCCAATAGAGGTTTGGTTCATGATAATGGAGTCTCTGACCACGGTGCCCTCGCCAATGGTAACACCACAGCCAATTACGGAGTTATAAACCGCTCCGCGGATTTCGGAACCCTCTCCAATGATGCAGCGGTCTACCGCGCTGGAGTCGGCTATGTACTGAGGAGGGAGAATCTCGCTCTTGGTATAAATCTTCCAGTATTCCTCGTACAGATTGAACTCCGGAACAATATCGACCAGCCCCATATTGGCTTCCCAATAAGAGCTTAAGGTTCCCACATCCTTCCAATAACCGGTAAACTTGTAAGCGTAAAGGGGTGACCCCTTTTCATGGCAATAGGGAATAATGTGCTTGCCAAAATCCAGGGCGGGCTGGTCGGCCTTTGTCTCCAATGCCTCTTTCAAAGTCTTCCAGTTAAAGATATAGATACCCATGCTGGCCAGATTGCTTCTCGGATGCTCCGGCTTCTCTTCAAATTCAGTGATCCGCCCGTTTTCATCCGCGATCACGATGCCAAAACGACTCGCCTCTTCCATGGGAACTGGCATGACGGCGATCGTCACTTCCGCACCACTTCGCTTATGGAAGTCCAACATGATCTCATAGTCCATCTTGTAAATATGATCCCCCGACAAAATCAACACATAATCAGGGTGATAGCTTTCCATATATTCCAAATTCTGATATATGGCGTTGGCAGTTCCGGTATACCACTCGCTGTTGGTGCTTCTCTCGTAGGGCGGCAGAACCGTCACGCCCCCAAAATTGCGGTCCAGATCCCATGGAATACCGATTCCGATATGTGTGTTCAAACGCAGCGGCTGATACTGCGTCAGTACGCCAACTGTATCCACGCCGGAATTGATACAATTGGAAAGTGGGAAATCAATAATGCGATACTTCCCGCCAAACGAAACGGCGGGCTTGGCAACCTTGGAAGTCAGGACTCCCAGACGGCTGCCCTGACCGCCAGCAAGAAGCATGGCGATCATTTCTTTCTTGATCATGTTATCACCTCAATCTGGCCCGACAGCCATTTCGTCCTCCGGCCGCGCCCCTTGCGTTCCTGGTGAGAGGACCCGGGGACATACGGCGGAATTCCCGAATAACCATCTGCCTTCTACCTATAGTGGTACAAGTATTATAACACAACCCCGAGAGAAAAGGAATATGGATTTCCTAAAAAAAAGGGCATTTTCCATTTGTTTTTTTGGCAGGAACTGTATATAATGTAGGTATAGGTTTCCCAACCAATTAAAACAAAGCGCAAGGAGAATGTGCGATATGTATCAAATCGATTTTCATCATCCTGTAAAAATATATTTTATCGGAATCGGGGGCATCAGCATGAGCGGCCTGGCCGAGCTCCTCAAGGACGAGGGCTTCGAGGTATTGGGTTCGGATCATGTAAAAAGCGCCCTGACGGATGCCCTGGTGGAGAAAGGCATTCCGGTCCACATCCAACAGCAATATGACAACATCACCCCCGACATCGACTGCGTGATCATTAACAGCGCCATCCGGGAAAACAACCCCGAATTCGTGGCGACCAGGGACCTGGGCCTGCCTTACCTGACCCGGGCGGAGCTTCTGGGGCAGCTCATGAAAAATTACAAAATTCCCATCGCCGTCAGCGGCACCCACGGCAAGACCACTACCACTTCCATGGTGAGTGAGATCCTGCTGCACGCCGATACGGATCCCACCTTGTCCATCGGCGGAATCCTCAAATCCATTGGCGGCAATATCCGCAGGGGCGGTTCGGAATATTTCGTGGCGGAGGCTTGTGAATACACCAATAGTTTTCTCCAGTTCTTCCCCAAGATCGGCATCATCCTCAACGTGGAAGCGGATCACCTGGACTTCTTCAAGGACCTGGAGAACGTGCGCCGCTCTTTCCGTAAATTTGCCGAGCTCCTGCCCCAGGACGGCTGCCTGATTATCAACGGGGAGATTCCACAGCCGGAATATTTCACCAGGGGGCTTCCCTGCAAGGTGATCACCTATGGAATGAATTCTTCCTGCGATTATTATCCCGGGGAAATCACGCACAATGAGCTGAGTCAGGCCACTTTCCGCCTGCACAGCCCCGGTCGGGCTCCCAGGGAATTTTGTTTAAGCGTTCCCGGGGACCATAATGTCAGCAACGCCATGGCCGCCATCGCTCTGGCGGATCTTCTGGGGATTGATTCCGACATTACGCGTCGGGCTCTCCAGGACTTTACCGGGACGGACAGACGCTTCGAATACAAGGGAAAGATCGGGGGCGTGACCATTGTGGACGACTATGCCCACCATCCCACGGAAATCGCCGCCACTCTGACCGCGGCACGCAACTATCCCCACCGCACCTTATGGTGCGTCTTCCAGCCCCACACTCATTCCCGCACCAAGGCCTTTCTCAAGGACTTCGCCAAGGCCCTGACATTGGCCGACAAGGTAGTTCTTGCGGAAATCTACGAGGTGACGGGACGCGAGGTGGAGGCTCTGGACGTGAGCAGCGAACTGCTCTGTCAGGAGGTGCGGAAGCTGGGCAAGGAAGCGTATTATTTTCCAACTTTTGATGAAATTGAAAATTTCCTATTGGAAAATTGCATAAACGGTGACCTGTTGATAACTATGGGGGCCGGAGACGTGTATAAAATCGGGGAATCCTTGCTTGGAAATTAGTTTATCCACATATCCACAGTCGGCGGTAAAAAAATCCAAATGGCCGGCTGTGGATTTTTTAACTAAGATTGTGGAAAACTTTTTGGCGATATTTGTCGATGAATCCTGATAAATACTGCATTTGCCAGGTATATGGCCGTAAATATCCACATTTTCCACATTATCCACATTTTTGTCCCCCAAAAGGGCGGACCATTATTTCCGTCATTTTGGCTATTTCTTTTTTCCACGGCTTATGCTATACTTTCGCCATGGGCAATGTGAAAAAGGAAGCAGCCGCAAGCGGCCGCGTCTGTTCATATGCCGGGAAAGGAACCAGGAAAATGGCACGTTTAACGATATACAAGGATCATCACGCGGACACCACTACCGTGTCCAACTGTTTTATAGATTATTATATGAAAGACGCGAATGATGCCCAGATCAAGGTTTATCTCTATCTGCTCCGGATGCTGAACGGCAATCACTCTATCAGTGTGTCCGATATCGCGGACAAGTTTAACCATACGGAACGTGATGTTATGCGTGCGCTGAACTACTGGGAGGAGAAGCAGCTTCTCTCCCTGGATTATGACGAGGAGCAGAACCTGTCCGGGATTCATCTGCGGGATCTGACAGGTGCTTCCGGCGCGTTAAACGCGTCCTCAGGCAGCCCCTCTGTCTCCGCTCTTCCCTCCAAACGGGAACCGAACGCGACTTTTACGGCTGCGCCCTCGCAGACGGCATCTTTCCAGAAACCCAATTATACGATGGATCAGCTGCGGGAATTCAAGAGCCGCGAGGAAACCGCTCAGCTTCTCTTCATTGCACAGTCCTATATCGGCAAACCTCTGACCCCGAGTGAGATCAAGTCCATCCTCTTTTTCATGGACGAACTTCATTTCTCGGAGGATTTGGTGGATTACCTGATCCAATACTGCGTGGACCGCAACAAAAAGGATTTCAAATACATAGAGAAAGTCGCCATCAGCTGGGCAGAACAAGGTATTACCACGCCGCAGCAGGCCCAAAAGATATCCACTAAGTATGACAAGGATGTCTACGCCATTATGAACCAGTTGGGAAAGAGCAATTCCCCCACCGTCAAGGAACTGGAATTCATCAACCGTTGGACAAAGGAATTCGGATTTTCCAATGAAATCATTTTTGAAGCCTGCCAGCGCACCGTAATGGCCACCGACAAGCATCGTTTCGAATATGCCGACAGTATTTTAAGCAGCTGGAGTAAGGAAAACGTACATCGCAAGTCAGACATCCTGCGCATAGACGAGCTTTATCAACAGAAGCGCAAGGCCGCCGGCAGGACGACCTCCAACAAGGCAGCCGCCAACAAATTCAACCAGTTCCAGCAGAACGATTATGATTTCGCGGAACTGGAAAAGGATATTCTGAGCAATTAACGGATGTAAAGGAGACGCATTTTGGCACTCACGAACCAACAGTATGAAGCGATCATGAAGGGCTATGAAGCGGTCAGGACTCGTAACCGGCATCTCTGTGAGGAGCGCCACGATCAAGCTTGCCGCAGGCTGCCTCAATATGAGCAATTGGAAGCTTCCGCGGGCTCTATCTCCGTGGAATACGGAAAACGGCTTCTGGATGGGGACGACACGGCTCTCAGGGAATTGCGCGCGGCCCTCTCCTCTCTGGCCAGACAGAAGCAGGAGCTTTTGCAATCCATTGGACTGCCAAAGAATTATCTGGATCCGATTTATAATTGTCCGGATTGCCAGGATACGGGATATCTTTTGGGCAGCAACCAGAAGTGCCACTGTTTCCGGGCCCAGGAGATTTCCCTGCTCTATGAACAGTCCAACATCCGTGAGATGATCCAAAAAGAGAACTTTTCCACAATCTCTTTCCAATACTATGAGGGAGAGGATCTGAAACGATTTCAGGAAGCGGTGCGTATCAGTCTTGATTTTACAGAACATTTTGGAACGGACTGCCAAAATTTATTTTTCTACGGCACCGTGGGAACGGGCAAAAGCCTTTTGTCCTGCTGCATCGCCAACGAGCTTCTGCAGAAAGGTCACTCTGTGATCTATTTCAGCGCGTCCGGCTTGTTTGACACATTGGCCAGATATTCTTTTGACACGCACAACAAGGAACCGCTCTATCAGTTTTACCAGGATCTCTATCAATGCGAATTAATCATCATCGATGATCTGGGCACCGAGGTAACCAACTCCTTTGTGACCTCGCAGCTGTTCGCTTGTCTGAATGAGCGCGCCCTGCGCCGCCAGTCCACCATCATTTCCACCAATTTAAATCTGGAGGAACTGCGGGACAGATATTCGGACAGAATCTTTTCCAGATTGACCAGCAGCTTCACCCTGTGCAAGCTGTCAGGCCCTGATATCAGAATCTACAAAAAACGTATGCGAAAGTGAGGATTATCCAATGGCAACCCGCGAAGAAAAACGCAACCTGGAGACCATACCTGTCGGATCGCTGGGTATTATCGCCCTGGAAAGTTGTAAAACCATCGGAGAGAAAATCGATCAGTATCTTGTAAAATGGAGGACGGAACGGGAAAACGAGCATAAGGATTCTCTGGCCTTTGCCGGCTATCAGCGTCCCTCCTACCTGATGAACGCCAAGGTGCCGCGTTTCGGCTCCGGCGAAGCCAAGGGCATGATCATGGAATCGGCCCGCGGCTTTGATCTCTATCTATTGGTGGATGTCTGTAATTACAGCCTGACCTATTCTCTCTGCGGCCACAAGAATCGAATGTCGCCTGACGACCATTATCAGGATCTGAAAAGAGTAATTTCCGCCGTTGGCGGCAAGGCCAGGAGAATCACCGTAATCATGCCCTTCCTCTATGAGAGCCGCCAGCATAAGAGAACCTCCAGAGAATCTCTGGACTGTGCCCTGGCCCTGCAGGAGCTGGTGCGCATGGGCGTGGACAACATTATCACCTTTGATGCCCATGATCCCAGAGTACAGAATGCGATTCCCCTGAATGGATTCGAAACCGTGCGTCCGGCCTATCAGTTTATCAAAGGACTGCTGCGCAATGTACAGGGACTGCAGCTGGACTCCAACCACATGATGGTCATCAGCCCTGATGAAGGGGGCATGAGCCGTGCCATCTATATCGCCAACGTGCTGGGACTGGACATGGGTATGTTCTATAAGAGAAGAGATTATACGAAAGTAGTGAGAGGACGCAACCCCATCGTTGCACATGAATTCCTGGGAAGCAGTGTGGAAGGAAAGGACATGATCATTGTGGATGACATGATTTCTTCCGGGGACAGCGTGCTGGAGGTAGCCTCGGAGTTAAAGAAGCGGAAAGCGAATCGGATTTTCGTATTCTCCACCTTCGGACTGTTTACCAATGGACTGGACAAGTTCGACGCGGCCTACGAGGACGGAATCATTACCCGCGTTCTGACCACGAACCTGGTCTATCAGACACCGGAACTGCTTCATAAGGATTGGTATATTAATTGCGACATGAGCAAATATATCGCTTATATCATTGATACCCTGAACCATGATTCTTCCATCAGTGATCTGCTGAATCCCAGCGAAAGGATTCAGAGCATTGTGGCAAGGTATAAGAACGGGGAACTGTAACGCCAACAACATCAGCCAGCCATCAAATTGGAGAAAGAATCGTGCCAGTGCAGGTTATCTTTCCGTTTGAGCGCTTGCTGAATCTGGCTGATTATTGTTGGCTGAATGACCGCATCGTTACAGCTCCCGCTCCACCGAGGGATGCTCGAAGTCTTGTGGTTTCCGGGCTGTACCATGGTCAATATGGAACAGTAATTTATTGCGTCCAAATTGTCAACTTATTGGAGTATTGGTAAAATGAGTATGAAGAAAACAAATCCAAAGGCAACGAACAAATCCGGGTGGGGAAGCAGGCAGATCGCCCTGGGAGGATTGATGACGGCCGTCATCTGTGTATTGAGTCCCTGGTCACTGCATATCACGGGTCTGGTTCCCATTTCGTTAGGACTCCTGGCCGTTTATTTCGTCACCTATGTGATGGGAATGAAATGGGGAACCATCAGTATCGTCGTTTATCTATTGCTGGGCGCCATGGGCCTGCCGGTATTCACGGATTTCAGCGGAGGAATCGGCAAGGTTCTGGGACCCACGGGGGGATATCTCGTAGGTTATGTGCTGATCGGACTGATCGCGGGGTTCTTTCTTAAAAAGTGGCCTGACAAAACGGCGCTTCATTTTCTGGGAATGGTACTCGGCACGGCGGCCTGCTACCTGCTGGGAGCCTTGTGGCTGCTTTTCCAAACCCAGATGTCCCTGCCCGCCATTTTCATGGCTTATGTGCTTCCCTTTATTCCGGGGGATCTAGTGAAAATGATCCTGGCCATCGCCCTGGGAAACATCGTTCGGAAACGGCTTCAGGCGACGAACCTCTTATGAAAGGCAGCCGTCGCTTTTCCGCGCAAGATACCAATGACTCTGGGCTTCATACATGGAGGCATAAACCCCCTGCTTTTTCATTAAGGAATCATGATTCCCGTCCTCTATGAGCTTCCCGTCCTGCAGTACCAGAATTCGATTCACATATTTGGTCACTGCCAGCCGATGAGAAATCAAGATGCAGGAACGCTCTTTCAGCATCTCGGTAAAATTCGCGTACAACTCATTTTCCGCGACGGGATCCAAGGCGGCCGTCGGCTCGTCCAGTACCAGGATTTCGCTGTCCCGGAAACAGGCCCGGGCCAGCGCCAGCCTCTGCCACTGGCCTCCGGAAAGCTCGACGCCATCTTCCGTAAGGTTTCCCAGAGACTGCTCCAGCCGATCGGCCAAATCGTCCGCCAATCCCTGATGGAGAGCCAGTTTTACGTCCTCCGCCCTCTTTTCCGGCGGATTCCCCAGCCGATCCACATCCCCCAGCTCCACATTTTCCCGTATCGAAAGAAAATATTTCCCATAATTCTGAAAGATCACGCTAAAATATCGTTTCCGTTCCTCCGGGGAGATTTTCATGGCGTCCTGCCCCTTTATGAAAATATGGCCCTCATCCGGCTGATAAAGTCCGCAGAGCAGCTTGATCAGCGTGGATTTTCCCGACCCGTTCCGCCCCACGAGCGCCATCCGGGTGCCGATCTCCATCTCGAAGCTCACGTCCCGCAGAGCCGGCCGACTCTGCCCCGGATAAGTAAACGTCACATGATCAAAGCGAATCTCTCCCTGGCCCGCGGCAGGAATTCCGGCCCCCGTCTCTCCACCCCGTGTTTCTTCTTTTCCAGCCGGCTCTTCCTCTAATTCCATAAACTCCCTATAATATCCCGCGAAGGCCGCCCGGCGCTGCAGTCCGAAACAGCTTTCCCCCAGGGAACGAAAGGTTTCGATTACCTGCTGCAGGGAACCGACCAATGCGACAAACAAGCCCAAAGTGATCCTCCCTTTTAGAAACGCCTCCACGGAAAACAACAACACGACGGTCATCCAGCAAACGATCGCCAGATCTCCGCAGGAATAGACCCGCTGCGACCGAAGAGTCCGCCGATACCGTTCCCTTACAATGGCGTCAGACAAAGCCTTTCGTTTTTTCAGCAAATAAGGAACCGCCCCGGCCACCCGCAAATCATACAAGGTATTCTTATTTCCCAACGCTTTCTCATAGCTTTCCATCAGCCGCTCGTCCCGGGTCTGCTCTTCATATAGCTCCACCATCAGGCGGGTCCGTTTCCAGTCAAAGACCATCAGAATTCCAAAAAACAAAGCTCCCGACAACAGGCACCACCAGGAAAGCCTTACAAAAATAAGCGCATAACAAAAAGCCCTGACGGCCTCGGAGGTCACCTCCAGCGAGGTGCTGAAAAAATCCAGAATATGCTCCTGAGGCGCGTCTCCGACGCGCTGAATGATGTTCATGGTCCGTTCTGATTCGTAAGCGGCATACTTGATTTTCGAAAATTTTTCCAACACCTCTTCGGAAAAACACTCATAGAGTCTCTTTCGCATCCTTTGTCTGCCCACGCTGTTTTCATAGGTCAGGAGCAATGACAGAGCAGAAACCACTCCAAATCCCAGCATTGCGCCCAAAAGCTTTCCTTCCGCGCCTATCGCTGCGTCCAAAACCTTTCCCCGAAGCAGCAGGGACAAGGGCCCCGACAACGCGGCGAGCAGCATGGTCAGAAAATACCATGCCGTTTCTATTCCGCACGCCCGAAAAAGAGAAGAAAAAATCCATTGATACCTTGACCGCTTCCTCACATTTTTTCCTCCTCATACCACTGACTCTGCATCTTGTACAGCTTCTGATATTCGCCTTGTCCGGCCATCAATTCCTCATGCGTCCCGCATTCCACGATCTCCCCTTCCCGCATGACGGCTATTTTGTCCACATAGCGGCACAGCCCCACGCGATGGGAAATAATAATCGTGGTGCGCCCCTTTGACAGCCGAAGAAATTCTTCCAAAATCCGATTTTCCTGAAGCGGGTCCAGGGCGGAGGTCGGTTCGTCCAGGATCACCAGCTCCCTGTCAGCGAACAAGACCCTGCCCAAAGCCAGACGCTGTTTTTGTCCCTCGGAAAATTCCGGTCCGCCAAACTCTTTTCCGACGACTGCGCCGTCAAGTTTTTCTTCCATATTCACCTTCCGCAAGATCTCTCTGATACGGTTTCGCTCTCCCACCCGGCCAATATCTGCCAGGGCAATATTTTCCGCAAGGGAAAGGGGATATAGGGCAAAATCCTGGGTCAGCAGCGCCGAATGTCGGTACACATCCTCTTTCTCCAACGTCTCCAGGTCCTTTCCATTGAAAAAAACCTTTCCCCGCTCCGGCGTATAAATCCCCAATAACAGCTTTACCAAAGTCGTTTTCCCGTTTCCGTTGACCCCCACCAAAGAAACCACCTCTCCCCGATGGATGGTCAGGGAAGCGGACTTCACCGCTTCCTTTTCCCCGTGGGGATACCGAAAGCTTACATTTTCCAACGCGATCGTCTCGATATTTTCCCGAAAAGGAAGTAATTCTTCCTTAACAGACAAAGCGCCCTCATCTAGCAAGGCAAAATAATCCGAAGCCAGCTCCGCAAACCCCGGCAGCCTCCCCGCGGAATCCAAAAAGTTTCCGACCACATTCTGAACGCTGACAAACGCGACCAGACACGCGCCGAACATCCCTGCCGATATCTCGCCCGCCCTTAGCAGCCACAGGCAAAATACCACGCCGCTCAGGAAACCAAGGGTCTTTCCCACATCGCACAGAAAACGGCTGCGGCTCTTTTTCAGGTCCAGCTTCCATTGGCCCCTATTCACTTTGTCGCGCTCCGCTTTCCACCTCCCGGCCAGATACCTGTCAAACCCCATCACCCGCATCTCCATCACGTTTTCCAGATTCGTAAAAAGGGACCACAAGTAATCTCTTTTTCTCTTTTCCGGGATAACCGCTCTCTCCAGCCGGTCGTTCTCTTTTTCCAAAAACAGACCCGACAGGAAAAAAAGCGTCACGCTGACCAGGGCGATCACGGGCAGCAAAGGATGATAAGCGCCCAGTGTGATCAGAAGAGAAACAATACCGGCCACAGAGGTGACAAGGACGATCAGCAGCATAAAAATCCCCGGGATCCGATCGTTCCACACACATTCCTCCGCCCGTTTTTTACGCATAAGCATCTCTTGATTTTCATATTGAACCAGCGAAAAGGCGGACAAGGCCCGGACCAGGTCGTTTCTCAGCAAATGGGCCGCTTTCTCATAAACGCCGGCATTGATACAAACGCTGGAAAAGGAACGTCCGATGCTGTAGAAAGCGAAATATAAGATCATGATTGCCGCGCAGACCCACAGCTTCGCCGCCCCGCCGTCCTGGGCCATATAGGATCCCGCCGCCTCGAACAACGCCTGAGAAAGGATTGTCAGAATCGCGGGATGCAGATTTTCCAGAATATAGGCAAGGCTGGAAGAAATGCTTTCAAACGGCAGCCGCCGGAAAAAGAATCGTAAAATTCGCCCTGTTATTTTCAATGATTTCATGGCATCCCCGTTTCCCTATAGCAGAACGTAAGTTAATCAATCGTTCCATTGATTTTATAATATTTCGCCTGGCTCTCAAATAGGTTGGAATATACTCCGCCTAATCCGATCAAGTTCTGATGACTGCCCTCTTCCACCAGGCGGCCTTCCTGAAGGACAAAAATATGATCACATTCCACGACATTGGACAGCCGGTGCGAAATAAGAATCGCGGTTCTTTGAACGGCCAGGTTTCTGATGTACTGGAAGATCTCATTTTCCGAATCAACATCCAGGCTCGCGGACGGCTCGTCCAGGATCATGATGGGCGCATCCTTATAAATCGCCCTGGCGATGGACAGTTTTTGCCATTGACCGATGGAGGGTTCGACAGAATCATCCTCGGAACTGAATTCCCTGGTAAGCATTGTATCCAAGCCATGCTTAAGCCCGCCGCACCAGTCGGTAAGCCTGACCTGGCCGAGGGCGGCCATGGCCCGGGGCAGGTCGCACTGTCTGCCGGATGCAATGTAGTCTTTGATCGGCATGGCGTATTTTCCCGTATTTTGAAAAACACAGGCAATCGCCTTGTAGTAGGAACGGATATGATATTCCCGGATATTGACCCCATCCAGCCGGATCTCGCCCTGATCCGGCTCATACAGCCGTAACAGGAGGTTTACCAAAGTGCTTTTCCCGCTTCCGTTGAGGCCCACCAGGCCATAAGTATTTCCGGCGGCAAGGGTCATGTTCACCCCATGGAGTACCTCCCTGTCGGTTCCCGGATAGGTAAAGGAAACGTCCGCGAGTTCTATGACATGGGGCACGTTCCCCACCTCCCTCGCACAGCCTTCTCCGTCTTCATAGAGGTTCCGGCTTTCAAGGTATTCCCTTAACAGGCCGCTTTGTTCCTGCAGCTCCTTAAACTGCGACACGAAATCGACGATCTGTTCCACGCTTTTCGCAAGGTTATTGAAGGCCGCCACAAAAAGGGTATATTCGCCGAACAGCATTTTCCCCGTAAAAACGGAAATTCCTATCACGATCTCTGCCGCGATGGTGACGATGCGATCATAATGCATAAGGACCGAATTGTTCACCGCCATTTTGGTAAAATAACTTTTGTAAAACGGCAAATATCTGGACATCACCTCATCGTATTTATCGCACACATACCCCTTCATGCTGAAGATCTTATACTCCTTCGCATTGGGTCTGCTCACGGGGATCCTGTAAAAATAGTCTTTTTCCCGGTTCAGGGTTCCGCTGTCTATTTTAAATTTCCTGTTCATCTTCATGGTCTTATCATAAAAATAGAAAGTCGGAAGCTTTATCAAAACCGCGGCGAAAACCATGACGGGGCTGAACCCCCACAACAGGACCAGGAAGGAAACCGACGCCATAAAGGTACTGATAAAGCTGATCACCGATTTTAGGATACCCACCGGGTCAACATTTTTGGCGGCGCTGCGCCGGCTTACCAGGTCAGGATCGTCATGGTCGGCGATGTTGCCCTTATAGTCCTTCTGCATAAACATTTTCTGGAGCTTTTCGTTCACCCGCTCACGCCAGTGGTTCTCGATCAGGTCCGACGCCGTAGCCAGGAGCCATTGAGCGATATCGAGGCCGAAAATGAAAACCGCATACAGGATCGCGCCGTACAATAGGGCCTTATTGGGGGTTCCCTCCACCGCCAGCTGCAGCCGGTTAAAAATCTGTGCCGTCAGCCAGGAAGAAGCCACGGGCTTTTGGGCGAGCAGTATGGTACACACAGGCATGAACAGGACAAACCAAAGTCCCGGCTCAAAAGCCAGTTTTATAAGATAGATAAGCTTTTTATTCCTCTTGTCAGAATTCTTCATTGCGTTACTCCATATTGATCAGCCTGCAGCAGGAACATTCTTTGATATTCCGCATTGCTGTTGAAAAGCTCGCCGTGCGTCCCGCTGCCGATCAGTTTCCCATCCTGGAAAAGCAATATTTGATCGGACTGCACACAGCTGCTCAACCTGTGGGTGATAAGCCAGATTCCTTTCTTTCCCCTTTGCCGTCGGACCGCTTCATAAATCTCCGCTTCGGCCTGGGGGTCGATGGAGGCAGACGGTTCATCCAGGATCAACACCTGGGCTTTCTTATAATAGGCCCGGGCAAGGGCGACCCGCTGTTTCTGGCCCACGGACAATTCCGCGCCATCGGGAGTAAAGTCCCTGGACAGGGGCGTGTCAATGCCGTTTTTCAGCGTGCCTATGAATTGATCGGCCGTGGAAGCCTTGAGCGCATAGTCCAGGCGGTCTTCCCTGACCGCTTCCGTGGACAGCGTAATGGACTCCCTGGCGCTTACCGCATAAGTACAATAGTCCTGGAACAGCACCCCGAACATACCGTACAGGCTCTCTACGGAATACTCCCTAAGGTCCTTTCCATCCAGCAGGATGACGCCTTCCGTTGGGTCATATAACCGCATCAACAGACAGATGAGCGTCGTCTTTCCCGCCCCGTTTGCGCCGATGATCGAGACCGTTTCATTTCCACGAACCATAAAATTAACTTTCTCCAGCACGTTCTTCTCCGTGCCCGGATAATGGAACGAGACGTTCCGAAATTCTACGGTATGCCCTTCGGGAAGATCTGAGACTTTGTCCTTCAGGGAATCCTCTTCCGTATGAATACCCGGCTTTATGGTCTGAAATTCCCTTGCATAACGGGAACGCTCCGCATAGACCCGGATGGAGGAAAGCCCATTCAGGGCGTTATATACCTGGTTGATGAAACCGTCGTACAGGGCAACGTACATTGCCATGTTAGCCAGGCTTACGGTCCCCTTGTATACGCATATGGAAAAATAAATGTATCCCACGGCAAGCGGGAGGGAACGCAAAGCGTAAGCCAAAAGATCCACGGCATTTCTTTTTATTTTATGGAGAAAGGTCGCCTTGTATATTTTCCTGTGAGAAACCAGGTAATTGCTTTGGGCATAATCAAAGAGGTCAAAAACCCTTCCTTCCGCCACATTCCCCTTGGTACTGAAAAAATTGCGGAAACACTGCTCCCTTCTCCTTTCTTCCGCAAGCCTGTTGTTGAGCCTGTAGCTAAGGCGGTAGATCCGATTATTGATCGGATAAAGACAGACCCGCAGGGCAATAAACACAAGGGTCACCTTCCAGTCGATGTATGACAGGAGGGAAATGTATCCAATAAACCCGGTCACATCCATGATCATTTCCAGCGTCACGTTGGCATTGTCCACAAGCATTGCCCCGTCTTCGGACCAGCCCTTCTGGATCAGGTTAAAGAATTCCGGATCATCAAAGGACGCCAGGTCAATGGCTTCCGCTTTGGAAGAGGCGTCTCGCAGGAGGTAGGATGTGATCTTGTTCCTGTATTTTTCATCAAAATATACAGAAACGCTTCCCCAGATCCCATATAAGACCATAATAGCAAAAGTGACTAGCAAAGGATAATAGGCCTGCCAATAATGGGCATACTCACCCAGTCCCTTGATGATCCTCTGGTTGAATATCGAGGTTGCAAAAGCATTTAAAAGAACCGGAACGATCCCGCAGACACTATATAAAAAAGAAAAAAGCACATACTTCCTGTTGATCTGGCAGATTCTTTTCAGGGAAGAGAAAAACAGCGGAACGGCTTCTCTGATCGGAATCGCGTCTTTAGGGGGTAATTTTTTTCTCATATGCCGCCCTCCCTCTAAGCTCTATCATTGATTTTATGATAAAGAAACATCGCGGACAGAACAAGGGAGACTTTGTTTTAAACAAAAGTGGGACGACTCAGTTGAATCGTCCCATCCTTTTATCGGTATATGATTTTTCTAATCGTACTTTCCGACAGGCCAAACCGCTCCGCCAATTCCTCTATGGAGAAATGTTCCAGATATGCGTCCTGAATCTGCCGGTTGCGCCTGGCATAATATTCCCTGGCGCCGTTCGTGCAGCCCCATTTCGCCTTTTCCTCCGTTTTTCTGGGAATGTAGAGCAAGCCGCCCTGAAAATGATCCTGAATTCCACGCAAAACCTCTTCCGGTAATACTGCTGCCGCGTTCTGATATTTCATTCTGTCCTCCTTAATGAATGCATTTCTCATGAAACGCAGGAACAGCAGTGCATATAGAATCATTCACCCACGCAAAATCCTATATGCATGCTATTCTGCGTGGATCAGAGTTCGTTTATAAAAATTGCCTTGCATCCCATCTCCTCCTTTCTGTCGATTGAATCATCCCATGTGAAGCACGTCCTCCCCCAGCCCTTGTAAAAGCTCTCTGGCCTTCTCCAGGTCCTTGGGCATCCAGGCACGGATGAAATCCAATACCATGATCACATTCAGGCACCATTGGGACGTGAAATTGGTCGAAATCCAGGGGATTTCCACAAGCTGTTCACGGTTGCCCGCGTTTTTCGCCATAACAGACGCGAAGCCGTCCGCGTTTTCCTGACTGAGAAGCGCCCCGAGCAGCTGTTTCCAGACGCGCCGCGCTTCTTCCCCGCTATTGTGACGGGAAGCGCCGTATGCCCCCATGGCCGCCGCAAACATCGGATAGGAATACCGCCTCTTTCCGATCAGGTCATTCGTTTCTTCCCTCTGCTGTTTTCCCGATAAGAAATAAAATCTGCCGTATTCAGCCAGCATATCCTTCCATTCCTCATCCTCCAGCAGATCGCCCAGCTCCATCCAGATCTGCGGCGCACCCATGCAGATCTGCAGATGCACGCCGCCGGCCTTTTTTTCTCCGATATAACGAAGATGCACGGTGGCCGGGTCAAACTCAAAGTCCGGCCCGGAAATCAGCCGCAGGGGAGTGGCCTTGATATCCTCGATTCCCGTGGTGATTTTATCACGATATCGCCCATCCAGGGTCCTCTCCCACTGCGTCATCCAGTTGGCGCAAAGGGAAGACCAGTCGGGACCGCTTCTGGCGTGGCTGGGATATACCATCTCGGACTTGTCATAAAAATCACCCAGCGGATCCTTGTTTAAAAACGTCCCTTCATTATCTTTTAATTCCCCGAAAATATCCTCCATTCGGCGGTCGCCGGTAAGGTAATAATAAAACCGATGATGCCCCGCCATGGCGATCCGGGCCTCTTTACAGGGACAGCCCCAATGCCGCACGTTATGGCGGGAACCCATCCCTTTGTATTTTCCCATATGATATACATCCACCTCGGAGGTGTGACGGGAAAGCTTCTCCGCCAGAGTAAACACTTCCTCCCTGCCGGTGCGCAGGAAATAATACCAAAGCCACAGGGTGGGCACCAACTCCGTATTGTCCCAGGCATAGCCGCCGATGTCATAACGCCACTGATGCCTTGCCGGATCATAGGTGTGCATAAAGTCCCCGTAATTAAACAGGCCGTACCAGCCCCTCTGCTCCACCTCCCGGCGATAAAAGGCAAACGCCTTGTCCAGCTGCTCCTCCAGCCAAGCCTCCAGCGGAAGATCATGGGCCGGCAGGGACCAATATCCAAAGGCTCTGCGGGAATGATAATATTCCGGCGTTCCCACATAAAGGACGGGGTTCCTCACGCTTTCCGTAAAGGCTGCCAGCGCGTCATCCTCTGGAATCAGCTCCTCCCCTAAGGAAAAAGTGTATTCACTGGTACTGGCGATTCCGTAAGGAGTGGCCCCCTTGTAATCATAGCCTTCGTAGCATACCTGATTATATCCGCGATTGGCATAATGGCGAAAATCCATGGCTTCCGCCCGAGGCGGCCAGAGCCATACCGTAATCTCCGCGCTCTCCCCGTCCATACCGCGGAAAGTGATGCCGGAGGGGTAGGTCTCCCAGAAATCCCGCAAAGCCACCATCACGCTTCCTGCCCTGGAACCGATGGCCGCTCCGCCCCGGGCGCGGTTCCCATGCAGCGCGTCAATAAAACAGCAATTATCCTCTTTTAATTTCTTTCGGATGGCGAAATGGCTGGGACTGTCCTGACAAAGCTCGTATTCACTCCACATGGGCATGGCGGCCATGGCCTGGCTCACGGCGGCCGCTTCCTCTTCCTTCAAGACCAGAGGTTCCCCGCGCTGCTGCGCTTCATGAATCGCCCAGGAAAGCCTGGGCCTCCAGGCCACCATCTGCGCCACACATTCATGCAGGGCTCCGTGATCCCCGAGGAATTTCACATGACGGTCATAGAATTCGTCTGCCAGCGGGGCCTCCACGGTCAGCCCGAGACCTTTCAGAAAATCCTTATCCTCATCCCCATCATAAAGAAAAGTATGTACAAACTGCAGCTGTCTGTCATTCAGGGATATTTTCATCCGAATGATAAAAGGAATCCTGTTCTGCCCTCCGGCGGACTGATGGCTGCCCGTATAGCGGACGATCACCTGCAAGGGGCCCTCCTCTTCCAGAACCACCTCCTGCAGGAGCGCCTGATAGGGCCTGTCGGTGCGTACCCGACAACCCTCCTGCACGGAAGGCTCCTCCAAACGCAGCACGGGCCGTCCATTCCGCAGACGCGTCTGTCCGTCCCAGGTCACTTGTGTAAATAGCAGACCTCCCTTTAAAGGAACCTGAACCGCCATGCGTCCGGCATGAATCCACATGGCGTCCTCCGTGCGCTCCACCCGAATCGCCGCCGAAGGGTTTCCGGCAGAACGTTCTATAGCAGACTGCTCCACGGCAAACTGCTCCACGGCAGACTGCTCCACGACCGGCAGCACCTCGATTTCCTCCGACAGAAGCGCGGCATCCGCCGTGTGGGCGGACCATTTCACACTTCCGTCCGGCCAATACGCCGTGATTCTGCTCTGGAGCGGGATTTCTTTTCCATCCGCCCCCGTACAACGGTAAGCCGCGTCCGCCGGACACTCGCCCCGCTTCCAGACGCATCCCCAGGTGGTGTAGCCCTCCCCCTGCCTGTTTCTCAGGTTATGCAGTTTCATGTTCTTCATCTCCTTCTTCCCTGTATCTGTTTTAAATCCTCAAAAGCATAAAATAGAATGCCCCTAAACTTGAGCGACTGTTTGTCATTCGATTCCTGCGGCAGCTCCGGGACTTACAATCGTCCCCATCGGCGCATTAAAAGATTAAAAGCGCTCACTCGTCCCAGGCACAATATCCTGGCTCTTTTTCCAAAGCCGCCTTTGCCAGCCTATCTGCCTCTTCATTATAAGCCACGCCGGTATGGGCGGCAACCTTGGTAAATTGCAGCCTGACTCTGGCCCCATTCTGACGCATATATGCGGTATATTTCTGCGTCAAGTCATTTTTTGCCTTCCAGGCGCCGGTCACCCAGGCTTCAATGCCGGAATAATCATAACGAATCTCCAAGGCGGAATAACCATTTTGCACACACCACTTCACCGCGTGCATCGCGGCCAACATCTCCCCGGCCACGTTCCGCTGGGCCAGGCATTCCTCCTGACTGCCATTTCCAGAGCCTTTCAGAATTCGCCCCTCCGGCGTCAGCAGGACACAGCCGTAGGCATACCGCCCCAGCCTCTCTTCATAGCTGCCATCCACATAAGCGATCACCGCGTCGGAGGGAGAGACAACCGCCCAGGTCTCCTGCCCCTGAGGCACATTTGCTTCCCGCAAATAGTTTTCCGCGTCCGCCAGGCCGGAAAAGCTCTTATATTCCGCTCCGGGAAAGCCCTCCACCACAGCCCGGCATTCTTCCCAGGAGCTCAGAATCCCCGTCTGTTTTCCTTTTCTAACAGCATAAAATTTCTGCTTTGCCATGCATCCTCCGCTTTCCCATCTGACTTTTCAGCCGCTTATGCCCTCCACGCACCACGCACAAAGGCTTTTTCATTCCTGCCTGATATAGGTGATAAAACAATTCCCATTCTCCTCAAACCACTTGGTAGAATCGTTGATTCCTTTTTGATAAAGCCGTCCCTCCACCGGATCCATCAGCACCACATTATACTGGTTAAATCCCACAACCAACACAGCCTCTCCGTTTTCCAACACGGCCATCACGGGAATGTCCTGATTCACATAATGCAGCACCGCGTCCAGGCTGCAGCCGCTCAGATCCAATACCCCCACATTCCGCAGATTATCCCGGAGAATCTCCATGGCGTCACTGCCGTCATCCAGCAGCGCCTGAGTGTTTCTGGTAATTCCTTCAAATTCCAGTATCGTATCCAGACAAACCGCCAGACTGCTTCGATCCTCCGTAACACTCTGTGCCTTAATCGCCATAATCTGGTTTCTTGTCACGCGATTGCCGCGAATCCAGATACGCCTGCCGGAATCATCCACTACGGCTCCGCTTTCCTCATAAGCCTGAATCACAGCCCTTGCAGGGCTCCAATAAATACCGCTGATTCCATGGGATCCATAAACAAAATATTGCCCGACCTCATCCCCGCTTTCCAATACCAGCTCCCTGTTGTCCTCGTAAACCTCCTCCCTGGGCGTGAGAATCTGCAGCTTTTCCGCGTCAATGTTTGATTTGGTCTGAATCTGAACATATTTTTCATAAACATCAATAGCCGCCACCACCAACTGATTTCTCGTGGTTGATGCATCGGTATTGGACATAATATATTCCGGATCGACCTCCTGATAAACGCCGTTCTCATCCCGATACAGCTGCTCCAGGGAAATCTGATTCTCCGTAATCGAACAGTTCAAAACATAATAGCCTTCTTTTTGGGAGGTTTTCAGCAGCGTCCCCTGAGAATCACAGATACAGACCTTGTACATAGGGAAAAACACTCTTCCGGCACGGTCCTCCTGCAGATCCTCCTGCCTGGCCAGACCGTAAATCACATCCTCTCCTATGATCCCCAACGGCATGATGGCCTCCCCTTTACCGGCTTTCAGTTCCTTACGGGTTCCGTCATCCAGATTCAAAGCAACCAGTTTCCGGCCATGGTAAAGGTCGTCCCCTTCCTGCCATACAACCACTCGATGATTGTCAGAAACCATCAGGCTGCCATCCTGAGTGACCTTGACCAGTTCCTCAAAGTCCCGCTCCAAAACATCCACGCGGTAAATGGTATTTCCCAGAAAAAGATATAACTTTCCCCCCCGATTCATATACAAGAGACGCTCCATTTCCTGTTCCAGCACAGAAGCGCTTTTATCATAGGGGAGGTACACCTTTTCTTCCACCATGTTCAGCGAACTGTCATAGTAGCAAACCTGAATACCCACTTCTCCCTCATGATTTCCACGATTCATGTATCCATACACGGCGAAATGAACACCGCCGCCTTCGTCCACATCCAAAATCTTAATCTTATAGTGCGGGTAAAGCGCCCTGGCATCCCTGTTTTCCTCATCATAAAAACCGAACAGAACCGCCATGCGATTGGTGCTCAAATTATAGCTGAACAATCGGCCCGCCACCTCGAACACCACCACATTGCCGTCCGGGCTTTCCTTGAAATCCAGATTCTCGTCCACGATGCCCAGCATGATTTTGTCATTGGCGCAGATATCTCCCCGCACATCGGGGATCTGGGTCATGGTACGCTCATAATCCAGCAGATAAAGCCGTTCCGCGCCCGCCACACGGCGCACCCGATAAAATTCCTCCGCCATATAATAAACAGTATCCTCTCCCTGGCCGGTGGAAACCATAAAGTCCACCAAAAAGGATCCCGTCTGGCTGGCCAGCTCCGTGGCGCGAATCCTCGGCCCCTCCACCTGGGTCACATTCAGATCCCCCCATGTGGCCTGGAAAAAGCTGCTATGAATATTGACCCTGTGAAAGGTGGTATTGTCTCCGGTGGAATCAGGCTCCAAATACATGGTAAGCTTCTTTTCCAATGCCAGATCCCTGGAAAAAAGAGTTTCATGAAATTCCTCAACAAAACTCAGTTTCTCCGCCATATGCGTATTTTCGCTCCAAATCACACGCGTATAATAGCGCACCGGCTCTTCCGCCCCCATCCGCAAAAGGATAACCAGGGTATATTCCGTATCCTTCTCAAGCAAATCTTTCAAGGCGATGTCCGCTGTAATGCGCCCTTCGGAAAGGGAAATGTTCCTCACGGGAGAATTCTCGATCAATCTGCTCCCGTCACAGCTGCGCACTTCAATGTCAATGCTTTGAATCGCGTTTCCATACGTATCAATGGCAAAGACCAGTTCTCTCCCCTCTCCCAACTCTGTAATCGTCTCACGCTGATAGGCCGTCTCCATGGGACGGACATAGCCATGCAGTTCATTGTAGGCGATTCCATCCTTTTCCATGGTAATGACCGGAAGCGTGGCCGGAGCCATCACCGTCGTTCTATTATAATTTCCTCTGTTCATGATCCTGCCGATCAACACCAGCGCAATGAGAAAGGTCAGCAGAAAAACCGTGAACTTTAACATCGTTTTCCTCATGCATCGACCTCCCGCGGAACCGCCGCCGACCCGCTTTCCCCTGCGTGCGCACTCTCCTCCCCAGGTACGGATCCCGCTTTCCGCGCGGGCACGGCACTTGGCCCGCTTCCCATTCCCCGAATCTCACCTGTTTTCTGAAACAGACGCAGCAAGGTAGGCGAAATATGCAAATATTCCGCCAGTTCATCCGACCTGTTCCGTTTTCCGGGACGCATCCCATCCCGTTTCACCGCGCGGATCAGCAGATTTTTCGGCGTATGCTCCATGTCAATGAATTCCAGGATCTGGGTATCATACCCCTGCTCTTCCAACAGATTTGCCCGCATCGCGTCAGTGACCAGGGCGGACAATCGCTCCTTGATCACGCCGTAGCGAAGCACAGGCTCCAATTCCCGGCAACGAATCTGCCGATTCACCTCATGCTGACAGCAGGGAACCGCCATGATCACTCTGGCTCCCCACCGCACCGCCTTTTCCGGGGCATAATCCGTAGCAGTGTCACAAGCGTGCAGCGACACCACCATGTCCACCTGATCGGCCCCCTCGTAGGTACTGATGTCCCCCTTTTCAAAAGAAAGGAATCGGTAGCCGCATGCCCCGGCAAGGCGGTTGCACCGGTCAATTACGTCCTCTTTCAGGTCAAGGCCCGTGATCCGTACGTCCCGCCCGTGCAGCTCATGAAGATAATAATACATGGCAAACGTCAGATAGGATTTGCCGCAGCCAAAATCAATAATGCGCAAAGTCCTGCCCTCTGGCAGCGCTCCCATTACATCCTCAATAAACTCCAAATAACGATTAATTTGGCGAAACTTGTCATATTTCGCCTTGGTCACTTTCCCCTCCGCCGTCTGTACCCCCAAACCTACCAGGAAATCCACCGGGCGCCCTTCCGGTAAAAGATACTTCTTAACGCGGTCATGGGAAAGAGCTTGTCCCTGCGTGGCTTCTGCCTCGACACGATTCTTCACGCGGACGGTGAGATTCCCTTTTTTACTGGCAAGCACCACCCCCGTCAGAGTGCGGGTCTGCACCTCCACCTGACGGAACAACTCCGGCGTCAGGACCAAAGCCCTCTCCTCCATCTCCTCCGCCCGGTAATTGTGATGAAACACTTGCGTCCCGCGATAAAGCGTTTCCTGAAACAAGAGCTCCTGCCGTGTCAGGATCGGACGCACTTTCACCTTGAAGGCGGTCTCCTTATCTCTGGAATTGCTGAATACCATCTGATCCAGCTCCTCATTCAAAATCTTACGCAAAAACGCCTGCCATTCTTCCATCTCATTCTCCTCACCTGCCACGGATGTCTTGTTTCCCATAACTTCTTTCTATTCGCAGCGACCGTTTCCCGTCGCGCGACACCCTTATGCCTACAACGGACCTTACAGCGGACAGCCCACATCATACTCCATCTTGACGCACACGGCAGTCGCCTTGCCATGCACTCTTTCCTGGCCATAGGAAATGCCGCGCCTTTAACATCGTCAATATACAAATCCAGTAGACAAAAAAGTTATTACTCAAGCCAAGGATGAACTCCCTGACTATATTGTAATAACTTTCTGCAAAAATCACAACCTAAAAATAAATAATTCCTCTTCTTCCGCCATGTCTGCGCTTATAAACCTCATTGTAAAGCAGCACTTGAACCAAATCCTGCAGCCAGTTCCACTTTTCCGGCGGTGTAGGCTCTTCCGATCCGTTTTCCTCTTCTTCTTTCCTCATAATCTGCAGCATATTCTTCGCCAAACGCTCCAAGCTGTAGCGATCGGGGTATTCATCATAGATCATACTGCCTTCGTAATCTACTCTATCCAGAATCTGCGCAATCCTCTGCTGATATTTCCTGACTTCTCCCGGGTACATCTGCTGCAGATACTCCATATCCCTGATCACGGTGTCTTCGCCGCGGCCCATCTGCATACTTTTTGTGGGATAAGCCATATAATAGGGTAAAATCCGATGATTGAAATCCATACGCATAACCCTTTTTCTCTTAGGATATGCGAACACTGCATCATTGTTTCCAGGCCTGACAACATTTTCCCAAAAACTTATTTCAACACTTCGATTCTTGCCATGGCCCGAAGAAGAGCCGCCTGGGCCCTGTCAAGATCTGTACCCGGCGCGCGGTGGTGGATCCGATCCCGGGCACGCAGCATGGCGGCCTCCGCCCGGCTGCGATCGATCTCATAGGGCCACTCCACCACTTCCGCCAGAATGGTCACCCGATCCGGCAGGATCTCCACGAAACCCGAATGAAGGGCAGCCCATTTCTCCTCGCCCCGCTCATGGATGGTAAGCACGCCTGGCAGAACGACCACGGTCATGGGGATATGGCCGGGCAGGACACCGATCTGGCCTTCCGTGGTATTGAACTCCACCATCTTCGCCCTGCCCTCATAAAACACCCTCTCCGGGGTGATGATCCGCAATGTAAAATCCCTGCCTTGTGACATAGCGTCTACGCCTTTCTCTCTGAAACGTCTACTTCTTCACTTTTGCCAATACGTCGTCTATACTTCCCACGTTCAGGAAATAGCTCTCGGGAATATCGTCATGACGTCCCTCCAGGATTTCCGAAAAGCCCCGGATGGTTTCCGCGATCGGAACATACTTTCCTTCCAGACCGGTAAACTGACCGGCCACGAAGAACGGCTGGGAAAGATATCTTTGCACCTTACGGGCCCGGGAAACTACCAGTTTATCCTCCTCGGACAGCTCATCCATACCCAAAATGGCGATAATATCCTGCAGCTCCTTATAACGCTGTAAAATCTCCTGCACGCCGCGGGCCACGCGGTAGTGCTCTTCTCCCACGATCCTGGGGTCCAGAATACGGGAAGTGGACTCCAGCGGATCCACCGCCGGATAAATCCCCAGTTCCACGATAGAACGGGACAATACGGTGGTAGCGTCCAGATGGGCAAAGGTTGTGGCCGGAGCCGGGTCGGTCAAGTCGTCCGCAGGTACATAAACCGCCTGAACGGAAGTGATGGAACCATTTTTCGTCGAAGTGATGCGCTCCTGCAAGGCACCCATCTCCGTCTGCAGCGTGGGCTGATAACCCACCGCGGAAGGCATACGCCCCAACAATGCGGACACTTCGCTGCCCGCCTGGGTGAATCGGAATATATTGTCAATAAAGAGCAGCACGTCCTTGCCGCCCTTGTCACGGAAATACTCTGCCATGGTCAGTCCCGTCAGACCCACTCTCATTCTGGCTCCGGGAGGCTCGTTCATCTGGCCGAAGACCATGGTGGTCTTGTCGATAACTCCTGACTCTTTCATTTCATGATACAAATCATTGCCTTCACGAGTACGCTCCCCAACACCGGTAAAAACGGAATAACCGCCATGCTCCGTAGCAATGTTGCGGATCAGCTCCTGAATCAGCACGGTCTTGCCAACACCCGCACCGCCAAAGAGCCCGATCTTGCCGCCCTTTTGATAAGGGCAAAGCAGATCAACCACCTTGATTCCCGTTTCCAACAGTTCCGTCTGGGTGGACTGCTCCTCGAAAGTCGGAGCAGCTCTGTGGATCGGCTCATATTCCACATCCGTAGGTGCCGGCTGGTTATCAATGGGCTCGCCCAGAACGTTGAAAATACGTCCCAACGTCTTCTCTCCAACGGGTACCATGATCGGCCCCCCGGTAGCAATTGCCTCCATGCCCCTGACCAGACCATCTGTCGTACCCATGGCAATACATCTGACAATGTCGTCACCCAAGTGCTGTGATACCTCTACCGTCAGCCTGCCGCCATCCTTTGTCGGAATCCAAATGGCCTCGTTGATCTGAGGCAACCGCCCCTCATCAAAACGGATATCCAGCACCGCGCCGATGATCTGGGTAATCTTTCCTTTGCTTTTTCCTGCCATTTCTCGTTATCCTTTCCGCACGGCCCGTCCACGCCGGACCGCAGTCTAAATTCTCAGCTGATCGCCTCGGCTCCCGCTATGATCTCCGTTAATTCCTGTGTAATGGAACCCTGTCTTGCACGATTATACTTTAATGTCAAATCCCCGATCATTTCCTCCGCGTTGCTGGTGGCGTTGTCCATGGCCTGCATACGGGCTCCGTTTTCACTGGCCAGGGCCTCTGCCAGGGCGCCATAGATCAGGCTGGTCACATACTTCGGAATAATCAGATCCAAAGCCTCCTCATCGCTGACCTCGAAATTCATCAACGCCTTACTGCCGCCGCCGTCCTCCAGGCGTTCCACGGGAAGCAGCTTCAACAGACGCGGCTCATGTGTCACCGTGTTTTTAAAAAAGGTATAAGCCAGATAAATCTCCCCGATCTTTCCGGATTGGTACTCCCGCAGCAACTTCCCGCTTAAAATCATTGCGTCCGCATAGGTCGGCCCCTCAATAACATCGGAATCGTCCTCTTCGATCACATAACCATTGCGGGCCAGGGCGTCACGCCCCTTGCTTCCAATGGCGTAAATGGAAACATCCTCCTTTTTCCAGGACTCATTCTGGGTCACCAGCTTGACGACATTGGAATTATAACCTCCCGCCAAACCTCTGTTGGAGGTAATGACGATCACTGCTTTACGGGAGCTGTCCCCCTGATGCAGATAGGGATGATTTACATGGCCGATGCGGGCCAGGATACTGTGTACGGTATCGTACATACAGTCAAAATAATCCTTGGTCTTCTCCGCGTCGGACCGGGCACGCTGCAGCTTTACCGTGGAAACCAGCTTCATGGCCTTGGTAATCTGCTGGGTACTTTGAATACTGCTGCGGCGCCGCTTGATATCACGCATGGATGCCATATTTTTTCCTCGTTTCTGACGGGCGTGCCGCTTACGGCAAACCCGATTTCCTTACTCCTTAAACTGATTCCAGTGTTCCTTGAACTCCGTCAATGCCTTTTTCAAAAGTTCTTCCGTCTCGTCGGAAATCACTTTTTCCGACGCAATGGCGTGGGGTACCTCAGGATAACGCGTATCAAGGAAATCAAAGAACTGCTTCTCGAATTCCTGAATCAGGGACACCTGCACATCCAGAAGATATTTGTTGGTCACGGCATAGATGATGATGACCTGGTACTGGACGGGCATGGGCTTGTACTGAGGCTGCTTCAAAACCTCCTTGATGCGCTCGCCCTGAGCCAGCTTTTCCTTGGTATCGGCATCCAATTCGGACCCGAACTGGGAAAACGCGGCAAGCTCACGGTACTGGGCCAACTCCACGCGGATGGGCGCGGCAATCTTCTTCATGGCCTTAATCTGGGCCGAGCCACCTACCCGGGACACAGAAAGACCCGCATTGACCGCGGGGCGGAAACCTGAATTGAACATCTCCGTTTCAAGGTAAATCTGACCGTCCGTAATGGATATCACGTTGGTGGGAATATAGGCGGACACGTCTCCCGCCTGGGTCTCGATGATCGGAAGTGCCGTAAGGGAGCCTCCTCCATATTCCTCGCTCATCCTGGCCGCGCGCTCCAGCAGTCTGGAATGAAGATAGAAAACGTCTCCGGGATAAGCCTCTCGTCCGGGCGGACGACGAAGCAGCAAAGAGAGGGTACGGTATGCTGCGGCGTGCTTACTCAAATCATCATAGACCACCAGCACGTCCTCCCCGTTCTCCATCCACTCTTCCCCCATGGCGCAGCCGCTGTAAGGCGCGATATATTGCAGAGGAGCCAGATCACTGGCCGTGGACACCACGACAGTGGTATAATTCATGGCCCCGTATTCTTCCAAAGTTTTTACAATGTTGGCAACGGTGGATGCTTTCTGACCGATGGCAACATAAATACATTTCACGTTCTGACCTTTTTGATTAATGATGGTATCAATCGCAATGGCGGTTTTGCCGGTCTGACGGTCGCCAATGATCAACTCACGCTGCCCTCTTCCAATGGGCACCATGGAGTCAATGGCCTTAATACCGGTCTGGAGCGGGGTATCCACGCTCTTTCTGGTAATGACGCCGCTGGCCACACGTTCTATTCTGCGATACTTATCCGTCTGTACGGGTCCCTTGCCGTCGATGGGCTGTCCCAGGGCGTTCACCACCCTGCCCAAAAGAGCGTCCCCTACCGGAACCTCCACCACGCGTCCTGTGGTCTTTACGATGTCGCCCTCGTTAATATTTCTCTGGTTTCCCAACAAAACGGCGCCTACATTATCCTCTTCCAGATTCAGCACCATGCCGTACACGTCGCCGGGAAATTCCAACAGTTCACCCTGCATGGCGTTTTCCAGACCATGCACGCGGGCAATACCATCCGCCACCTGGATGACCGTGCCCACATCTGACACGTCCAGCTGTGCCGCATATCTTTCAATCTGGTCCTTGATCACTGAACTTATTTCTTCCGGTCTTAAATTCATGATTCCGTAGCACCTTTCCTTCAAGCCCGTGCCTGACTATTCGCGCCTGATCAAACCGCGCGAACAAAACAGCCTTACACAAGCTGAATCTGTAATAATTGTTTCGTTAAATCATTTAATTTCGTGCGGATACTGCTATCCACGACTCTGTCCTTGATTCGGATGACCATCCCGCCGATCAGCTCCGGCTCCACCGCGTAATGCATTTCCATGGTGCGGTAATCAGTTGTTTCCAACAATTTTTTCCGTACCTCTTCCTGCTGCGCTTCGGAAAGCGCCACGGCGGATGTCACATAGGCGATACCGACTCCCTGGGCCTCTTTCATTTGATCAATAAAATACTGAAAAATCTCCTGCAAAAAAGCATATCGCTCTTTTTGGATCACCAGCATCAGGAAACCCATCATCTCATCACTGATCCGTCCCCGGAAAACCGTTTCCGCCACATCCAGCTTTTCCTTCTTGGGTATGCCCGGATGAAGCATCATCTTGTCAAACCCCGGATTCCGGACAAGCACCTCCCGGATTCCTTCCACCTCTTCCAAAAAAAGGGGGCCCTTTCCTTCCTCCATGGCCGTCTCGAACAGAGCATCTCCATATGTCTTGGACACTAGCTTAGCCATGTATTCTCTCCCATTTCTTTCAGAGTCTCTTCTATCAACTGATCCTGGATCGTGGCGTCAATGGATGCACTGACCACTTTACTGGCCAAAAGAGAGGCAACCTCTACCATCTCCCGCTTCACGTCATCGGCTGCCTTCCGCTTCTCAAGAGCCGCCTCCGTGCGGGCTCTGTCCAGAATCCGTCCTGCCTCCACGCGAGCCTCGGCAAGAATCTGCGCCTCATTGGCCAGGGCTTTCTTACGCGCTTCGCTTAAGATACCCTCCGCTTCTTTTTCGATATTCTTCAATCTGCTCTCATAATCGGCTTTCATTGCCTGGGCCTGCTCCATATCGGATTTGGCCGCCGCCAGCTCGTTTTGAATTCTGAGCCTGCGGTCCTGCAGCATTTTTCGGGCCGGATTGAACAGAAAATAGCTCATACAGAAGAACAAGACAAAGACCGCGATAAGCGTCAAGGACGAATCCGCCAAAAGCTGCCAGTCCAGACCAAACATTCTGTCGTAGGTCTCCCCCGCAGTTAATAAAATCATTCCCTGTACCATATCCCGTTTCCTTTCTCAACCTTTGGAGATCTTACGCAGGTGCTTTTTACCAAAGGAGCGGTTTTACGAAAAGCAGCAGAATCGCTACCAGCAAGCCATACAATCCGGTGGTCTCCGCAACCGCCTGGCCCAAAAGCATGGTAGACGTAATATCGGACTTGGCGCCCGGGTTGCGTCCCACGGCCGCCGCGGCATGACCAGCCGCAATCCCCTGGCCTACGCCAGGTCCAATACCGGCAATCAGCGCCAGACCGGCGCCTATCGCTGAACATCCTAAAATAAAGTTCTCGTTGAATTCCATTTCCATTTCCTCCTGATTTTTGTTGTTTTTTTAATAATTCCTAACTCCCGCACGCCGCGGGTCAGGCTTTCACGTCTCCGCCGTCCCCGATGGCGTTGGAGATATAAGTCATGGTCAGCATACAGAAAACATATGTCTGGATGGCTCCTGAGAACAAATCAAAGTACACATGCAGCGCCGCCGGCCAGATCGTCGCTATCCATCCCAACAAGCCGTATACCAGCGCCATCATAATCGTCCCTGACAAAATATTGGCAAAAAGACGAAGCGACAAGGATATCGGCACTGCCACGTCACTGATAATATTGATCGGCAGCCAGATCGGCAGCCAGGGCGGCAGGGGCGAACACTTATCTTTCCAGATATCCTTGGGCTTCTGGTAACGCAGTTCATTATAATGAATCAATAGAAACGTCATCACACCCAGGGGAAATGTCACACCGTAATCCGCGGTAGGCGGCCGCAATCCTAACAAGCCGGAAATATTGCTCACCAATAGAAAGATGAACACCGTTCCAATATAATTGTAATATTTCTTCGCGTTTTTGCCCATCGTGGAATCCACCATGCCGTCCAGCTTTTCCACGATCAGCTCTACCACGTTCTGAAAGCCTCCGGGGACCTCGGTTCCCTTTCGGATCGCTCTTCCGGCCGCAATGGAGAATCCCGCCAGGATCAGCACCACGATCAGCAGGCTTACCTGTGTGGTTGTAATCCATACCTCATGGCCGAAAAAGCTGTACTTCAGAATCCCGTGTACCATAACGTCGATATCTGAGGAAGCGGACAGCCAAATCCCATGTTCCATGTTCTCACCTCTTTCCCCGCCTGCCCGTTCCTAATGCGGGTCAGGTTCCTGATCCTCTTCCCGCAAAGCCTGCGGGACCGGATCTGTTTCATGAAAAATCCAATTCGTAAATCGGTGGGTGAAAGGCTGCGCCAGCGCCGACACCTTCAAACCCATATACCCTAAAAAAACCACTAAGGGATTTAACTTCTTCGTTATGATAATCATTAACATAATTACCACAAACAATACATAACGAAGCGTATAATCCTTAAAAACCAGCTTTACCGCAGCCTCCCCCTGATCCAGGGATCGTTCCAGGGAACGCTGCATATGCGCCGCAGCCAGCATGGCCAGCGCCACACCCAGCCACAGGCTGACTGCATAAATAACCCGCCATTTGAGAAAGAGTCCCGGAATCTCGCAAACAACGCCAAAGACGAGCATACCAATATGCATCTCCAACAGCGTCCGATTCCTCCTCTTCCAAAAGTCCGGCTTCAACGCGTTCCATCTCATTTCCGCCCTCCGCCTTCCTCTCTGTCAATTCCCCCGGACGGCATATGACCGGATGTTTCCTCCGACTGGGCTTCCTCCGTCAGGGACGCTTCACCGGACTTTTCCTCCGCAGACGTTCCCGCGTATACGCGCTTCGCCATGCGATAAACATTCTGTGCTCCCGCAACCGCGCCCACGAAAAAGAGGACAATCGTCCAAAAGGAAGTACCGAATCCGCGGTCCAGCCAAATGCCAAGAGCGCTCATCATGCCAATGGGAACAACCATGTTAATACCGAACTGGGTGATCAGCGCAAGCGAACGATATACGCTTGCATCATATGGCTTTCTTTTTCTTGAATTACGCAAGCCGTCCGCTCCTTCCATTCCAACCGCAAAGATTACTTCAATATTCTACCAATAAAACGAGCCGGATGCAACACTTTCTTTGTAAAAAGTTTGACAAGAAAAAAGCCGGATTGCCATTGACTTACCCCGTCGAAAAGAGTAGTATTTGAGAGAAGAATGTCTGTCCACTGTAAGGAAAGGAGAGCCTATGACATCTGCCAATGAACTGAAGCTATATCGCAAGCGCCTGATCCCATCGGAGTGCATTCTCCTCAGGGACGACGTGATCGTGAAAGAAACACCTGAGCTGATCATCACTACCTGGAAGACCATTAACCCCAAGACTGCGTTCAACCACGGCTGTTCCTGCTATTTCCTCAAGGAAGGACTGAAAGTAAGCAAATTTTACCGTTCCGACAACAGCCTCTTATACTGGTACTGTGACATCGTGGATTATTCCTACGATCCCGAGGAGCGCTCCCTTACTACCACGGACCTATTGGCAGACGTCATCATTTATCCGGACGGCCACTTCAAAGTCGTTGATCTGGATGAACTGGCAGACGCCTTAGAGAAAGGCATTCTCAGTCCGGATCAATTGGTCAGATCCCTGCGGCATCTGCACGCTCTGCTGACCCGTATTTACCGTGACAAGTTTGACCAGCTCCAGGCGGAACTGGACAGTTTAGGACTCTAAGGATAAACGCTCCGCAAATTCAGCGCATGAAAAGCGGCTGATTTCACGCAATAAAAGACGGATGGCTCATAAATTGTGTCATCCGTCTTTTTTCTGTCCTGATTGCCATATGCCCAATTACCGGCATATTCTTAATAAAAGATATGTCCGCCAATGGAGATTCCGGTCAGCCCTTCTATCGGTGTCCGGAAAAATACACAATTTCCGACGTTGTTCAAGCCCGCCATGGCGTCATCCGCCGCCTTGTAGCAGGCGGGAGTGGCCCGATCCAGGCTCAGTGCCAGTTCAAGTCTTCCACTCGCCACAGGAGAAAACTGATTACGCTGATAAATTACACCCACTACGGTATTGGGGAACACGCTGCTGCGGACACGGTTGATCACCACCGCTCCTACGGCAAGCTTTCCTGCTTCCGGTTCCCCTCCGGCCTCGCAGTAAATAAGATTGGCCAACAGCTTGCGGTCACCCTCGGCGAATGTAATTTCGGAAATATCCCGCCAAACCGCCTGGGCAGCCGCTTTGGCTTTCGCAAGCTCCTCTTCCAGCTTCTTGTGCAGATATTCCAGATCCTCCTCCAGCTTCTTGATTTGGGCCTCATATTCCAGAGCCTGCTGCTCCGCATCGGAAATCTGGTCGGAATACTGGCTGATCTTCCTGGAGGTTTCCTCAATCAGCTGATTCACCCTGGCCTGCTCTTCCTCAGCTTCCTCTTTCATCTCCTCCAGCTCCGCCATTTCCTGTTCCAGACGGCTTTCCTCTGATTCAATGTAACGGCGCGTCTCCTGATACTGAGTGTACATCTTTTGGTCATACTCGCTGATCTTTTCCATAAAATCAGCCAGATTCAGAAAATCCTTGAAGCTGCCGGCCGAGAAAAGTACCTCCAGGTACATAATGTCGTTCATCTCATACATATCCCGGACACGCAGCGTCATGCTTTCATACTGCTCAGCCTCCTGAATTCTGGCTTCCGCCAACGCGGCCTGCGTATCGGCGATTTCCTGCTCCTTGTCCGCGATCTGGGCCTCCAGATCGGCCAGATGATTGCTCACATCCATCAGCTGCTGATTCAAATCATATAATTCCTTTTCCAGACCGGTCTTCTGGTTCCGCAGTCCGTCGATTTCGCTCTGGGTATCATCCAGCCGGCCCTCCAAATCACCCTTTTCCTCCTCCGTATCATCGATTTCCTGCTGAATCTGGCCGGTCTTGGTCGTGGCCCTGACTTCCCCGGGCGCGACAGATAAAGCGACCGTCACACACAGCAGCGCCGCCAATCCTCTTCTGATCCAACCTCTCGCCCTTTTTCTCATGCCACTGACTCCTTATAGTTCTGATCATTTCACACTGACTGCCCAATTACGCCGCACCATGCGGCATCGGCAAAGGTACTTTGCGCCAACAGGCGCCGAATACCGATTACGCTTCTTATTTCGTGCCAAAAATACGGTCTCCCGCGTCTCCCAGACCGGGTACGATGTAGCCATGGTCATTCAGCTTCTCATCCAGAGCCCCCACATAAACATCCACGTCCGGATGCGCCTCTTCCATTCTCTTAATGCCTTCCGGTGCCGCAATAATGCACATAAAGTGAATATTCTTACACCCCTTGTCCTTAAGCATCTGAATGGCCGCTACAGAGGAACCGCCGGTAGCCAGCATGGGATCCACTACAAAAACCTCACGCTCCGCACAATCCGCGGGAAGCTTGCAATAGTATTCCACCGGTTCCAGGGTAGCGGGATCGCGATACAAACCAATATGTCCCACTTTAGCCGCCGGAATCAGGTTCAGGACACCATCCACCATCCCCAGGCCCGCCCGCAGAATGGGAACGATTGCCATCTTCTTGCCGCTCAATTCCTGCGCCTTCGTGGCACAGATCGGTGTCTCAATCTCCACGTCGGTAAGCTTCAAATTTCTGGTCGCTTCATAACAAATCAGCATGGCGATCTCGCTAATCGTCTCACGAAATTCCTTAGTGCCCGTTTCCTTCCTCCTGATCAGACCGATTTTGTGCTGTATCAAGGGGTGATCCATAATAAATACCTTTGCCATCTTCTGTCCTCCTTTGCGGCGTGCCCCGGGCTTCAAACGCGCCCGTGTCCATCCCGTGCGTCAGTTCCTTATCTTTACTCTTAGTTCCTTACCCTTTTTCTTCGTTTCCTGCCGATATTTTCCGATGCCCTATACAGATCATGCCGATTGCTTTCCATCAGCTTCGTCGCTCCGATCCATCACTTTCTGACAATTTCTTCCGCTGATTCCAACAGGCCAATTCTCCTGCTATGCTTCTCTTCTCCGGAAAACTCCGTGTCCAAAAAAGTATCCACGATATCCGCAGCCAAATTCGGCCCAATCATTCCGCCGCCCAATGCCAACACGTTGGCGTCGTTGTGCAGTCTTGTCATCCTGGCGGAAAAAGTGTCTCCGCAAAGCGCGCACCGCACACCGGGCACTTTATTGGCCGCTATACTGATACCGATTCCCGTGGTACAGATCACAATTCCTTTCTCGCATCTGCCCTCCGCCACGGCACGAGCCACCTCGTGACCGAAAATCGGATAATCGCAGGAAGCCTTACTATAACACCCCATATCCTCAAAGGCAACTCCCTTTTCCCGCAAATGCGCCATAATACTCTGCTTCAAATCATATCCGCCGTGATCGCTTCCAATCCCTATCATAAAAATCTCCTTTTGTTTTACCGGATTTATCAGCCAAATCCCTTGTCCGGCATCTGGCACACATATTCAGACACCTTTCCCTGACTGCCCACCGTCACCACCCGGTGTCCGGCAGCCTTTAACAGTCGATTCATGATCGCCTGGCCATAGCCACCCGTGGAAAAAGCTTCTGAATAAATGCAAGTTGCGCCCTCATCGTCAAACTCCCGTAAAATCGTATAAAGCCGCTTGCCAATTCCCACTTCGTCCAGGCGGCTGCCCACACTTTTTACCAAATCCGCCCGATAAAGGGGCAAAGCCTCGCTGGTCCCGATCACGCCGACCTTTTCCCCTTTTGCCATCTGCATGACCGCCTGGCGGTTAATGTAATCCACTACCGCATCCATCGGTCCGGCGACAATGGTCAACTCTCCCTTGGGAGCATAATGGCGATACTTCATTCCCGGGGCCTTGGGAGCCTGTCCGCTGTCCGAACGCAGAATCGTGGCATCCACCTCCACCCGGCCCAGTGTCTCCGTCAGCATCTCCCGCGTCACATAACCGGGTCTCAGAATCTGAGGCGGAGTCACCGTCAAATCAATGATCGTGGACTCCAGACCAATTCCCACTTCTCCTCCGTCCAGGATCATATCAATCCGTCCGTCCATATCCTCCAGCACATACTGCGCCTTGGTAGGACTGGGCTTTCCGGAAGCATTGGCGCTGGGCGCGGCCACAAAGCCGCCCGCGTATTCGATCAGCTTCCGTGCCGCCGGATGCGACGGCATCCGGACAGCCACGGTGTCCAAACCTCCCGTGGTCTCCCTGGGAACACAGTCCGCCCTGGGCAGAATCATCGTCAAAGGACCCGGCCAAAAAGCATCCGCGATTATTCTGGCTTCCCCGGGGACCCGGGAAGCCACCCCATAAATATCTTCCCATCGGTAAATGTGTACGATCAGCGGATTGTCCGAAGGTCTGCCCTTGGCCTCGTAAATCTTACGTGCGGAAGAGGGATTCATGGCATCTCCGCCCAGTCCATAAACCGTCTCAGTGGGAAAAGCCACCAATCCTCCCTCCCGCAGACATTTTCCGGCCTCCCTCAAGGCCTCTTCAGAACTTTCGTCTTCCTTTATCATGAACAATTTTGTCCGCATTTATGATTTTCCATTCCTATTGATTTAGCTGCGGCAGCACGTCTTTGAAATCCATGTCGCTCGCATAATAGAACTTCGTATAGCAAGGCTGGTTATAGCAGTTATTCTGCCAGGCGATACCCGTCCGATACATGGTATCGTGCATCAGCGTAAACAGCTTATGAGCCGTCAGTTCCGTATTGGTATAAATTCGAATCGCGCGGCTGTCCTGGGTGCGCAGTACAAGTTCTTCCCGGAAATCACCGAACAGATCCGCCACCAGGCAAGGATTTCCTTTGGTTCCATTGTTCGTGGAGGAATCCTCCGGCACCAGCATGATGCCATGGGTATTATCTCCCACAAGACCAATATGCCTGCCATGCACATAGTCCACACCGTCTGTCACCTGAGTGGACAAGTCAGCGGCCCACCGAATGCTGGCATTGGTCCCCAGCATCTTATCCGGCAGGACATTGCCCCTGCAGTCCATCATCTGCAGAACCCAGGCCTGCAGCCCCCGCACATTCGGGTTCACCTTGCCGATCATACACCTTCCCAGATCTCTGTCCGCGGGCTCTCCGAAAATCACTTCTCCGGTCTCGCCATCGCGCAGGGCATAGCCATAAGGCACGCTCTTTCCCTCTTCAAACACATTAAAAATCTGCAGTCCCGGGCGATCCGGATCGATCTTCGCCACATGCATGGAATCCCCATGTCCCAGCTTCACAATCCGTCCGTCCGCCATGGGAGCCGCCGTGGAATACAACACGCTTCCGTCATGATCAATGGTCGCCGCGCCATAAATGATCTCCTGGCATCCGTCTCCGTCCACATCCGCCGTGGAAAGACTATGGTTACCCTGACCGGCAATGCATCCATAAACGGGATCTGTTCCGCACCTGTCGGAATGATCCGTTCTGCAAAAGGGATTGGACATGTGCACATAACCGCTGTCTACCCGGAAATATTCCCGATGCTTGCCCTCAAAGAAATCATAAGCCGTAATAGTGGCTCTGGTATAATAACCTCTGCAGATCAGCAGATAAGGCCGCTCTCCATCCAGGTACGCCACGCCGGACAAGAATCTGTCCACGCGGTTGCCCGGCTCAATACGATTCCACTCGTAGTCACCCCATAACAAGCCATCGTCTTCCCTTAATACCGGGAAAGGAATGGTCTCCAGTTCCCTGCCGTCACCGGCCCACATGGTTAAGTATTCCGGCCCTTTCAGAATGAAGCCTTCGAAATCACGCAGCTGATTCTTGGGACTCCGCATAGGCGCGAAAACATCCATAAAATAATCCACCAGTTTTCTGGCATCCTCGTCAGACAGGGGGTAGGAATACTGCCTGTCGATACCAAAGCACTCTTCCAATGTGGCAGGCCAATGCCCCGCCGCAACCTCGCGATGATTCTGCCAGCCCTTGAACAGCTCCACCAAAGACTCATAATAATCCCGGGCACTGCAGACATAATTGTCCTCGTTTCCATAGCCCGCGGCCAGATCCGCCTCCGGCATCGTAATATACTTCTCACTGGCAATGTTTCCGTTCTCATCATAAATGGTCATCTTCGTGCCGGGCGCCGTCTTTACGGACATCTCCGCCTTGCCATCCCCATCAAAATCATAGACGATGAACTGGGTATAATGCGCGCCCGCACGAATATTCACGCCCATATCCAGACGCCACAAAAGTCTGCCGTCCAGCTTATAGCAGTCGATATAGCAGTTGCCGGTATATCCCTTGTGAGACACGTCATGGGAATTGGAGGGATCCCATTTTACAAAATACTCATATTCTCCGTCTCCGTCCACATCCCCCACGCTCATATCGTTGGCGGAGTATGTATATTCCTGTCCCGCCGGCGTCACACCGCCCGCCGGTACCCGCAGCGGAATCTCCAAATAATTGGTCCCGCTTTCCCAGGCCTTTACCGGAGCACATGGTTCCTCCGACAGCCTCGCGCCCTCAGGGCAGACTTCCTCCCCAGCGGGAGCACAGGCAGCCACCTGATATTCGTCTTGGGGCTTTCCGTCCTTATCGATGTAATTGGTGCTGTCGGTCACCAGCGCAATCCGTTCTCCATTGCGCAGCACCACATAATCCGCCCCCGTCATTCCGGTCCGGCTGTAACCGCTCACTTCGTCCAGCATCATTCTCCATCCCAGAAAAATACCCTCCGACGTGCTCACCGCGATCAGACCTCTGTTTAATTTTTCCAACTGCTCGTTTTGCCGATAAAACACCGGGGTTTTGAAAAGCTCGCTCCTTCCAAGCTTCTGCTCCCCCTGATAAGCCTCCACATACAGATACTGCGGAATATGGGTGGACTTATGAAGCGTGTAAGCACACTCTTTCACACTGCCTACCTTCTTATAATTCATGTCCGGCGTACAAGTATCAGACCAATATACCTCGTAATGATCCGCGCCTTCCGTGGCGTCCCATTGTATCACAACGGACTTCTTCCCAATTTCTCCTATGGAAATTTTCATTCCTGCCTTCTTTCCGCCCTGCCCAGACAGGGCACGACTGCTGACTACAAGCTGCTTCGCGTTTATTATATACCCTAAAGCCCCTTTCTGCAAGCTTTCTTCACTTTTTTCCCATAAAAAGACGCCCCTCGGGCGCATTGCCTTTGGGGCGTCTCCATTCTTTGCTTTTAGGCGAAAGTCTGTTTCAGGCTTTCCAAAATCCCATCATCCTACAAGCGAGACTTAGTTGCCGGCTGCATGATACAGCTCGTTCATCTCGTCCGTCCATCTGTCGCCGCCCGCATTTCTCCAGGTCTCAAGAGCAGCATCCAGACCGGTGTCATCGATCTCGCCCTTGATGTACTGACGCTGTGCCTCATTCAGGTTGGTGCTCAGAGAGGTGATGGTCTCCGCCTCGCTCTCCTGCATGGGAGCGGTATAAGCCAAACCATAGTTCAAAGTGGTAAAGGACTTACCCTCTTCATACAGCTGCTGCTCCAAACGAGTGATCGGAGTAGAAGCGGGAGCGGTGGTTACAGGTCTTGCATTCTCCGGAGCGGTGAAATAAGCAAGAATCTGGTTAAAGCCATTGTTGTAGTTTCTGGTGGTAACATAAGGATCGTACTCATCTCTCAGAGCCAGATATCCGTTCTCATCGATATCCCAGGTCAGGCCTTCCCAACCATACTCGATCAGGTTCAGAACCTCACCATCATTCAGATCGTTCAGGAACTGAAGAACTCTCTTCAGCTGATCTTCGGTCTTGATGTTTACGGTAGAGATAGCGATCATGTTGTTCATACCGCCGTTGTTCTGCAGTGCGTGAGGGCCGGTACCGGTCTCAAGCCAGTTACCCAGCGTGAAAGCGGGATCCTCGCCTGCCGCGGAACGATCGGCGCTCTGGCCGTACAGACCCTGCTCCTCGAAGTAGGTCTGAACCTTACGCAGATCATCCAGAACCTGGATGCCGGCGCCGGCAAGACCGGTTCTCAGCAAGGTGTTACGAGCAGAACCAGGAGTCATAGTCTCATCAAGGAAATCAGGAATACCATTGGAACCATTGTTGATCACGCCCTGCTGATACAGCTCACGGAACGCTTTCAGAGCGGTCTTGTACTCTTCGGTCTGGCTGTAGTGAATCAGATTGCCGTCATCATCAAGACCCCAGGTATCGGGTACGTTGAACCACATCATCATAACCTGCCATTCGCCGTCCCACTGGTCAAGGCCAAGGCCTACGGTATCGTTCTGGCCGTTCTGGTCAGGATCGTTGTAGGTGAACGCATACAGCATATCCGAGAACTCTTCCCAAGTCGTAGGCGCCTTGAGACCAAGGTTGTTCAGCCAGTCAAGACGATAGCCGAAACCGCTACGAGCCAGGGTTCTGGCACGAGGGATACCATACATAACGCCGTTTACACTAGCGGCCTGACGGGTAACCTCAGGAATCGTTGCCAGATTGTCATAATCATCAATGTACGGGGTCACATCCCAGAACAGACCCTCCTGAGCAGCCTTGGTGAAGGAAGCATCCTTACCGACAACCATAACATCGGTTACGTTGCCGGCGGTGTATCTCAAGCCAAGCTGTTCATAGTACGTCGCTTGCTCCAGCCACTCCCAGGTGACATCCATCTTGGTATACTCGTTGATATCTGCTACAAGATCATCGAAAGCCGCCACCTCGTCGGTATGCTGCTCATCGCTGGGAAGTGAAACGGTGATGCTCATCACTTCCAATTCGGGCTCTGCGGGGGCGCTGCTTTCCTCGCTGCTGCTCTCAGCAGGGGTGCTCTCGGCAGGAGTGCTGCTGGAAGGCTCTGCACTGCTGGAGGGCGTCGAGCTGCTGCTGGGTGTAGAAGAGCCGCTGTCGCCGCCGCAAGCCACAAGTCCAATTACCATGCCGGCCGCAAGAATACCGGCAAGGATTTTGCTTAGTGCTTTCTTTTTCATTTTTTACCTCCTTAAAAGATAAGTGTTATTATGTAGATCAGCGGAACGGAAGGACTTCTGGGAAAGCCCCTCCCTTTCCGCGAAATACCGGATAGAAAATATGGCGAATTTTATTCGCGGTGAGTTTACTCACCTGTGATTCCAGACCTTTCAATACCCTGCATGAACTGTCTCTGCGCAAAGGCGAAGAAGACAAGCACGGGCGAGCTGATGATTAAGGCGCCCGCCATAACGACGGCGTTGTTCAGGGTATCCTCGCCGTCCTGCAGACCCAGGTTCCGCAGCAGCTCCTGCTGCTGTTCGGGCAGGGCGCTGGCAGCCTCGATAATGGTCCCCAGTCTGGGAGGCAGGAATGACAAAAGAGGACTGCTGACATAAATTCCCGACTCATAGAAGTCGTTCCAATGCCATACCACCGACAGCACCATGGCCACCACGATGGTCGCCTTGGCCAGCGGGAACACGATCCGCCAGTAGGTCATCATAAATCCGCAGCCGTCGATTCTCGCCGCTTCTTCCAGGCTCTTAGGCACCGTCAGGAAGAACTGACGGAACAGGAACACATAGAGGGCGCCTTTCAGTCCGAAGCCGAAGAACGTAGGAACAAGGAGCGGCAGGAACGTATTCAGCCAGTTCAGCTGGTTATAGGTCAGGTACAACGGAATGATAATGGTCTGTGTCGGCACGATGAAAGACAGCATCACGCAGGCAAACAGGATCTTTTTCAGCGGGAAATTGTACCTTGCAAAACCATATCCGATGAAAGAGCATGCGACGACATGTCCAAAGGTGGCAATGATCGTCACCGTAAAGGAGTTGATCGCATACCGCTTCATCTTCATGATGTCTATTGCGATCGCGAAGTTCTCAAACTTTAACTCCGACGGAATCCAATGTACGGAGGTGCTGTTCAAGTCCGCGTTCGTCATCAGAGACGTCGTGATCATGTAAAGGAACGGATAAAGGAACACGAAAGCGAGTCCGATAACCAGCAGATACATGACCACCCTCACAAGGATGTGCTTTACGCCGGACACATTTGCATATTTTCTCTTTGCCAGGCTCCAACGAAGCTGCAAATTAGTCGAAAGTGCGCTTGGGCGCTTTTTCGATTGTGAATACTCTGTGCTTGTGCTCACGTTTCTTTACCTCCTCTACTTCACTCGTATGCATATACTTCTGCATCACTGCAAATACAATAGCTACCAGAACGCCGATAAAGGCGAAATAGATCCAACCCAGGGCAGCCGCGTAAGAGAACTGCGCGTTGGTAAAGCCGTAGGTCTGAATGTAGGTCAGCAAAGGATTGCTGATATTGGTGAAAGAGTTCACCAGGGTGTAAACGATGTTTAAGAGCAACATCGGGGAAATCATCGGTACGGTAACCTTCCAGAACAACTCCCACTCCGTCGCGCCGTCGATCTTGGCCGCTTCGTAAAGGGAAGGGGAAATACTCTGCAAACCGGACAGGAACAACAGGATCTGCACGCCGCTGTTCCAAAGCACCGTTACCAGCACGCCCAATACCGTCTGCACCACATCCATGATCGTGTCGCCGAAGTAGCTTAAAACATTGTACGGGATCAGCCGGCCGTCCATGATGTTCAGCACCGCGCGGTCAACGCCCTGATTGATCAGCTGCTGCATTACTTCACCGCTTCCTAAAAGGAACGGAATGAAGAAGATGACACGGAACAGGCCTCTGCACTTGATATCACGATTCAGGAGAACCGCGATGATCAGGGACAGGACGATGGTTAACGGGAACTGGGTCAGCGTCTGCTGCACCGCCGTGCCAAAGGTCGGCAGGAATTCGATATCCACCACGAACGCCCGAATGAAATGCTCCAGAGTCCAGCCGCTCACCTTCATCCCGACGATGGCCACGCTCTTACCGACGCTCAGCCGCAGGGACATATAAATCGGGAATATGAAGAACGCGCACACACCGACGATAAAGGGAGCGACGAACACCAGACCTTTCAGGGAGTTTCTCTGATGAAGAGTCAATTTAAATTTCTTCTTACCCTCTTTCATTACTGTTCACCTCCCCTATATACGACATAACTCTTAGGTTCCACTGTGATTCCGTCCGCAACCGCGTTGCGATCGCCATAATTAATATAGATTACAATGCCATTGCTGTATTCCACACGGATCAGGTCTTCCGTGATGATCTTGTGATCCACGATCTGTTCTCCGTACACGTCGGAGAAGTTCTCCTCGAATTCCTTGTAGGTTTCCACCACGGTAGATTCCCAGTCGTCAAAGGTGGAACTGAACAGCGTATCATGGTCCGTATCACGCAGGTTCAAAGCGGATTCATAGGTCAGATAGAAGTAAGGCACCGAGCCGTATTCGATCCATTTCAGCTTCTGCGTCTGCAAATCATAGGACAGGTTGCCGGCGCCCTCGGTCGCGTACGGGATCAGTCCGGACACCACCATCTGAACAAACGGCACCGAATAATCCGTAATGGACAGACCGTAGTTATCCTCTCTCAGGCCATAGAGGAAATCCGTATAAGTAAATACATATTGGTTGGAACCCTGAGTCGCCACGCTTCTGCCGTCCGCGGCAGTGCTGCTCAACAGCATGCGAAGCTGTTCCACGGTTCCGGACTTGGTATAAGGAGCGTCTTCGTTGAAATCCGGGAAAGCGTATTTTCCTACGTCGTCATAGGCAACGCCCAGATTGTTGTAGCCTTTCAGCTTACTCAACAATTTCATGTTTCTGTTGTAGGCAGCAAGAGGATTGGTCAGGTAGAATACGGTACCGTCCATATTCTCGGCGCTGACTTCCACATCCAGACCGTCATACACAACATCCTTATCCTCGTTCAGGCCGCTGGTCTCGGAGCTGGCAAACATGAAACCGTTCTCCAGGTAAATATTGCTTTCCGGATGGGCTTCCGCATATTGGCTCAGATCTTTCAGACCGCTTGTGCCGCCCAGCTGTCTGGCCGGACCCCAATATTCATATTCGTCATAGCCCTTCATCCAGGCCTGCAGCACTACTTCCATTCCGCCGACGCCGTCCACTTGCAGTCTGTACATCATATCCTGCACCTGGTCGAAACTCGTCATCGGAATATACTCGTCAAAAATCATACCCTCTTTCGAGGTACCCATCAGAAGTCTCAGCGCCAGAGGAAGCTCATCTCCGTCTTTAATGGCGTCCTTAAGCAGACCGTTGTCCAACAGATAATTGCGGTATGCGTTGGCCATGCCGCTGTAGTCCGCATCCTCTCCTGTCAGGAAGAAGTAACGGATCTCCTTATCCTCCGGTATAAGATTCTTATCTACTCTTTGTACCATACCGCCGGTAGCGGAGGTTCCGACGCCGCTGGACATGGAATACATATTAACGGTGTAAACATTTCTGACATATACTTCGAAAGCAATACGGTTCAGATCAACCACGCTTCCGGAAGGCGTTACCTTGATTCCGCTGTTGGCCGCGTCGCCCGTCGCTACCGCGAACAAAGCGTTGTCTCCGTTCTTGATGCCGAACACCGGCATGGAAGCCGTATAACGGTTGTAGGATTCATCATTGAACAGATTCATAAAGTTCACGGTACGATTGGTATAAGTGTAATAGGTGGCCGCCAATACGTTGGAGGGCCTCAGCTCCGCCCTGTCATAAGCGGTGATCGCGCCGCTGCCGTCCGGATAGAACAAATATCCGCCCACCTCGTTGGTGGCCGCGCCGAAGAACGGCAATACCTCGATGAGCGCCAGCGCATATTTGGATTCTTCACGAATCTTCTCATAAGGAATCCGAACTACGAACTCGTCTCCGTCCAGAGTGTATTCCACAACGACGGTAATACCGGGAGTGGTGAAGCCATAGCTGACCGCCACGCCGTTTTCGATCATTTCATGAGACATCACCTTGGCGTCTCTTCCCGCATAAAGGGTGCTGACGCCGGAGTCACGTCTTTGCAGATCGTAATAGGAAATCGTGATGGGAGACTGCAGATAACCGGCCCACTGAGCGTTCAGATTCTCCAGGTCGTATACCTCGTTATCACAGATCCCTTTCCACACATAACCGTTTTCCAGGTTGACCACCTGAACGCCGCCCTTGGCCTCATTAAACAGGAGCTCCAGCTTATCCGTCTTGGCGATGGATACATATTCGCCCGGATCCGCGAAGTCCACGTTTGACTCCGGGGCCGTATACTCTGTTTCATAAGTGATCGCGTTTTCTCTCGCGCTTCCTATGCTGAAATATCCCCAAATGACGAAAACGATCAAAAGGACGAAGAGTATGATGGTGCCTATTCTTTCTTTTATCGCGTGAACAATGTTTTCTTTTGTAAACATATTCCGCGTTTTCTCAAGAAACCGATTCATAAAAGTTTTTACTCCTTTCCGCTGTATTTTGCCTTTCCGCTTACAGATAATTCAATCGGAACTCTTCGAAGATCGAGATCACAAACTGAATCGCTCTGCCTGTGAGGATATAACACAGCAAGGCAACCAGCCAGATGACCAGCATCATGAATGCCGAGACAAGCATCATACCGATTGTTTTCTTGATCGTGTAATTGTTCAGGATCATCATGGACAGGAACAGGATCAAGAACATTCCCACATATGCCAGAGCCGAGAACACACCGTACCAGGACTGCTGCGACTTGGACAAAATGTTGGAAAGGAACATCAAAGGAACATTAATTACGATAAAGGGTACCAGGGAAAGAGTGGAGGTAAAGGTAATCTCCGGGATCTTACTCTCACCGCCTGAAATACTGGTGGCCATGAAGTTGGCCGGTATCCAGCTTAAAGGTACGATCCAAAGCTTAACGGCTTCAAATACCAGGTTTACATCCTCCAGTTCTATGGAAGCCAGAGGGAAGTGAACGATATAAAGGTAAGCCACTCTCACCACATAGGAGGCGATCAGGATAATGAAAGGAATCGCCATATTGATCCGGGTTCTGTTGTACCGGATTCCTTCCAAGGTATCAATGGGATGGAGCATGGTATAAAGAGAATAGAGGATTCCCTGTCCGATGCCCATCTTCTTGTTTTTATCTTCCAGATAACTCCAGTAAGCTTTCTTCGCATACTTGTTAAAGACGATAAAGATTACGATCACGGCCACAATGATGAAGAGCGCGATCAGGATGATCGGCACAAAGTGGGCGCGCAACACCACGTACTTGTACTCATCGAAAGCCATGGTATAAACGTCTCTGTCGCCTACCAGCTTACTCTCCTCCATGGACTCCTTGAACATTTCCTGCTTGTAATAGGTTCTGGCAATTCCCACATGGGCCAGATCGTAGTTCTCATCAATGGCCAGCACCTGACGCCACAGGTCATAGGACTCGGTGTAGTTACCGTTGTTATAAGAGGAGGTCGCCGCATGTACCAGCTGGATAAATTCCGTGGGCTCAAATACCTGCAGGTTGTTGTTGGTTCTGTCCAGGACCAACAGATTGCCCTTGCTGTCCACATCGATGGCCGCGGGCATGATGAACGTTCCCTTCTTCTCACCCAGGCCGCCGAAAGCTACCAGCATTCTGCCGTCCTGATCGTACTGGTACACCTTGCCGTTCAGTCTCTCCAGCACGGTGACGATTCCCTCGTCGTCCACGCAGATATCCACGAAAATCGGCTCCATGTACTCGCCGTTATCGTCGAAATATTCACCAAACTTAAAGGTATTACCGGCAACCACCGACTTCAGGACCTTGTTGTTGATGAAGTCCGTGATCGGGTTACGGATGGAATTGCCGATGGTCTTATACTTTCTGTAAATGTTCGTACCGATGGAGTTCAGCTGCTTGATCTCGCCTTCCTCACGCTCCATGCTGGTCGCATAGATCATACCGTCGTCGCCCAGAGTCAGGTTGATGTAGGAGGAAGCCAGACGCTTGGTGATAAAGGACTGCTGCTGCTCCGAAGCGAAGATTCTCATCAGCGCTTCCACCAGGTCATAACCGATATTAGTCTGTCCATAGTAGCCGCGGAACTCATTGTTGCCGTCGATGGACATGATGTTCTCGCCTCTGACCACATAGATATAACCGGTCTCCGTAACGATCAGCTTGCTGGGAGAGAACGCCGTGCCCGTGTTCAGCTCGCTTTCCGGATTGACGAACACTTCCACCAGCTCGCCATTCGGATTCATATGTACGATACGGCTGTTATTGGTATCCGCCACATACATATCCCCGTCCTTATCAACGAAGATACCCTGCGGACTGTTGAATGCCTTGTCAGGACCGTAGAAAATCGCTACCGTCTCATAACTGGGATTCATTTTGATCACACGATTGTTGCCAGAATCCACAATGTAGACGAAATCGTTGTCATCCACGAAAACGTCCTGCGGATTGTTAAAGTTCTTTCTGTCGTCTTCAAACTCCCCAATGTTGTTGATCCGCTCCACTACATTGTAGGATTGGGGAACAGGCTGACGATAATTGTCATCACCGGTCACATAATTGTCCGTTCCAGAAGCCAGGGCAGTCATGGATACAGACATCATGCATGTGAGTCCGGCTAAAAGGCCAACGCCTATTTTCTTTAGCGACTTCATCTCATCCCTCCGTTCCGATTAACCTTTGATACCTGAATACGTCATTGTTTCCATAACCTGACCCTGCTTGATCACAAAGATGATGACCGTGGGGGCAGTCATAAGGAACGTAGCCGCCGCAACGGCGCCCGCGCGTCCTACCGACATTCCGGCCGCGCCGCCGCCGATGGTCTGCAGCGCCAGAGGCAGAGTTTTCATCGCCTGGCTGGTAACGTAAATCAACGGGGAGAAGTAATCGTTCCAGTTGTTTACGAAAGAGAACACCGTCAGGGTAGCGGTAGCGGGCTTCAGGGCCGGCATAACCATCTGCATGAAAATACGGAATTCTCCCGCGCCGTCGATTCTGGCCGCTTCCAACAGTTCGTTAGGATATTGCTCCATGAACTGCTTGATCAGGAAAATATTGTAGGCTACCGCGATATTCGGCAGGATCAGGGCTCCATAGGTATTGATCAATCCAAGACCGTTTACCACCATGTAGCTGGGAATCTTGGTAACATGGGGCGAGAACATCAATGCAACCAGGATCAGGTTGAACAGGAACACGCCTCCGGGGGGCTGGAGCTTAACCAGGGAGTAAGCGCCCATGCTGGATACGATAACGGTGCAGATCACGATGATGGTCGTGATCACGATACTGTTAAACGCGTATCTGGGAAAAGGCACGGTCGAGCTTCCCAGGGAAACTACCAGGTCACTAAAGTTCTTGGTCGTCGGGTTCTGCACGAAGAACCGCGGCGGGTAAAGGAACAGCTCATCCAATGGCTTGAACGCCGTACTGATCAAGTAGATCAAAGGCAATGCCGTGAAGCATACCAGTATGATCATGACCACATACAACAGCACCTTTGAAAAAGTGATGTGAAGCCACTGGCCTCTAAACCATCTAATCTTTAACATTGTAGCTCCTCTCTTTCTTTGATATTTTCAATCCTATTCATCCTTACTGGAAAGCACTCTCATAACGATTCTGCCAAGTACGAAAGTGATGATGAACAGCACGACTGCCACGGCCGACGCGTAACCCATCTGGAAACGGATGAACGCGTAATCGTACAAGTGCGCCACGATGGTATGCGCCGCATAGTTCGGGCTGGGCATACCGGCCACGGATACAGCGATATCAAATACGCCGAAAGCGCCAGTAATGGCATTGATGGCACCAAACAGAAGCTGAGGCTTCATCATGGGCAGCGTCACATAGAACAGCTCCTGGAACTTATTCTTGACGCCGTCGATGGCGGCCGCCTCGTAATAAGAATGCGGCACGTTCTGCAGACCTGCCAGGAATACCAGGAATCCGGTACCCATGCTCATCCACAGAGAGATAAACATAACCACGCCCATAATGTAGTTCGGGTCCGTATTCCACAGAATCGGTTCGTCGATCAGACCCAGGTTCAGCAGAAAGTTGTTCAGGTAACCCATACGGTCGCTGGAGAAGATGACCATCCAGACCGTCGACATCGCGATACCGCTGCAGATCGAGGGAGCGTAGAACGCAAGAGCGAATACCCTCTTGAACTTCAGCTGATTGATGACCCAGGCCGCGAAGAACGATAACAGATATCCCACGGGACCAGTGATGATGGCGAACGTCAGGGTATTGCTCAGACCCGTCAGGAACACCTCGTCATCCAAAAACAGCAGACGGTAGTTATTCAATCCCACATAATGCGGGGTCTGCATCATATTGTAATCCGTAAAGCTCAAACCAATGGCAGTGACGACAGGCGCCACGATAAAGATCGTAAACAGTATTAAAAAGGGAGCAAGGAAAGCGTATCCCAGCCAGTTCTTACGCCAGAAACGCTTGATCGCCTCGGCGGGCGTTAGCTTTTTTTGCGCAATCAAAGCGGACTGCGGTTTCTTATTCTTCTTAATCATCGCTGATCACCCCGTATTCTTCCTGCTTGGAACGCATCTCACGATTGATATCCTTAACGGCCTGCTCCAAAGCCTCTCTCACATCGCCGCCGCTGATAACGACCGTCGTCCATGCATTCGTCATATGACGAGTGGTCATATAGCCGCCCAGCACGCTGGGTGTCTCACGAGCCCATTGCCACATGGTTTCCAAAGTCTCAATATCCTCATCATTCCAAGCCAGGCTCAGGAACGCTTCCTTATTGGCGGTGTTCCATCTGGCCTCAGCGCCCATCAGGGCTTCCACTTCTTTTGCGAAAGTCTCCTGGGTCTCGGTGCTGCTCCACCACTTCAGGAACTTCCAGCTCTGCTCCGGCTTGTCGCTCTGCTTCATGATGACGTCGCCCATATCCGTAATGGCGCCGGCGGAACGATTGATGGTTCCGTCCTCCTGCATGATGCCGGGCAGGGGAGCGATGCCCCATTTACCCGTGATCTCGGGAGCCGCCACGGAGAGCTGCATATACATATTGAAATCGCCCACGCCCAGGGGCATGATGCCGGAACGCAGATACTGATAGAAGTTCGCGGTCTCAGGCACACCGTAGTTGGTGAATAATTCCGTATATTCCTTGAAAGCCAGATACGCTTCCTGCGTATCCAGGGCTGACTTCATGCCGTCCTCGGTATAATAGCTTCCGCCGTACTGGAACAGGAACTGTGTAAAGTCACGGTTAAAGTAGAATTCCAGACCGTTCTGGTACAGCGCCGGCAATACATAGGCGTACAGATCGCTTCTGGTATTCGGCAGCTGGATCCCGTACTCGGACAGCAGGTCTTTCCGATAGAACATGACGTTGAAGTTCATGGTCTCGGGAAGAGCGAAAGTACCGCCCATATATTCATACGGGGTCAGAGTCGCCGGAACGAACCGATCCCTGACTTCATCAAAGCCCTCGAACTGGGAAAGATCATACGCCTGGTCACGGATCGCCAGGTCAACGGGGGTGGTCACGCTCACGCCCAGGGCCACGTCGGGAGCCTTGCCCGATGTGATGGACAGCATCAGCGCGTTGACGTTACCGGCGTTCAGCTGGGAAGCGGGAAGCACGTTCACCTTGATGGCGATTCCCGTCTCCGGCGTGAAGCTCTCATCCGCCAGCTGCTTGATAACCTCGGCCCACTCGGTACCTCTCGCGATCCACACCTCGATGGTGTCGGTCACGACCACGTCGTCTCCCAGCACGCCGCCCACGTTATCATAATCCTTGGTAAAGGAAGAGATAAACTGCGTAAAGGTAGCGCCCAGTCTCTGGAAAATATTGGAAGAATAGTTCTTCCAGGTCTCGTTGGGATTTCCAACGTCAAAATAATCAATGATCAGAGGACAGCTCTGCAGGGACAGATACCACTGGCTTAAGCTGTTCTGGGAATTGGTCAGATCTCCGATCTTCTTGGCGATACTGTAGGGATCGTCCAGCATCTCCTGCACCTGGGTGGCGATCGTCAGGAAGTTGTTGGCCATGGCAGGTCTCTGGGCCGCCATCGAATTCACCATATCGTATTTCCTGCGCATATTGGCGACGATGAATTCCATGTTTTCCTGCAGATCGGGAATCCTGTTGAAGAAACCGTAATCGTAGTTCGGGTCAGGGTCGCTGCCCGCGATCAGGTTAATATCCAGCAGCATATCGGAAATGATCGAGATATCCTCCTGAATGGAAGACAGCACGGGGCCAAGCTCGCCCAACTTCACCTGCATGGTAATGGTATGGGTACCGGCGGTCAGGTAGAACAGGTAAGGATTGTCCTCCTCATCGCTCAGAGTCTCCAGGGACCATTTGGTGTCGTAAGGGAACTTATATTCCAAAAGCTCCGCAAAAGGAACCTGTCCGTCGATCTCGATTCTTCTGAAAGAGGGAAGTCCGTCATTCCAGGACTGCTTCACATACATCGCGATCTTGTACAGACCGTCCTGGGGAACGTCGAACTGCCAGGTAATGCTCTGATTGCCGGCCCTCCAACGATAGCCTCCCATAACGTTCAGCACACGGTTCACGGTGGAAGCGGGCTCTACCAGGGGATCGCCGTCATTATCCCGGCGAAGCGTCACGTCATTCTTCTCAATCGTGGTCAGCTCAGCCTGGAAATGGATCTTGTCAACCTGTGCGGGCTGATAACCCTTGGAGGCATATTCCGCGGACACTTCCGCATAGGTCTTATATATTGTGGGGGGAACAAGTCTGACGCCGGACACATACATATCCACCTTATTATAAATCATCCGGATCGTATGCTTACCCGCTTCGAGATAAAGGCTGAAAGAATCGGGATACTTACCGCTGGTATCCTCGAGGCGGGAAGTCCTCCAACCGGGAATCTCCACCTGCGCCGGTCTGGTCTCGTCGCCCACGCTGTTCACGACAGGCTCGCCGGCGTCTTTAAAGTAACGTACGTAAGTAAGGTCACTGCTCTCCTCGAAAGGAGCAACCCCATCTATGTACAGAATTCTCTTGGCCTCGTCAGAAGCTCCCGGCTGCAGATAATAATCCAGCTCCAGCTGATACATGGCAGTCTCCGGAATATTTACAGCAAATTCCACATACTCCGAAGATTTGCCCGATAGGATTGCCGTCCTGCCCTCAACTTCCTGAGCCGCCAGAACGCCGTTCTCGTCGGAGATACTTGACAAAGGAATGTCAATCGCTTCAGAAGCGCCCGGAACATCCGCATACATGGCAGAATAACCCTCGTAATCATAAGAATCCGCCGTTCCGTACTTCCACTCGATTTCCACTCCGTCAAATCCGGTATACTTGTCTTTCAGCGGTACGCCTGCCGTGTCGCCGCTCTCCGCGGCAAACGCAACCGTTCCGCCAGTGCATACCAAGGACATCGCTAAAAGCAAGGCAACCGTCTTCTTCCAGCGATACTTACGCTGTTGAAGTGAATCATTTTTTCCACTTCGTCTCATGCTTGCGTCCCCTCCTTTTGTCATTTTTTTTAAGTATTCGATCGTTTCGAACAAACATTTGTGCATATTGTTCGATACTTACGTATATAGGATAAAACCGATTAGACATTTTGACAATTGTGAAGTTTTTGACCTTTCTTATACTTTTTTGCCTTTTTACAAAATTTTCTCCATATTATTTTCATAAAAATTTTACAATCATTGTTTTTATTGCTTTTTTCAGGCATTTGTGATATAAACAATACAAAGTTTTTATACTAACGAACCATAGGAAACGCCCTGAAAGGAGCCTGACGCTTTGCCCAATTCTAACAGATCAAAGTTGACGAATTCTAAAACGACTACCAGTATTCCGGTCTGGGCGGATCCCCTGTCTCATTATGCCGGCATCATCGTGGACTTCCGCTGTGATCCCTGGGATATGAATCGTCTCTGCACGGCCATATGCTGCGCCTGCGAGAAATATCTGGCGTTTTGCGAGATTGCCTGTCACACAAGCAGGCAGCCTGGCTGCGTGATTTTCTACCTGAACTTCCGGGAATACAATATGCGGGTATTGGCAGACTCCCTAAAGCAGCACCTTTACAACACCTGGAAAGATTCGTTCATTAATATTTTCTATACCTCCAGCCTGGACACCCCGGAGGAAATGTGCGAACAAATTGATTTTCTGCGGCAGAATCTGCACTACAGTCTGGTCTACGGGTTCTGGAAAAGGCTGTCCCATGACCGGATCAAGGCAGCGGAACAAAGCGACGCCGTTCTGGACCCGGATGCGTCCGCCAGTCTTGGCGAATTCTTGCGGCAAAAAGATTATGATATGCTGGTTCAATATCTGGAGCAGCATGCGGGAAAGGCCGTACCGGCGCAATTCAATCCTCATTCCCAATGCTACTCCGCCCACACCCTGTATCTTTACATGGAGACAGTGTTTTATACGCTGAAGCTGTTTTTCCGCTCTAACAAATGGAATAGCCCTCTGAACGAATATACGCTGCCGGAACTGCTGCGGGTTCATCCCGGCATTCGGGAATTTACCCAGTTCCTTTCCGCCTGCGTCATAGAATATCAGTCAGCTCACGAGCAGACTGCAAGCAGCCATAATAAACAGTTCATGGTCATGCTGCAGCTTTATATCGAACAGAATCTGGCAACCGTCACTCTCGGTTCCATGGCAGAGCATTTCCATATCACCTCCGCTTACCTAAGCCGTGCGTTCAAGAAAAACATGGGCCAGAATTTTTCCGATTATCTTTCTGACAGGAAGCTGCAAAAGGCGGCGGCACTATTGCGTCAAAAAATCAGCATCGGAGACATTTCCAGGCAATTGGGCTATAGTACGCCTACCTATTTCTTAAGCAAATTCAAAGAAAAGTACGGAGTCACACCCAGCATCTACCGCAAAAAACTGCTGGCTTATGAAACGTCCCAGACAGTCAGCAACAAAAAAGGCAAAAACAGCGGGAATCAGGTTTCCGCCGATCAAACCTGACAAGTCGGGATCCTCTTTGACAGCTTCACGCGCCCCGGCGGCTGGAGCGAGCACACACGCCCGTCCGCTCTCCTGGCGAAATGAAAAAAACGGAGCCCGGTTTATCCCTACCGAGTTCCGTTTTCAGCTTCAATTGCCCGATACCTATTGGGGGAGATCAATCCCGTCCGTCACTACCCCACATCAATTCTTATCGCGTGTTCAAATACTGTAAAATTCCCATATGTATGGCCCAGGCCATTTTCTCCTGATACTCTTCCGCGCAGAGCTTTTCCGCCTCCTCATAATTAGAAAGAAAACCACACTCCACAATAACCGTCGGCGTCCCTGTTTTCTTCAAGAGATAATAACTGTCATTGGCCTTGGACGGCCTTATATGCTCGGTTCCAAGCCGCTCTCCCAGCGCTTCCTCAAGGCACCGCGCCGCTTCCTGTCCGTCGGGACTGGTGGCATAATAAAACACCTGGGCGCCATGGACGCTTTCCTGCTGATAACTGTTCTGATGAATACTGACCGTGATCACGGGAGCGGCCTCATCAATAACCGCCACTCTGCGCTTCATATCCTGCACTTTCTTATTGGAGGCATCTTCATCGTACAGCCCATCCTCCGATTCCCTTGTCAGCACCACACGAACATCTCCGGCTTCCAGAAACTGTTTCACCAACAGAGCGATCTCCAGATTCACATCCTTTTCCAAAGCGCCGTTAATACCGACCTTTCCCGGGTCCCGTCCCCCATGCCCGGCATCGATCACCACGCAAGGCTTTTCTTGCCCCACTTCAACTCTGGAGCTGCCCGCCGCCGTTAAAGAAGCAGCTTCCCGCGCGATGGCCAATGCCGACACCACCAGAAGCACCCCCATCACCAGGGATAACAGCTTTCGCTCGAAATCATTCATATTTCATACCCAAATGTGCTTCTCTCATGCACATTTTTTCATTTTATTTCTTATAATAAATATATGAAGTAATCTCCTGGTCCATTCATGGGGATTCCGTTCAATGCCAAATCAAGGTGTCTCTACAAATCCGCGGATCGCTTCCCAAGCCTCTGGTGTGCCGAAGTCCAGCTGCCAGACGGCCACTCCGCCAATTTTCTGCACATTCATCACGTTCAGCTTCACCCGGAGAGAATCCACGTCCTCCAGCCACACCTGAAAAAGAGCGTCCCCCTCCGTCCATTCGGCATAGTTCTGACAAGTCTCCTCATCCCAGACAGGCGTAAGCTGATGACTGCCTACGTAACTTTCCACATTTTCCACGGTCAGGAATTCATCCGTCACCACGCCGCCTTTGCTCTTCCAGACTATGCTATAAAACGGCAGGGCATTCACAAGTTTCTGAGCCGGTACCTGCTCCAGCGCCCTGGAGATCCCTCCCCGCACATATTCAATACTGGCAACGCTGCCCGGATCCCCGCTGCCATGCCAATGCTCATCATAGCCCATGATTATCACATAATCCGCGATCTTCCCCTGCACGTCCAGCCGATAATAGCTGCGGTACTGGTAGGGCACATAATTATCCACGGATAGAAACAGCTTATTCTTCCGGCATTCAACGGACAATTCCCGCAAGAACTGGATATAATGGGACGCGATCTCCTCCGCGATATTCTCAAAATCGATATTCACGCCGTCCAGCCCCAGGGATATGGCCGTCTCTGAAATCCCTTTCACCAGCCGCTGCCTGTTCTCGCTGGAGGAAAGCACCGTTCCCACATTGATCCCGGCTTCCGGATTCTCTAAGCCATAATTAAAATCATCCCAGACGCCCCATACCTGCAGGCCCTTTCCATGTGCCGCCGCCACGTAATCTTCGCTGGCGAAGCTGCGGAAACCGCCTTGATTATCATTCAGGCTGAACCATGTGGGCGCAATGACATTCATCCCATTGGCTTCCGACGCCAATCTCTCCAAATCGTCATTTCCGCTCATCCCATAAACGGCATGCCAGCCCAGACTCAGCTTCCCATCCATCGAAAGAGAAACAAACTCCGGTTCCGTATAATCCGTTACCGGCTTCTCCGTATCCGTAATATCCCATCCCTGGGTATAATTCTTCAGCCGCTTGTTTTCCACATACCCCAGAAACGCGTCAGATGTCTTGGCAAGACTCCACGTCTCGCCCTCTTCCAGGATCTCGATTTCTTCTCCGCTCTCCAAATCCCGCAAAACAGGGCTCATCCCATCCGCATCCTGGCGCAGGACGGAATCCTCGGTTAAGCTGTCCACCTTTCGAACACCCCATTCCGTATATACCTGCACATGACGATCATAGATGTCCACCGAGCAATTGACAAACCGCTTCAGGAAATCCGCCTCAAAATACAGGCCGTCTTCCCTGCTGATAATCGCTTCATACCCCAGGTCCTTTTTCCCATCCGGGGCTTCCAGCACCGTCCCGCCAATCTGGATCTTATAAGTCTCCAGGGCCGTGGTATACAGCACCACGCCCTCCTGGAGGTTCACATAAAATCCATCGTTAAAATATTTATCCACAGTTGCCTTGTCAAAATAACATCTGCCATCCAAAAGCAACGCTTTTTCCTCCACCATCTCATCCTGCAGCACGATCGCGAGCCTCCCCGCGGACACTCCAAAATACGCGTCCAAGTCCGCCCGCTCCGTTGAATACCTGCTCTTCTCCATAAAATCCTTTCCGAATGAAAACACGCCTATCACGACAATCAACACGATTGCTACCAATACCGGTATGATCTTTCTTCTCATCGTTCCCTTGCCTTTCTCTCTTGTTCCGCTCCTTACGTTCTCCCATGTTTCCAATTTCTTCTTGTACCGGCCGTCCGCGGAGCCAGGGCTCCTGCAATTTCCCGCGCAAACGGTTTCCGCCAGCCAGTCCGCGGAGCGGGCGCCCCCGCCCCGCGGTTTGGATCGTTCTCATTATACCAGACTATTCGCCCGCCGTCATCAGCATTTTAAAAAAATTCTGCTTACCTGATTTTCCGCACACAGCGGCTGCAGCCGGCCAGAGAGGCATCCCACGTCCTTTTGCAATCCGGTTTCTTCGCGACCAAAAGCTTTGTGATATATAAATCCGAAGTCACATAAACATTAAAATACCGTTTTTCGATGTCGGCTGAGCAAACATCTTGCTTGAGCGCCCTTACACCCGCACCATGATTTTCCAAAAAATTGAGTCCGATCCAAAAAATTTTGAATTAAAACAACTAAATAAGTGGATAATACAACCGACAAGCACATGTGCCTGTAAGACATCCTTCCAAAACAATTTCTTTTTTAAGGATGAGATTTTTACGATTCTTTCCAGAAAGGTTCCGGTGCCGCCGGATTACCGTCCGGCCAGCCGCCGTAATCAATAAACAACGCTTATACTTCTTATTTGCATACATTTCGGAAAATCAACTGTCTGCCTCCTTGCCGGTGCCGATTGGCAAAGGGGACTCTAATTGACATTATATGCCTATTCCTGCCGATTGGCAAGCGAAATACCAAAAGAAAATCTTAAAAAATATTAAACTTAAAACTTCCTATTGACTAAAATGTGCAAAGGGCATACTATAGCTACAGAAAGGCATCTCCACGATTACCAGACCGTACCGGTCAATGGATGCCTCGTTTTGCAGGCTATCCTGATGTTTGAAAGGAAAGGACTACCTCATGAAAATAGAAAAAGTAAACGACAACCAAATCCGCTGCACTCTCACGCGGGAGGATCTGGCCAGTCGCGAGCTCAAAATCAGCGAACTGGCTTATGGAACCGAAAAGGCCAAGAACCTCTTTCGCGATATGATGCAGCAAGCCAACTATCAGTTTGGCTTTGAAGCGGAGGACATTCCTTTAATGATAGAAGCCATACCCCTCAATGCCGAGTGTATCGTACTCATCATCACCAAGGTGGAGGATCCGGAAGAATTGGATACCCGTTTTTCCCGCTTTACTCCGTCCATCCATGATGATACCGAAGAGGAAGAAGAAGAGGAGGAAGAGGGCTCCGACGAGGTCATGGATCTCTTCCGCCGTCTTCACGAAAGCCGCAAGGCTTCTCTGGATACCACCGCGAAAAAGCCTCAGGACAAAGACGACGACCCGGGACTGACCAGAATCTTCACGTTCGACTCGCTCAAACGCGCCATATCCGCCGCTTCTCTGTTAAAATCCATGGACGGTGCCAGAAGCGCCCTATACAAGGATGAAAGGGAGGGCAAATACTTGCTGACTCTGATCCGGGACCAAATGTCCCTGACCGATTTTAACAAGGCCAGCAATCTGCTTTCAGAATACGGACATTTCCAGAAGAACGCATCCTTAAGTCCGGCGTACCTGGAGGAGCACTATTCCCCTCTTATCAGGGAGCATGCTCTGCAGACCCTGGCGGACATCTAAGCCGAAAGCATGGAACAGGAGAAACCGTGTCAGGCTGACAAAAAACGGGATGCTCTCCCGAGATTCGAATCTTCTCGGAACGGCATCCCGTTTCATACATTTACAGCGCCTCGATTTCTTTCATCAGGTCATTGATATCAATCCCATGAACCATCGCGGCCTCTTCCAGCGTCTCAGCCTGGGAGGCAGGACATCCAAGGCAATGCATACCGATCCCCAACAACACAGGGGCGACATTGGGATTCGTTTCCAGAATCTCACCAATCGTCATGTCTTTGGTAATTCCACTCATTTTATGATCTCCTTTCCAGTCACTTTCCACATTGTGGGACGCTCGCCCGGGGGCAGGCGCACCTAACTTTTACCAGTGCTTTACAATGTATACAGTATAATACTTTCTCCACTTTCTGACAAGTCATTCTTATTTTTTTTAATTATTAAAAATCCCTAAAAACCATCATTTGTACCGAAAAAAGAACACTTTCGAACTTGACTCAGATGCCCATTTTACATATAATGAAAACTAGGAATAGAGAGAACTATTCACCTTATTTCCACAAAAAATTTATAGGAGGCTATTTCAAAATGAGACCAGAATGGACAGATTTTGTAGCTGGCAAATGGGACAAAGAAATCAATGTACGTGATTTCATTCAGAGAAATTATCATCCCTATGATGGCGATGATGCTTTCCTGGCCCCGGCCACACAGAACACAAAGGACTTATGGGCAATGGTACTTGATCTTCAGAAAAAGGAAAGAGAAGCAGGCGGCGTTCTGGACATGGACACCAAGGTTGTTTCCACCATCACTTCTCATGGTCCCGGGTACTTAGACAAGAGCAAAGAGACTATTGTAGGCTTCCAGACTGATAAGCCTTTCAAGCGTTCCCTTCAGCCTTATGGCGGCATTCGTATGGCGGAGAAGGCCTGCGCCGACAACGGTTATGAAGTTGACCCTGAGATCAGCGAGTTTTTCTCCGTTCATAGAAAGACCCATAATGCGGGTTGTTTCGACGCTTACAATCCGGAAATGAGAGCCTGCCGTTCCTCCCATATCATCACAGGTCTTCCTGATGCTTATGGACGCGGACGTATCATCGGCGACTACAGACGTGTCGCTTTGTACGGTATTGACAGACTGATTGAGGATAAACAGGATCAGAAGAATTCCACCGGCCGTGTAATGACCGATGACGTGATCCGTCTTCGTGAAGAGCTTTCCGAGCAGATGACCGCTCTGAAGCTGATGAAAGAAATGGCTGCTTCTTATGGCTGCGATATCAGCAGACCCGCCAGCAACGTACAGGAAGCCATCCAGGCCGTGTACTTTGGTTATCTGTGCGCGGTTAAGGAGCAGAACGGCGCGGCAATGAGCCTTGGCCGTACCTCTACCTTCCTTGATATTTATGCCGAGAGAGATCTGGCAAACGGTACCTTTACCGAGGAGCAGATTCAGGAGTTTGTTGATCACTTCATCATGAAGCTGCGCTGCGTCAAGTTTGCCCGTACCCCTGAGTACAACCAGATCTTCGCCGGCGATCCCGTTTGGGTTACCGAGTCCCTGGGCGGTGTCGGCGTTGACGGACGTCACATGGTTACCAAGATGAGCTTCCGTTATCTGCACACCCTGACCAACCTTGGTCCTTCCCCTGAACCCAACCTTACCGTTCTCTGGTCCACCAGACTTCCCGAGAACTGGAAGAGATACTGCGCGAAGATGTCCATCCAGACTTCTTCCATCCAGTATGAGAACGATGATCTGATGAGAGTCGTTCACGGTGATGACTACGGTATTGCCTGCTGCGTATCCTCCATGGTAATCGGTAAGGAAATGCAGTTCTTCGGCGCTCGTGCGAATCTGGCAAAGTGCCTGTTGTACGCGTTGAACGGCGGTGTCGACGAAGTTACCAAGAAGCAGGTTGGTCCTAAGTATCGTCCCGTTGTCGGCGATGTTCTGGACTATGATGATGTTTACAGCAAGTTTATTGATATGATGGAGTGGCAGGCCGACGTTTATGTAAACACCCTGAACATCATCCATTATATGCATGACAAGTACTGCTATGAGAGAGCGGAGATGGCTCTCCATGACAGAGACGTAAAGCGTTACTTCGCAACCGGTGTCGCCGGTCTGTCCATCGTGGCTGACTCCCTGTCCGCCATCAAGTATGCCAAGGTTGAAGTGATCCGTGATGAAGACGGCGTCATCGTTGACTTCAAGACCACCGGTGACTTCCCGAAGTATGGTAACGATGATGACCGTGTTGATACCATTGCCCAGGATATCGTTCATAAGTTCATGACCGCTGTCAGGAGACATCATACCTATCGTAATGGTATTCCTACCACTTCCATCCTGACCATTACCTCTAACGTAACCTATGGCAAGGCTACCGGTAATACTCCTGATGGACGTAAGAAAGGCCAGCCTTTTGCTCCCGGCGCGAACCCGATGCATGGCCGTGACACTCATGGCGCGGTAGCGTCCTTGTCTTCCGTATCCAAGCTTCCGTTCAATGACGCACAGGATGGTATCTCCAATACCTTCACCATCATCCCCGGCGCTCTGGGCAAAGAGGACAAAATCTTCTCCGGCGACATTGAACTGGATTTGAACAAATAATATAAATACTTTTTAAGCCATATTGAGAGGAGGCACATTATGGACGAGAACATGGCAATTGAAGATCTGGTCAAGCTGTTGGACTCCGGCATGGCAAACGGCACCGGCCACGTCAACGTGGACTTTGATGTGAACAGTCAGCAATCAAGGAATGTTCAGACACTTGGCTGTACGGACTGCTCAAGAACTCCGTTGGCCTGCAGTGTACCCACTCTTCATCAGGGTCTGGATGATTACCAATAAACCCGGCCCGCTTATCCGCCGGGGACACATCGTTTCCCGGCGGACCAACAAAACTATGAAATAGGAGGAAAATATCATGGCATCTAATTCTGCACAGGTTGACAACCTTGTATCCTTACTTGACGGTTACGCAACAAAGGGCGGCCATCATCTTAACGTAAATGTATTGAACAGAGATACTCTGCTGGATGCTCAGAAGCATCCCGAGAATTATCCCCAGCTGACCATCCGTGTTTCCGGCTATGCCGTAAACTTCATCAAGCTGACACCGGAACAGCAGGCTGACGTTATCTCCCGTACCTTCCATGAGAGTCTCTAAGTCCTCATTGACGGATAACATCGATCAATCGGCACCCGGAAAGAGTTTTCTTTCCGGGTGTTCTTTAGAAAGGAAAGAACGTCTATGCAAGGAAGAATCCACTCTCTTGAAAGTTTCGGCACCGTGGACGGTCCCGGTGTCCGTTTTGTTATCTTCGTTCAGGGCTGTCCAATGCGCTGCGCTTACTGCCACAACCCGGACACCTGGGAAATGAACGCCGGGACACTGATGGAGCCCGCTTATCTCATTGAGCAATACGAGCGCAATATCAGCTTCTACAAGGGCGGCGGCATCACCGTCACGGGCGGTGAGCCATTGATGCAGCTTGATTTCATGATTGATTTGTTTACCCTGGCCAAGGAAAAGAATATTCACACCTGCATCGATACCTCCGGCATTGCATTCAATCCTGACAACGCTTTCGTGATGGAAAAAATAGACCGTCTGATGTCTCTGACGGACCTGGTAATGTTGGATATCAAGCATATTAACCCTGAAAAGCATAAAGAACTGACCTCTCAACCCAACAAGGGGATTTTGGAATTCGCGGCTTATCTGGATGCCAGACATGTTCCCATGTGGATTCGACATGTGGTTGTACCCGGCATCACGGACGATGACAAATATCTTTTTGAACTGGGCTACTTCATTGGACAATTCAACAATTTGAAAGCTCTGGACGTGCTGCCCTATCATACCATGGGTGTGAGCAAATACGAAAAGCTTGGAATCCCTTACAGGCTCAAGGGTGTTCCCGCCATGAACCAGAATAAAGCCATCGAAAAGAAGCAAGTCATTTTGAATGGCATCCACAAACGCCGCGAGGAGCTTGCTCAGAAGCAATAAAGTCCTCCTCAAATTTTTCTATTTAGGTCTTGTCAGCGGCATGATTTTATATTAAAATGAAAACAGTTATTGATGAAAAGCTATTCATATAAAAGGAGGATAAGTATTATGGCATTTGTAATCGGCGATTCCTGCGTATGCTGCGGCGCCTGCGAGGCACAGTGTCCCGTTGGAGCGATCAGCATGGGTGACGGCAAATTCGAAATCGATCCCGATAAGTGCATCAGCTGCGGTTCCTGCGCAGGCACCTGCCCTGTAGGCACGATTTCCGAGGAGTAATCCTCATACAGTCGGCGCGGTTAACTGCGCAGGACTTTTGTAAGGCATTTCATCTTCTGAAATGCCTTTTTCTTTTGTTCTTTTGGGGCATATCGATCACTTTATATGTATCGATTTCATCATTCAGAGACTCATAGTCTTCAACATCCTCCTCAGCATTTATTTCCCGCTTCTGATCATCCGCTTTCACCGCGGCTCTCATGCGGGCTTTTTTTGCCTCGATGCTCTCAGCACTGATCTGCGCCTTTTTATGCTTTCGTTTTCCTCCTATTTCCAACGATTCTGCTCTTTCTCTCGCTTTTGCCTCTTCTTTCGCTCTTATCTCCTCTCTTTCCTTTGCTTTCGCCTCTTTTCGCGCTTTCGCTTTCGCTTCTTCCTGCTCTTTCTTTTTTTCCTTTGCCTCTTCCCGTTCCCTGATTTTTGCTTCCGCCCTTTCTCGCGCCTCCGCTTTTACCCTCTCTTTCTCCATTAATTTTGCCTCTTCCCGTGCTTTTGCCTCCTCTTGCTCCTTTTTCTTCGCCGCCTCTTTTTCCTTAGCCTTTTCCTCTGCCCGGGCCAAAGCTTCTTCTTTCGCTTTCTGCGCCTGCTCCTTCTGCCGTGCCTTTTCCTCCTCACGAGCCTGTACCTTCACTCTGGCCTGTTCCTCCGCCAGCAGACGTTTCTCCGCACGGGCTCTTTTCTTCTCCTCCCGCCTTTCCTGGCGGCTTTTCCGCAGTTCAGCGGTTCGGGCCTTTTGCGTCATAGCCAAAGAATCATCCTCACGCGTTTTCCTTTCTCCCACGTCAGGTCTCTCGCCCCTCCCTGACGCTTTCAATCGACGACTCTTCCTGCGAAGCAGCTCATCCAGCTTCTGGTAATGAAGTTCATCCCGTTCCTCGCGCTTGTGGTCCCGTTCCTCGTCACGCTCTTCCTGCATCCGAAATTGGTAATCCAACTCTTTAACAACGCTTTCCCGGATCTCACGGCTCAGTTCCTTATTATTTTCCTGCAGCGTATCTCGAATCAGCTGCTGTAATAGCCACTGCAGTCTTCTGGCCTTTTCTTCCCGCGACTCAGCGACCATCCCCCGCTCTTCTCTCTCCGCTACATTCAGGGCAACATTTGTATTTCCCCCATCGGATCCCACAGCGCCTGCCTCTGTCTTTCCACCATTATACGCTGTTTCCCCGCTCTCCCCTTCTTCCCCGCGCTCCTGACGCGCCTGTCTGTCTCTTTCCTCTTCCTGACGCTTTAAAGCCTCTTTTTCATCCTCCGGCAGCATAACATCGATTTTTCCGTCTTTCAAAATCATCTTGATTGCTTTCAACTGTAGTCCCCTTTCTTTCATGCCCTTGATCTGTTTAAACCGCTCTACGTCTTCTTTGGTATAATAACGATGCCCCAGTTCGTTCCGATGGATGGGAAGGTGCAGTTCTTCCTCCCAATACCGCAGGACATGACTCTCCACTTGTACCTCTTTTGCCGCATCCGAAATCATCAGAAAATTGTCCATGTGAATTCCCCTTTCTTTCCCTTTTTCCATATGACAAAAAAAGACAAGCTCCTTTAAAGCTTGTCCTCTTTCGTATTCCATCATTCTTGTGTAAATCACGCCCATGCCGGTCCTTATTTCTGTAAATTAGCGACCTTGGTGAACATCGGCAGATACGCCAGCTCCACCGTCCCAATAGGGCCGTTTCTCTGTTTGGCGATAATGACCTCCATAATGTCCTTTTTCTCAGTGTCTTTATGGTAATATTCATCACGGTAAAGGAACATGACCACATCCGCATCCTGCTCTATGGCCCCGGAATCCCGCAGGTCGGAAAGCATGGGACGATGATCCGGCCGCTGTTCCACGGCTCTGCTCAGCTGGGAACAAGCGATCACGGGAACCCCCAGCTCCCTTGCCACGGCCTTTAAGGAACGGGAAATATCAGAAACCTCCTGCTGTCTGGATTCGGCCCGACCGTTTCCCGTCATCAGCTGCAGGTAGTCGATCATAACCATGGACAAATCATTTTCCAGCTTGAACTTGCGGCATTTACTGCGTAGCTCGGAAACCGTGATCCCCGGCGTATCATCAACGATCAGCTTGGACTTGCCTATGACACCCGCGCTCTCAATCAATTTCTCCCATTCACCATCGTTTAACTGACCTGTGCGCAAATGCTGGGAATCCACACGGGATTCCATGGAAAACAAACGGTTTACAATCTGCTCCTTACTCATCTCCAAACTGAAAATCGCCACGGTCTTATCCTGCTTGAACGCCACATATTCCGCAATATTCAAAATAAAGGCGGTCTTGCCCATGGAAGGTCTCGCGGCAATCAGAATCAGATCCGAAGGCTGCATCCCCGCGGTACGGTAATCCAGATCCACGAAACCGGTAGGAACCCCCGTAACAGCTCCCTTATTGCGGGAAGCCATCTCGATCTTGTTCATGACATTCATGACAATCTGCCTGATCGGAACATAATCTCCCACGTTGCGCTTCTGTACCAACTGGAAAATCTTTTTTTCCGTATCCTCCAGAATATCGTTGAGGCTTTCCTTACCCGCATAGCAATTATTGGCGATCTCTTCATTCAGCCGGATCAGCTTACGCAAAGTGGATTTCTCCGCCACGATGGCCGCGTAATACTTCACATTGGCCGAGGTAAAGGTCGATGTCATCACGTCCCGCATGAACTCCAGACTGCTGATCTCCGGCGGTACATCTTTCTCGCGCAGGCGATCTTGTAAAGTGACCACATCCACCGGTCTGCCCTGCTCATGTAACTCCACCATGGTGTCAAAGACAACCCCATACTGCCTTTGATAAAAATCCTCCCCGGTGATCATCTCCGAGGCATCTATAATGGCCTGCAGATCCATCATCATGGAACCAATAACCGATCGTTCTGCTTCCAGATTTTGAGGCAATACTCTCTTAAGTACGGCTTCTTCCATTGTAGGCATAAGTCTTCACCCTTTCTGACGATCAGCCGAATGCTTACGCCTCCATGACCCTGACGGTCAGCTTCGCGGTCACACTGGGATGCAGCTTAACCCCCACTTCATGAGATCCAAAGGTCTTGAGACTTTCCGCCAGTTGAATCTTTTTTTTGTCAATTTCAATACCGTACTGCTCTTTGCAGGCCGCCGCGATTTCCTTGCTGGAAACGGAACCAAAAGCCTTGCCATTCTCTCCGGCCTTGATCCTGACCTCGATCTGCTTGTCAGAAAGAGCTTCCGCCAGAGCCTTGGCGGCCTCCAACTGCTCCTGTGCCCGCTTTGCCTCGCTGGCCTTCTTTAATTTCAGATCATTAAGATTCTTGGCCGTTGCCTCCACGCCAATCTTTCTGGGCAAAATAAAGTTTCTGGCATAACCCTCGCTGACTTCGATGACATCCCCCTTTTTGCCCATCTTTTTATCATCCTGGAGTAAAATAATTTTCATAGTATCTCCTTTCTATCTTCTATGAAAAAAGACTCATAGCTCGCCATTTTCCAGCATACTATCTATTGTACGTTTCAAGTATCCAATGGCTTCCGGCAGATTGGTTCCCTCCAACTGACACGCCGCGATACTCATATGACCACCGCCGCCCATCCGTTCCATCAATACCTGTACATTGACCTCGTCAATGGAACGGGCGCTGACATAAATCCTGCCCTGAAAAGGCGTCATTACAAAGCTGGCCTTGATGCCCTTGATATTCAGAAGCTCATTGGCCGCCTGGGCGCCGATCACGGTAGGACTGGGCAAATCTTCCGTGGTACAAACGGAAATCGCAAAATACTGCTTGTAAATCTCCGCCTGGCTCACCGCGTCCGCACGGGCCTTGTATTCCAGGGCATCCTCACGGAACAGCTTGCGTACCCTCGTCACGTCCGCACCATTGCGCCGCAGGAACGCCGCCGCCTCGAACGTCCGCACACCCGCCTTGCTCATGAAATTATTGGTATCGATAACGATACCGGCATACATACAATCGGCTTCTTCCGAACGTATCTTAATATTGTCGTAAGTATATTGCAAAATCTCCGAAACCATCTCACATGTGGAGGAAGCATAAGGCTCCACATAGGACAAGGTGGCATTTTCAATGGTTTCCGTTCCCTGCCTGTGATGATCCAGAACCACCACGGACTTACAATAATGAAGCAATTCCGGACATTCCGTAATAGAAGGCTTATTGACATCCACCACGACCAGCACCGTATTGCTGCCCGCCAGCTCAATCGCCTGTTGGCTGCCCACAATCATGTCGCCGTCATACTCCGGATTGTTGCGGAACAAGGACACCAACGCCTGAATGGAGGCGGGAACCTCATTCAAAACAATATGGGACTTGCGTCCCAGGGTCTGGGCAATCTTGCAGATACCGACCGCCGCCCCAAAGCAGTCCACGTCCGGTCTTGCATGCCCCATGACAATGACCATATCCTTAGAAGTAATGATCTCACGCAGCGCATGGGCCTTGACACGGGCCTTGACACGGGTGTTCTTCTCCACCTGCGGACTTTTCCCCCCATAATAAGTAACGCTTTCCGGAGTCTTCAGCACTGCCTGGTCGCCTCCGCGCCCCAGAGCCAAATCAATGGCGTTGCGGGCAAATTCGTAATTCTGGGCATAAGTCAGGCCATTGTAGCCTACGCCAATGCTTATGGTCACAGCCATTTCATTGCCGATATTGACCGTCTTCACATCCTCCAGCAAATCAAAGCGCGACTCCTGCAGCTGTGCCAGCGACTTCTTACGCAAAATCACCAGGTATTTATCTTTTTCCAGCTTTTTACAGATGCCGTCCTGGGCGGAAATATATTTGTTGACCTTTCGGTCGATCAACGCGATCAGAAGGGAGCGCCGTACTTCTTCCACACTGTCCAACGCCTCTTCGTAATTATCCAGATAAATCATGCCCACCGCAAGGCTCTGGTCGTCCACCTCCTGTAAGGCGATATGAAGCGCGGTCTCATCAAACAGATAAACCGCCACCAGGTAGCCATTATAATCCCTGGCCTCAATCATACTGCTATGCTCGGCCATTTCCCTGAGCGAAATCATCTTAAACTTGGCGACATACTCTCCCCCATCATACTGAAGGTCGTATTGGGCCTCATCGACGCCGCCCTCGGCGGGAAGTCTGTCCTTGGTAATGGACGGGAACAATGTCGTGATAGATCGGTTATAGCCTTTGGGCTGATGAATCACCTGCTCAAAAGCCATATTCGTCCAAATCACCTTACCGGAATCATCCAAAAGCGCATATGGCAAATCCAACTCCCGCAGGAGCTTTCTTTGAATCTGGCCGTATTCCGTGGCAAAGCTGACCAACTCATTGATAATGACCGGCTTATTATAAAAATAAAGAGACAAGGTCACGGCAAAATAAAATATGGTAAAAAACGCCAAGACAATCCCCGCGCGATAATCCAGAAGGAATACCGCGACATTCATCAAAAGCAAAAGAATGCCCAGATAAATACTGAACTTGGTAAATGTCTTAATGCGACCCTTTAACTTAACTCGCTTCCTCATAAATCAATGCCTCAGTTCCATACATTAGATTCCATGCTTCGCATACAATCCTTATGCTTACAACGGACTCCATGCTTTGCCCTTAGTGAACATTATACCAAATCTTTCCGAAGTTTGCTACAATTTAATTTGTCAAAAAAGAAAATGTTATGTAACAATTTAGTGAACACAGACAAGGAATATTCGGCTTTCGCGGCATCCTTTTTTCAACAACAAATGCCATCACGTTACGCGATGGCATCTGGTTCATAACATTAGAATGTTAAGCGATTCCTTTATTCGCTGCAGTAAGGCATAAGCGCGATATGACGAGCTCTCTTAATCGCCACAGTCATAGCTCTCTGATGCTTTGCACAGTTGCCAGTAATTCTGCGAGGAAGAATCTTGCCTCTTTCGGACACATATCTCTTCAGCTTGTTGGTGTCCTTGTAATCGATCACGTTATCCTTGCCGCAGAACACGCACACTTTTTTTCTTCTGCGGACAGTGTTCTTTCTCCTCATGGGAGAATCTGTCTTGTCTGCTTTATTAAAAGCCATTGCTTTGCCTCCTATTCTCAATACCAGGACCACCCTCCGGTCCTGCCAAACCTTAGTTGAACGGCAATTCCTCATCAATTCCGTCCGGAATATTCATAAACCCATCTCCGGCTCCGCCAGATGCCGCAGGTTTATTGTAACCATTATTGTTCCCCGTGTAACCGCCGCCGAAGCCGCCGTCCGCATTACCGCCGGAAGAAGCATTCTTGCTCTCCGCGAACTCGATATCCTCCACCATCACGCGAACACTGTAAACCATCTGTCCTTCTCTGTTGGTGTAATTATCATTCTGAATACGGCCGGACAAAACCACCTTGGTTCCCTTGTGGAGATAACGCTCCACGAACTCAGCCTGCTTGCCAAATACAGTACAGTTGAAGAAGTCGGCATCCGGCTCTCCTTCACGCTTAAATCTTCTGTCAACCGCAATGGAAAATCTGCCAACCGTCGTCTGGCTGGCTCCCTGGGAATACCTCACCTCAGGGTCCCTCGTCAATCTTCCCATAAGAATTACTTTATTCATACTTTACTTTCTCACTTTCTCTTACGCCTCGTCCTGTCGAACGCACAGATATCTGATCACGCCGTCCATGATGCGTACACGGTTCTCGATCTCTACCGGAGCAGTGGGCTCGGCATCGAATCTGATGAAGTAATAGAAGCCTTCTTTCATATGCTGAATCTCATATGCAAGTCTCTTCTTGCCCCAATCATCCACTTCCGTGATGACGCCGCCGAATCTCTCGATCAGAGCCTTACACTTGTCAATCACCGCAGTTCTCTCATCATCTTCGATTTTCGCGCTGACAACAACGGCTAATTCATACTTGTTCATGCTGTTTACCTCCTTTTGGTCTCTGGCCCCCGATCCAACGGGAGCAAGGATTTATATATCACGAATAAGTATAATACCATGAATTGTCCCTTTTTTCAAGCGCTTTCCTTAATTTCCTTGATATTTTTTTCCAGAATACGCCGCGCGATCATGATCTGATGATTGCATCCCAGGCATTTTAAGCGAAAGTCCGCTCCCACACGAAGCACCTCCCATTCATATCCCCCGCAAGGATGGGGCTTCTTCAATTTCAGCACATCTCCTACATGAATCTCCATTTTCACTCCTCCTCAATCTTCCGCAAAAGCAATCTTTCTCCGGACCGTCAGCCCCTTCGGAACCGCTCAGGCGATTCCCCTCAAATCAGGGGGCCGGCCGAATCGTTCCCATTACAGATTCCCTACGGCCCAATCCTTTAACACACCGAAAAACTCGCGCAGCAAATTGTTGGGAAGCATCAGCGGATAAGAGTCCGCCGCCAGTCCCCAAACGTTCGCATAACCCTGCTTTCTGGCAATGCCCAACGCGCGATAAATATGAAAATTATTGCTCACAACCACGATTCTGTCATTCTCTTTATCCAATAACCGGCCGCTATACAGCAGGTTCTCGTAAGTATTGCCGGAAGCATCCTCCTTACGGATCCGCTCGTTTCCGACGCCCCTGCTCACCAGGTAATCGTACATCCCCTGAGCCTCGGTCATACTCTCGTTGGGACCCCTCCCCCCGGAAACAATCACCCAGGTATCCGGATTGTCTTCCAGATATTCTACCGCCGTATCCAGTCTCCGTCGAAGCGTGTCACTGGGACCATAATCAAACATCTGCGCTCCCAGCACCACCAGATAATCGGCATTTTCCGTGCCTTTGGCAGCGAACTGCGTAAAAATCAACCCTTCAATCCACAAAAATGTCACAATCCCTATGCCAATCAGACATTCCAAAAGAATACGCAGCCAGCCCGGCTGATTTGTCACAAAGTCCGTATACCCGATCACCCATCCTGCCCCGATCAGCATCAGACCGCCCGCTCCCCACACCAGGAAAAATCTGGTGCCATAATTTACAAATAACAAGATTCCGATGCAATAAAGGATGCAGACCGCACCCAGAACAATCAGCGTGTTTGCCAAAAGCGGCATTTTCCTTTCCTCCCTGCCCCTTTTTTCCATATATATGACTCGTTTACTCTTTTCAAACGGGATCAATTCCCCATTTTTTCTCTTCCGCATACTTTTCTTCCTTAATCTTTCTACAAATTCAAGCTATATTTATCTGTAACATTACTATATCAAAAAAGGCCCTATACCTCAAGCGGGAAATCCTTTCTGTTTTCTTAATAATTTCTTATTTTTTGTCCATACTAACGGAAAAATGATGTTTTCATGGGTTTTTTGTATGTGTTTTTCACATTTTTCTTGGGACAACCACTTGTTAAAATAAAGGGTAAATGATACAATAGAGGCAAGAAAAAATTGTCAAAAAAGGAGAACCATTATGGCAAAAGAAATGATCGCAATGATTCTTGCCGGCGGCCAGGGCTCGCGACTTTACGCGTTGACTCAAAAACTGGCAAAACCCGCAGTTCCTTTTGGCGGCAAATATCGTATCATCGATTTCCCGCTGTCGAACTGTGTAAACTCCGGTATTGATACCGTGGGAATTCTGACCCAGTATCAGCCGTTGGTACTCAATGAGTACATTGGAAACGGGCAGCCTTGGGATCTGGACCGCTTGTATGGCGGCGTCCATGTGCTGCCTCCTTATCAGCAGGCATCCGGCTCCGACTGGTACAAGGGCACGGCCAATGCCATCTACCAAAACCTTTCCTTTATTGACAGATATGATCCCCAGTATGTAATTATTTTGTCCGGCGACCAGATCTGTAAGCAGGATTACAGTGATTTCCTGCGTTTCCATAAGGAAAAAGGCGCGGAATTCAGTGTGGCAGTCATGGAGGTCCCCTGGGAAGAGGCCTCCCGCTTCGGTCTGATGGTGACGGATGAGAATGATAAGATTACGGAATTTCAGGAAAAGCCCAAGAACCCCAAATCCAATCTGGCTTCCATGGGTATCTACATTTTCAACACCGATGTCCTCAAGAAGTATCTGATCGAAGACGAGGCGGATCCCAGTTCCCAGAACGACTTCGGCAACAACATCATCCCGAACCTGCTGAAGGATGGGCGCGATATGTACGCTTATCACTTCAACGGCTACTGGAAAGACGTGGGAACCATTCCTTCCTTATGGGAGGCCAACATGGAGATTATGGATCCCGAACATAGCGGCATTGATCTGTTCGACGAGAACTGGAAGATCTACAGCCGCAACAGCGGTATGACCGGCCACAAGATCGGCTCCCACGCCATCGTGGAGAATTCCATGATCACCGATGGATGCCGCATCGAGGGGACGGTGAAACACTCCATTCTGTTCGCCGGCGTTCAGGTGGAATCCGGAGCGAGAGTGGAAGATGCCGTGATCATGGGTAACTGCATCATCAAGACCGGTAGCGTGGTAGAACACTGTATCGTGGCAGAAAACGCCGTCATTGGCGAAAATGCCGTGGTGGGAGCCATGCCTACCGACAAGAATCATGGTGTGGCTACCATAGGCCCCGGCGTTTACGTGGGCGATTATGCCAAAGTAGGCCCGGATGCCATGGTCAATCATAATATAAAGGATGGTGAAGTACAATGGTAAATTCCAACAGCGATGCAATGAGTATTATTTTCCCGAACAGCTATGATAACCAGGTACCTGAGCTGGTCAGCGAACGTCTGATGGCCTCCATCCCTTTTGCAAGCAGATATCGCATGATTGATTTTCTGCTTTCCAGCATGGTCAACTGTGGCATTGACAATATCGTGGTGATTGTCCGCAAGAATTACCGCTCCCTGATGAGGCATCTCGGCAGCGGTCGCGAATGGGACCTCACCCGTAAAAACGGCGGCCTGAACATCGTTCCTCCCTACGCGGAGAAGACGGTGAACGTATACAACGGCCGCGTGGAGGCTCTTGCCAGCATTCTGGAGTTCATCAAGAACCAGAGAGAAAAATATGTGTTCATATCCGATGCCAACATTGCCGTGAACTTTGATTTCAATGCCATGATCGACGCACATATCCAAAGCGGCGCGGACGTGTCCATCGCCTATAAAGAGGAAGAGATTCCTTACGGCTTTATGAATCTGCAGCCCACCACCAGCAGCGATTTGTATTACACCTTGTCCCTGGACAACGGACGGGTAAAAGAGATTCAGATTAATCCCAAGGAACAGGGGAAACAGAATTTCTCCATGAACATCTACTTGATTGAGCGCGAACGTCTGATTGATCTGATCACCAAGGCGTACGCTAAGGGTAATGTTTATTTCGAACGTGATATTTTGGCCCCTCAGTTGAACACTTTGAAAGTTTACGGCTACAAATACGAGGGCTACAGCGCGCGTATCAGTGATATTAAGAATTACTTCGATGAGAACATGAAGCTTCTGGACGATGAAAATCTGGATGCGCTGTTCCATGCCCCGATTTATACCAAGGTTCGTGATGATAATCCCACCCGATACATCGGCAATGCCAGGGTGAAAAACGCAATGGTGGCCGATGGCTGTGTCATCGAAGGCGAAGTGGAGAATTGTATCTTGTTCCGCGGCGTAAAGATCGGCAAAGGCGCAAAGGTTAAGAATTGTCTGCTGATGCAGGATACCGTGGTGGAAAGCAACGCGGACGTGGAATACATCATTACGGATAAGGAAGTGACCATCACCGAGGGCAAGGAGTTGAAAGGCTCCGATACTTTCCCTGTATTTGTCGCTCCCAGGAAGACCGTTTAAAAGCCACAAGGATTCGGGAGGTGTCCATGAAAACTTACGAAGAGGCTTTAAAGGAGTTTGGAGAGATCGTTGCCGGCAGCAACAATATCGTGTTCTTTGGAGGGGCGGGTGTGTCTACGGAGAGCGGAATTCCTGATTTTCGCAGCGTGGACGGCCTTTACAACCAGCAATATGATTATCCTCCTGAAACGATTCTGAGCCACAGCTTCTATCGGGCCAATCCCAAGGAATTTTTTCGTTTCTATCGCAATAAGATGTTGTTCTTGGTTGCAAAACCCAATGCCGCCCATCGGAAGCTGGCCGAACTGGAGCAATGCGGCAAGCTTCGCGCCGTAATTACGCAGAACATCGACGGCCTGCACCAGGCCGCCGGAAGCAAGACCGTTCTGGAGCTTCATGGCTCCGTTCTCCGAAATTACTGCGAGCGGTGCGGACATTTCCACGATGTCCAATACATCAAGGACAGCGAAGGCATTCCCAAATGCGTCAAGTGCGGCGGACCGGTAAAGCCGGACGTGGTCCTTTATGAAGAGGGCCTGAATATGGATACCATGCGCTCTGCCATTTCCTTTATCTCCAACGCGGAAGTGCTGATTATCGGGGGGACCTCCCTGGCGGTGTACCCGGCCGCGGGCCTGATCGATTACTTCTCCGGGAAGAAGCTGGTAGTCATTAACAAAGCGCCCACGCCCAGAGACCGATATGCCGATCTGGTAGTGCAGGGCCCGATCGGAGAGGTATTCTCCGCAATTGATGTGGGTTAGATGTAAGGAAAGTCCTTCTCAGGGCAGACACAAGCCGGATGCCATAACGCGGCGGATGTGAGCCGGATTCCAAGGCGCATCCCAGCGATTAGCCGTCCGCGCAGGTTTATCACCCAACGACAGAGGACACGCTGCGCAAGTTTTCTATTGTCATGAATCAAGAAAAGACTTTCCGTCAGGCAGGCTGATGCCGACCGGAAAGTCTTTTTTGCAGGGAAAACAGAACACAAACATGATTCCCGCCTTTATTAATAAGCCCGAAAGCGCTTGATCACAGCGCGCACCAGCTTGTAGGCAGGTCCCTCCAGTTTCCTGGCGGCGGTTTTCAATTCTTTCCGAATTTCAATGTTTTGCGGGCAATGCTTTTCACATTTTCCGCATTGAATACAGTTGGAGGCGGAAGCGGAATTTTTCCGCAGTGCCGTACACATCATATACTCTTTCAGCGCAACGAATTTTCCGTCCGTATAATAACGATTATAGGCGGCAAATGTACCGGGAATATCCACTCCCCTGGGACAGGGCATACAATATCGGCAGCCGGTGCAGCCCACTTTCATTTTTCCGTTTACCGCCCGGACCACGCGCCGCAGCATCTCCTCTTGCGCCTCTCCCAGCTCTCCAGCGTAAGATTCCGCCGCGGTCTTTACATTATCCTCCACCATTTCCAGGGAATTCATGCCGGACAAAACACAGGTCACCTCCGGCTGATTGTAAAGCCAGCGAAAAGCCCACTGTGCGGGTGTGTGGTGAACCGGATCCTTTTCAAAAATCGACAAGGCCTCCCTGGGCAGTCGGTTTACAAGCCTGCCCCCTCGCAAAGGTTCCATGATGATGACCGGAAGCCCTTTTTCATGGGCATACTGCAGCCCTTTTCGGCCGGCCTGGGTATGTTCGTCCATATAATTATACTGAATCTGACAGAAATCCCAGTCATAGGCATCCACCAGACGGCAAAACGTATCCGTATTGCCGTGGTAGGAAAAACCCACCTGACGGATGGCGCCGCTTTTCTTTTTTTCCTCCAGCCAATCCAGAATACCAAGATCCTTGAGACGTTCCCAAGTAGCCACGTCCGTCAACATATGCATCAGATAATAATCGATATAATCCGTCTGTAGGCGCTTGCACTGCTCCTGAAAATATTTTTCCATTCCGGCCGCGTTGCGGATGAGGTAATGGGGCAGCTTCGTGGCGATCTTCACCTGATCACGAATCTGATTCCTGGCCAGAATCTCGCCTAAGGCGGCCTCGCTTCCAGGATAAACGTAGGCGGTATCGTAATAATTGACTCCGCCCCGGAAAGCCGCCATCACTTCCGACTCTGCCTTGGCCAGATCGATTTTGCCGTCCCTGGTGGTAAAACGCATACAGCCATATCCCAGAATGGATATCTGATTACCGTATCTATCACTGCGATAATTCATGCGGAACCCTCCCTTATCATCTTAATTTCTTTTACTTTTCTCTTGCACCCTGCCCCACATCCATTTATAATGGAAGTCGAAAAAAGGGAAAATGGAGGCATCCTCATATGATCCGACTCGCAAATGGCTCCGATGCGGAGCAGTTGTTAAAAATATACGGGCAATATATCGACACCCCGATCACGTTTGAATACACCCTGCCCACGGCAGCGGAATTCCAGGACCGGATTAACCGCACAGTCTCGGAGTACCCTTATCTTGTGTACGAAGAGGACGGCGCCGCTCTGGGCTATGCGTACGCGCACAGGCACATGGAGCGGGCGGCTTATCAATGGAACGCTGAATCCGCCATATACCTGGACCGCGGAATCCGCGGCAAGGGAGTGGGGACAAAGCTATACTCCGCCTTGATACGGCTGCTGCGCCTGCAGGGATTCCGTACCGTGTACGGATGCGTCACACTCCCCAACCCTGCCAGCGAAAGCTTACACCGCAAAATGGGCTTTCAGCTTGTGGGCACCTACCACCAGGCCGGTTACAAATGCGGGAAATGGTACGATGTGGGCTGGTTCGAACTTCCCATTGCGGAACATCTTGACGGGGAAGGGCCGCTGAAACCCTGCAGCGTGTGGGATCTGGGAAGCTGGGGGGAGTGGAGCCTGGGGGAAGAGTAAAGAAGGCAAAACTGCCTGATTCTGCAAGAAAGAAATAAGCTCCTTCCTCACCGCCATACGCTCTCCAATATAGTTACAAATTCAGACAAGCCTTTCGCATCCACTTCCGTAAATCTCCCTATATAAGGACTGTCAATATCCAACACGCCCACAATATTCCCCTCCTGGCGAATCGGCAATACGATTTCCGAATTGGACGCGCCGTCACAGGCAATGTGCCCGGAAAACTGATGCACGTCCTCCACCAATTGAATCGCGTTCTGAGCCACGGCCGTACCGCACACCCCTTTTCCCACCGGGATTTCAATACAGGCCGTCCGCCCCTGAAAGGGGCCCAGAACCAGTCTGTCCTCCTCCAGCAGATAAAAGCCGGCCCAATTCAAGTCCGTCAATTCCTGATAAAGAAGCGCCGAAGCATTGGCCAGATTGGCAATCCGGTACGGTACCCCCTCCACCAGGCTCTTGAGCATGGCACAAATCTCCTCATAGGGGGTACTGCCGCTTCCTGGCTTCTTTTCTTCCATGTTCCTTTCATGAACCATTCCGATTTCTCCTTTCCGTCTAAAACACTATCCCGAGGGTATTACTCCCTTTCCCGCACATCCAGCCACTTACTCAATTCCTCCTCCCCGCACATCGTCACATCCGTCTCCCGGACTCGTTTTCGCAAGGGCAATACATTTCTGGGAAAGACCGACAGCTCGTCCACGCCCAGGGCCAAAAACAATCCCGTCAATTCCAAATCCGCTCCCAATTCTCCGCAGATACCGCACCAAATTCCCGCCTGGTGCGCATTTCTCACCGCCACCTCGATCATTCGAAGCACCCCGGTATGATGCGGGTCGTAAAGATCCCCCATAGCCGGATTTTGTCGATCCATGGCCAAGGTATATTGCGTCAAATCATTGGTACCGATGCTGAAAAAATCCACTTCCCGAGCCAATAAGTCGCTGATCATCACTGCAGCCGGGGTTTCAATCATAATTCCCTGCTCCCGGCAGTCAAAAGGCACGCCCTGCCCCTGTAATTCCAACTCCACTTCCTCTGCCATCTGATGAATCCACCTCACATCCCGAAGCGAGGTGATCATGGGGTACATAATGGCCAAATTGCCATACACCCCGGCCCGCAGCAAGGCACGCAGCTGCGTCTTGAACACTTCCGGCCTGGCCTGGCAGACACGGATGCCCCGTATTCCCAGGGCAGGGTTTTCTTCCTTATTTAATCGAAAATAGTCCGCCTGCTTGTCAGCACCGATATCCATCGTGCGGATTACCACCCGTTTCTCTCCCATGGCCGTCAAAAGATTCCGATAGATGGTAAACTGCTCTTCCTCCGTAGGATAAGTATCCCCTTCCAGATAGAGATATTCGCTGCGAAACAGTCCGATTCCTTCCGCGTCATAGGTCATAGCCAGCGCCAAGTCCCGATGGGATCCGATATTGGCGTAGATACGCACATGCCTGCCATCCAACGTAACACTTTCCTGCCCTTTCAGGGCCATTAGCTGCGCTCCGAATTCCAATTCCCGCATTCTTGCCGCTTCCATGCGACGCAGCGTCTGCTCATCCGGATCCACATAGAGGCAGCCCTCGTTTCCGTCCACAATTGCCAGCCTGCCATCCAAATCTGACAAATAATTTGCCAGACCATCCGTGGCAGTCTTTTCCTCTGCCGTCTTTTCCTTTGCGGCCTTATTTCCCGCGGTCCTATTCTCCGCGATCCGTGTTCCAACCAAGGCAGGAATTCCCATGGTTCTGGCCAAAATAGCCGTATGGGATACAATGGAGCCCTGCACCGTAACCAGGGACAAAACCTTTTCCTTGTTTAACTGCACCGTTTCGCTGGGGGACAAATCTTCCGCCAAAAGGATAACCGGATCCTCCATTTGCACACGTCGGTTTCCGCCGGCCAGGACTTCCAAAAGCTGCCCGGACACATCCCTGATGTCCGCGGCCCGTTCTTTCATGTATTCGTCCGACATTTCGGAAAACACCCTTGAAAAGCTTTCCGCCGTAAGATCTATGGCATATTCGGCGTTTACGGACTGATTCCGAATGATTTCTTCCACACTTTTGATATATTCCTTGTCATCCAACAGCATTTGGTGGATTTCCAAAATAGAGGCCTCTGATTTTCCCAATTCCCTGACCGCTTTCGTCTGAAGCTGCGCCAGACGTGCCCGCGCTTCCTTCCTCGCCTCCCCAAAACGCCTGAGTTCCCCTGATATATCGTCAATCTGACGGCGCTTTACTTGCCCAGCCCCGCTCTGATAAACCTGAATCCTGCCAATCGCAATCCCACCAAACACACATTTTCCCCGATAAATCCGCATTCCAAGTTCCAGCCTTTCTCAGACAACCAGCAGCCTCTTTCTACCCATCCGCTCATAAAACCCAGCCCCGCAAAATCCCATGATAGTGCCTGGTTCCTTTCGGGACCCAAGCTTTTCTCATGGTGCCTGACTTCTCTGACAATGCCAGACACTGCTCATGATACACTGTTCCTCTCACAGTACCCCACGCTCCTCACAGTGCCCGACGCTCCTTAACCGCGCTTCGAGGGCCGCAATCTCCTCTTTCGTGGCAAAGTCCTCCGAATAAGCGCTGGCACTTCCCGCCGCGACACTCATTCGAAAAGCCGTTTCATAGTCGCAGCCTTGCTCCCAACCGGCCAGAAAACCAGCCACCATGGAATCACCCGCTCCCACGGCATTCACCAGCTTTCCCTCCGGCACGGGCAGACAATACGCCTTTCCATCTTCATCCAAAAAGAAAGCACCCTCTCCAGCCAAGGATATCAACACATTTCTCGCCCCCTGCTCCTGAAGCTTTCGGGCATAGGGCAACAGCGCCTGCCGACCGTTTCCCCGCATACATTCCATCACCGGCGTCTCCGCACCGTTTTTCTCCTCCACGAACAACGCTTCCAACTCGCAAAGATTAGGCTTGATCAAAAACGGATGATATTTCAATGCATTTTCAAGCAACGCCCCAGCCGCATCCACCACGAAAAGGATCCCTCTGGCGGAGAGTCTGTCCATAAGATCCCCATAAATCGTATCCGGCACCCCAGAGGCTGCGCTTCCCGATAAAATCAGGATGTCCCCCTGCCCCAGCCGGTCCAATTGCCCCATGAGCCTCTCCAGATCCCGCGGTCCAACATACGGTCCCTTACCATTGATCTCCGTTCCCTCATAGTTCGTTAATTTGACATTCATTCTGGAACAGCCATTCTCCAGCCAAAGGAAATCATGGCGCAATCCCAATGCTTCAACCTTTTTCTCTATTTCCGCTCCGATAAAACCGGCCAAGAATCCCAGCGCCACATTCTCCAGTCCCAGGTTGTGGAGGACCCTGGAAACATTGATTCCCTTCCCTCCCGGCTGAAAACGCTCTGTCCGGGTACGATTGGTTTTCCCCAGCGCAAAATCGTCCACCGCAATAATCATATCCAGAGACGGATTCATTGTGACAGTATAAATCATACAAGGCCTCCCAATTTCATACGCTCAAAACCATTCCGAATCTTCCGGCTATTTCTGCCCTGTTTTTCCTCATTTCTATCATACAATGGAGAGAGCGCCTTTTCAAGTCACAATTCCAATCTTATTTACCAATACAAAACATTTTCCAATACTTGAAAATTTATCCCTTTTTATCAACAACTTCTTTTTCATGAATATAATAGAAAAAACCGCTTCAGCTTCCACTGAAACGGCGGACCTACAGGAGATTCCTCTATGAACATTACCTCATCCGATATCATCAATTTGTCCCACGCCCTGAAAGACGTCTGCGAAGTAGACTGCGGCACTTCGCCTTGCCTGACCCAGACACTCCGGACGGTTTTACAGTACAATTTAATCATGGCGAACCTCAAATATGGACAAAAGCTTTGCGAACCCGAACCACAACCCAGACAGTCCGTCATCGCCTATGACAAAATCGTACAATCCCCTTTCCGAAAAGACTCTGATAAGGAGTCAAATTAATCAGACCGCCCCTTCCAGCTTGTCCAAATATTCTCCCAGCATCAGAAGCTCCTCCTCAAAAATGCAGTTGGGCAGGCTTTTTTCCCGCACACCCCGCAGAACCTCCTCATAGTCCATCCAGACAACCTCTTCCACCTCAGACTCTTGCAAATGAAGCTGCTCTTGAACGATCGGACCGCGGTACACATAAACCTGACTCCATTCCCGATTCCGAAAAGGTCTCCCTCTAAAAGAAGTATCCGTATTCCCCAGATGAACCCCAATTTTTTCCAGCTCAGTCGGATCCACGGTCAGGCCCAGTTCTTCCCGTAGCTCCCGCACGGCCGACTCCAACGCCTCTTCCCCCGCACCCACGTGCCCGGCGGAGGAAATGTCGTACTGTCCCGGAAAAGCGTCCTTGGTCGCGCTGCGCTTCTGCAGCAACACATCGAACCTGCCCTCCCCTTTTTCTCGGACAATCCAGGTATGTACCGTGGGGTGCAGGCTGCCGTCCCGATGGGCCACGCCGCGTTCCTTGACAAGCCCCGATCTGCTGCCGTCTTCATTCAGAACGTCAAATAACTCCAGTTCCTTTCCATTCAAAGAAGCGGAAAGGAGCTTATTATGATCATAAACCAGTTTTAAGGAGAAAAAAGGCTCCCCCTCGTCCATAAGCCGAAAGAAGATTTTGTCCCCTTCCCACAGGTTCAAATCCCAAACCTTTTCAATGGGAACCCACTCCAACACTCCCTCGTCACAGGGAATCGGCTCCCCTTCAAAGCCATCCGCGGTAAAAAGGGACATATATTCCAAGTCCGTTCCTTTGTCACTGTAAGAAAGAAACGTCACTAAGCCCCGAAAACGATAACTGGTCAAGGTATAGCCCGTCTCCTCTTTTACCTCGCGCAGCACACACTCCTCCGGACTTTCCCCGGCCTCGAAATGACCGCCGACGCCAATCCACTTATCCTTGTTCACATCGTTCTTCTTAACCGTGCGGTGCAGCATCAAATAACAGCCATCCCGCTCAATATAACATAAGGTGCTTAAATTTTTCATTTCCGCTCCTTTTTACAGGTTCCCTTTCACCGCTCCCTTTTTCATGCTTCTGGAGAAATAGAAAAAGGCCGCATTTAACAGAATACCGAAAAGCGACGCACATGGGGCCGCAAGACCGATTCCTGTCAAAGACGCATCGGGCTGGATTCATGTAGTAAGACATGGGCGGCCGGACCACAAAAGTCTGTGCCAGGCCCTGCAGCATGACGAAGAGCGTTTGACTATGCCCATTATAGTATCCGATAAACGAAAACAAGATGCAAGTAGCCACGGCCTCCGGCGCGAATCCCCTCAGATTCTGACATACGTGGCCGTCAAATCAACCGCCTCTTCCGGCGCCCGCATCATAATTGCCAGAGGTTTTGCAAAAATCATCAGCAGCACAGCCAAAATAACGGACACAACAAAAAAGAAGCACACTGCCCCGCAGATCACAAGGCTTCTTGTTGCTTTCCGTCCTCAGTCATGCCTCTCCCCCTGATTCCCATAGGTTTCACAGAAACGAGCCGCAAAAGCGGGCGGTTCCCCATGTACATACAAGTGGGAAATATCCGCAAAGGAAGTCACTCGAAAAATCCCAATTCCCTGCCGCCGCTCCTCCGTTACCACCGTGGTCACCGAGGTCGGCGCGGCGCAGGTGGTATGCCAAAGCACCATGGGGGAAAGGTTCATCAGGCGCGATAACAGCACGCATTCCACCCCAAAATGACAGAATAAAATCACGGTATCATTATTGGCCTTCTCCACACGGTAGGCATTCCCTTCCCGGACGTATCCGTGGCACGCTAATAATTGGTCGAAATTGGAAGTCACCCAGTCATATTCCTGCTTCACGCGCGCTTCCGCAAACGCGGGATGCTCATACCAATGATCCAGCTGGTAAAAGCGCTGATCCTCCACCCAATCCTGGGGAAGCCAGTCCCAGGCAATAGACAGTCCATCCCGGTCCGGCCTCCTGACAGGCGCACGGAATTCCCGAAGCCACTCCTTTTCCACGGCGGTCCTGCCCATCTTTTCCAAGGTCCTGGATGCAGTATCCTTTGCTCTGCCTAAGGGAGAGACATAAAAAGCCGCCACGTCTAACCGGGACAGACGCTCTGACAAATATTCCGCCTCTCTCCAGCCTTTCTCTGTAAGGGAATCAATGGAATAATCCGGATCCCCATGCCGTACGATCAATAATTTCATAGGAACTCACTCCTGCGTCTCTTGCGTCGGACGCACCACTTCCGCCCCACACTTGTCACAATACTTGCTGTCTCTGGACACATTGGCGCCGCAATTCTGGCAAACATCCACATTCTTGATCTCACGTAATTTCTCCTTGTCCGCTAGAATGCTCTGCTGCAAGGTCTCTACCTCCGTGCTGTAACCGGCGATAATCTCGTCCTCCCCAAGAAGGCCATTTTTCAGCACGTACTCCCCTGCTTTGGTATAAATATCCTTGATGTTCTGATTCAGGCTGCCGATATTAATGTTCAAACGAGTCATCTCGGCTACCTCTTTGCTCTTGTTGATCGCAGACTGCGTTACCTTGTTGAATTTTTCACTCCAATTTGCCATGATAAGTTACTCCTTTCTTTGCTTCCAGCCATAATATGCGGTTCTTTCCTGCTTTGGTTTTTTCTTGTTTTGACTTTTTCTTGTTTTGTCTTTTCCCTGTTTTGTCTTTTTTGTTTGACTTTTCCTTGTTTTAACTCTCCCCTATTTGAGTACTTTTTAATCTTCGTACTTTTTAATCTTCGTACTTTCAACATCGGCACTTTGAATATTGTTCCTTGGATATTGCTGCGTTAGGCCTTGGATATTGCGTTAGACCTCAGATATTGCATTAGGCCTTAGATTAGCGTACACTTTTTCTTCGCCCACCCCGCACTCTGATATTTCTATTTTGGAGGATTTTTTTGGTAATGTCAAGAAAAATAAAAAACACCTGTCAAATCTATCCCTTTTCAAGCGTCCATTATGAAATCCGATACTTGGAATGGGAAAATCTGATAGGTGTATCTATATGATTCATTCAATTCAGGCAGTATTGTTTCAATGACACATTAGCTTGCCGCCAACTTGCCGCACGCAAAGCAAGGCTTATTTACCTTACGGGACTAACACAGCCTGACAGCCACTTCTGGACCTGCCTGACGCTGACCTTCACTATGTCTGCGATATCCGCCACCGACATTCCTCGTTCCGCCAGTGTGAGAGCCGTCTCTCGGGCTTTTTTCATCTCTCCTCGGGCCTCACCCCGGGCTTCTCCTCGGGCTTCTCCCAGCTCTTCCCCGTATTTTTGTCCTTCCAGATAAATCTGATCCATTTCCTTGCACATCATTTCAACCCCTTTCCGAGTCTCCTTCAATTCAAATACGCGCCTCGCCAGCACTTCGCTATGGATATCCTCCGCCGACTTGCTATGAAAATCCCGCATCAGCCGCCCAAGCTCCGTGTCTCCATGCTTTCCGGAATTCACATATATGATATGCGATTCATCCCCGAAATCCGCGTTCACCTCTTCAATTTTCCTATTAATATGATAAATTGGCAAATCATATCCCAGGATATCGTTCCTGGTGATGAAAATCACATATGTCGCAGGAAGTTCCTCAAAATCCTGCCCTGAATTTAAAGTATTCATGTCCATTAGACCACTGTGATACCTGGCCCGCTTGGGATGGGCGCCTTCTGAATCCTGCTGTATCTCCACATTGTACTGTTTCCCCTGCGCATCCCGCGCCACACAATCCAAGATTACCGACCGTCCCTGGAGATTCTTGTAATCCATTTGCAGAACCTGATCCACGACCTTAAGATCGTCCATTCCCATGATCACCTGTAGGACATATTCTGTACATTCCCGCTTTTTAAACACATTCCGCATAAAGACATCGCTCATAAGCGTTAGATTTTTCAAGATGCCTCTGTACTTTTCATAGCGCGCTTCCAACTCGCTGGCTGCCGTCTCCATTCCTGTCATTGCTCCCCCTCCATTCAAATTCCCCTGAATGTTTGTTATCCCCTTTTATCCGCAGTAAATGGCAGCCAGGCTTCTATCTATGTTATTATATTACCACTTGGGCTGCTTTCCTGCAATACTTATCGATATCCGATTTTTTCCATATCAATATTCGGCATCCATATTCGATTTTTTTATTCTTCTATTACTATAACTTCCCCCAAAGCTGCTTGTCAATCCGGCATCGTTCGACAAATTTTCGCTCCTATTTACAAAAAATCCCTTTTGTTAGATGAAGTGTCGTTTTTCTTTTTGAGTGTGACCATCTGTTTCCTACATAAGAAAACTCTGCAGAGGAAAACGAGATTTTAACAACGAGCTGCCAGTTGCTGAGAAGCCCTATGGCAAAACCCTACATCAAATTATGGGGAAAAAAGATATGAGTGAAAAAAGACAGCTGAACATATGTCAAGATGCTAGAGTTTGTAAACTTTTTAAACTTTTCACTCACCATTATCATGAATTCAGAAAGTGTTGAAAGCTATAATATATCCAGACTCATCCATAACCATTTCTTTTGCTTGTCTGATAAACAACGATAACGGTCAATTAACGCCTTTTCGTCTTGTGATAAATCTTGATATAAATCGCAAAATTGTAATTGACTTGCCTTTTCTTCCGGATCAAAATTTTCCCGGAAAATATCTTCTATAGAGATCTTAAATGCATTGCAAATGAGCAATAATGTATAAATCTGCGGCATTGTTTTTCCGCTCATAATACCATGAACGGTAGACGTTGAAATAAGCGCTTCTTTCGCGAAAGCATAATTAGACCATCCTCGCATTTTGCATAAATATTGTATTCGGTTTAAGAGTTTTTGACATTCCTCATTTGGATTATACATTTGTACTTCTCATTTACAATATATGAGCTTGCTATACAATATTCAATATTTGAAACAGGGGTATTGAAAATGTCCGTGCCTATTGGATGGGGAACAAACAAGGGGTACAATTCAATTTTACAGCCGATTTGTGTGTATGGCTAATAAAGCGAAGCTTTTTACCGCTTAATAATCGGTATTCAGTTCGCTTTTCAGGGAGGTGATGAAGAAGAAAATATCTCAGCAATAGAATTAGCATTAGAGGAGAGTCCGTTCAAACCCCCTCCATAATTATCAGGATCAGCTTCACTTTCAGCCCATCCATCTGAAAGCCATTTACTGATCCTGGCGTGGAACTGTGTGATAAAAGTACCCACAATCGGGCCATGAACAACTATATGTCGTTTTTTCTCCCATCATTGTTTCTGAAAAACCTATTGGGCAAGGCTTATACCGTCCAGACAGCCACTTCCGGACCAACCTGACGCTGACTTTCACATTATGATTTAACCACTATTCCAACCGATTATTTTGATTTTTGATCATTGCCTTCGCCAATAATAGACTTCCACTTTTCATATTCATCCTCCACCTCGGTTGGTTCCATGTTCCAATAATTCTGCGTAACTAAAATAATATACAGCAATAATATACACGCAAGAAAATATATAACTATTTTGTTAATGCCAAACAATTCACACTGTCCTGCCGAATAGTGGATCGACAACAACATACAGAGTAGGCCTGTAAGAAAAAATTCCTGCGTTTCTAACACTCCTATAATGGAAACGAATTTACTTTGCTTGGCCCGATACTTATTAAGGCATGTCTCCCAGAAAAAACCATCCGGGCTTTCGTGCCTTACCATCATGTATGCTACTATTTTTGATATGCTGGACTTATAATTGCGCATTTTTGTAGCAGCTGTCACCAGTATAATAAAAGGCAGCAAACACAACTCGGCGCTGTATCCATCTTCGGCATTGATTGCAAATCCCAGGATAGTAACCGTTATTGTTATTGTAAAAATCGACCACTCCTTTTGCGCCGCAAGATTCCTTTGTACCTCATCCCGAAGCGCCAAATACTCCGCGCTTTTTCTATCTTCCATTTGTACTCACGTCTCCTCATTAGATTTATTTCATAATGCAAAGGGCAAAAGTCCCAGCAATCGGGTCTTGAGAAGCTATATGCCGTTTCATCATCCATCATTGTTTCTGATATTTCTTTGTTCTGCCAGTGTGAGAGCAGTCTCTCTTCTCACTTTCATCTCACCTCCCTCGACGCAAATCCTATCCATTTCTTGCACATCATTTCTACCCCTTTTCTGAGTTTTTTCAGTTGGAATACGCGCCTCACCAACACTTCGCTATGGATATCCTCCGCTGACTTGCGATAAAAATCCAGCATCGTCCGCCCAGGGCTTGTGTCTTCCCTCTTTCAAGAATTCACATAAATAACTTGCGCCATGTCGGCTGCCATCTTCATTCCTGTCATTGCCTCCCTTCCGTTCAAATTCCCCTAAATATTTCTTGTCCCTTTTTAACAGCAGTGATGGTGGTCGAGCACTTCTATTAATATATTACCAATTAGACCACTTTCCTGCAATACTTATCGAAATATAATTCTTTCTATTTTTCTATTTCTTTCTTCAAAACAATTTGACAATCTAACAGCGTTTAACAAATTTTCGGTTCTATCGCAAAAAATCCTTTTAATTTTTTTCTGTTTTTCTTTTTAAATATAACAGAACACGGTAGGTAAAGGATTTGTTTATGTTTACTGTAAAATAAAAAATGCAGAAAGTTGCAAAGCAAAAATGTAGGTTATTGCAACTCTCTATGCCCATCCTGAGAAAGGGTGGCGTCTGACAGTACGACAGCCCCCGAGTCGGATAGCAAATGATCCATTGCAGACATACTGAAAATTCTATATTCTTGTAGTGTTGTGCCTAATTAATACCACAAGGAGGAAAGGAGTATGACATCAATGGATCAGACCCATCGTATCAGATATTTATATTATGGGCGGGATAAGTCTCTAACAGAAATCACCAGAATAGAAACCTTGACTGGCGAACCGTCCGCAAATATGCGGACATGGAGGACTTTAACGAGGCGCCTCCCAGCCCGGATGAGGAGCCTCATTCCTCAAAACTTGATAAGTTCAAGATGATCATCGACAAATGGCTTACGAAGGATAAGAAAGCTCCAAGGAAACAGCGTCACACCGCCAGGAGCGTCCATAAACGTCTTAAAGATGATGTGGATAGCTATTTCTCCTATCGTCTTGTTGCGGCTTGTGTTGCCGGGAAAAAGAAAGAGACCCGGCTAAAGAAGCAGGAGGGCTATCTTCCCCTTGAACACCCTCCCGGAGAGGCACACTTTGGATATACCGACTTTTATGAGAATGGTAGGCAGTACCACGAGGCATAGTATCTTGTCCTCAGCTTTCCGCACAGTAACGGCGGGTATCTCCAACTGAACTATGGTGAAAACATGGAGTGCCTTCTGGAAGGTCTGGCTGCAATGTTTATAAGGATACCTTCACGGTCGGCCCGGACAGTGTCCCTGTCTGCAAGCTGGGCTTACACATGAAACCGGACGGCGTGGAGTCAAACCGCAACCGCTGTATATGACGCTGCCCGAAAGCCGGACGCTCCGACTGCCTCTGCGAAGCTCCCTACAGCAATTCCCCTTATAATCGTGTCGTCCATACGCCGACTAAGGACAATCCCCGGCTCTTTAACATACCACTAAGGAGCAGCCCGAAATGGAATAGGGAATATGATGGAAGAACATCCGTAGAACGCTCTAACAAGCGTGAAAAGAAATACTATAATTAGTAGACGGCGGGCACCGTTCATCCATAATGTGGTACTGCCGCCTCTACGGCATAATGATGCTGCAACACCTCGATGCCTGGGGAACGCCATCTGTAGAGGCATTCCGGTCAATATTAAATTTCCCAGCTTAATACTGATAGTTTGCGACATACCAGGCTTTTTTCAAGGCATAGTTTCCACCATGTCTTAAAACAATCTTTTTAGAGGAAAATGCGCATTAGAATAATCCATTGTCCTTTCCAAACCCTTAATGCACGTTTCTTATGTCCTACAACGTACAACTCATCCACATACTATTTTGTCTTTAGCCATAAAAAAGAACATTGTAACAGCTGCTGTCAAAACTGCGGCATATGTTTCCGTAAACCACGAAGCTATCGGGTAATCACCACTCACTACCTTAAATACTGTCCAAAATATGGCAACAATTCCTGTTAACACCATGCTGATACAGGCGCCTTTTGAACTCGCTTTCTTCCAGGTAAATCCAAAAATCAGTACAACAAATAATGCTCCTCTCAAAGAATATGCAGAATACACAATATCCAAAACATTATTCTGTTCCACTAACAAAATGGCCCCAAGACAACATATAAGACCAGAAACTGCTGTTGTTAAGCGGGACACAAATAATATCTGAACATCTGTGGCATTCGGTTTTATTCTTGCTTGATACACATCTTTCGTTAACATCGTGCCCGCCGCCAATATAATCGGAGAAGCCGTAGACAGGATGGCCGCAAGTTCCGCGGCCAGTACCAGCCCACCAACAAAGGGGGGCAGTTCCATCATGATACTTGTAAGTGCGAGTTTTCCATCAGTTAGTATATTGCCCCCCGCATCCAAAAGCCTACCCTGATTTGCCATTATTTTTGCCATGATACCTATCAAAGCAGTCAATATTCCAAACGGAGCCGTAACAAGGGCCGTCAGTACGCAAGCCTTTTTAGCAGTAATGGCATCTTTTGAAGCCAACACCGGCTGTATTCCGGCCTGCGCAGTACATGCCCCAAATAAACTGGCAATAATCCAGGAAGAAACCTTTGGCATACCTATTTCGGCCATGCTTGAATACCGTATTCCAGTCTCTCTTTCTAAATCAGCGACCTCACTTACGACCTCCGACATTCCTCCCAAACCAGACATTAGAAGCAGAACAGATGCTATGATACCTACATACATCACCACCAAATGCATTGTATTCGTGGAACTGACTGCATTCATGCCTCCTGCCAAAGTATAGACTACAAAAATGGACGTAAATACAATCGCAGATATCCGGAAATCAATCCCTAATAAGGCCTGACCAAACTTTCCGGCTGCAATAATCTGGGACATACCTACAGCAAGCATAACCAATACTAAAAGAATGCTTGAAATGAACTGGGCTGTAGGTCCAAAAATATACTCAATGATTCCAGGAATTGTCATCCTCCCTATCCCCCGATATGTTTTGGCAAAAAACAATGCAAGAAAAAATATTCCTAAACCATTGGCTATCGTATACCAAGCACCGGAAATCCCATATATAAAACCATATTCAGACACACCAGTCGTTGCGGTTCCGCCAAGCCATTCTCCAGCTGATGCACAAACGATTGCAGCCACCCCCAAGTGAGTTCCATAATATTTCCCGGATGAGTTGGTCTTTCTGGATGATCTTATTCCAACAAACAAAGTTATGATAAAATATACCAAAATCACTATAATCTGGATCATGAAATATACATTCCTTTTCTTTTCAGTCCTAATTAGGATAAATTAGGACAAAATGAACTATTTGTCACAAAACTTTCCTAGTAACCCGCCTGGGACATAGGATCACTGCCGATAAAATTTTCGGTCAAGTTTTCCGTTATATGTCCTTGCAATCCGATCAACCACCTCATACTCCTGCGGAACCTTGAACCATTCCAACCTTTCAGCCAAATAGTGCTTTATAGCCTTGAAATCTATCTGCTGTCCTTTTCTTGCAACAATAAGCAGCTTCGGAATACTGCCGTTAATAGGATGACTGCTAGGGATACAAATGCAGTCCTCTATCCCATCCATTTCCAATGCTGCTGATTCCACTTCCGCCGGTGCCACTTTGAGACCTCCGACATTAATAACGTCCCCTTTCCGTCCTGCAATGTATACAAATCCTTCCGAATCAATATAACCAATATCATTCGTGTAAACAATCCCATTGATAAGTACCTCTCTCGTCAGCTCAGGGTCATTTACATATCCTTTCATGTTCATATCCCCTTCACAAGCCAACAATCCCATATTGTCCGAAGACGATACCATCTCGCGTTTATCATCATCTACAACAATAATATGTGCATTTGGCATTGCTTTCCCGATACAGCCTGACTTCCCTGGAAATGCATTATAATCATACATACAAACAGAAGCTGATTCCGAAGACCCATAATTGTTGTAAAGACGGGTTCTTGGCAACAGTCTGCAAAGCCGTAGCTTGTCCGGCTCCGGCAAAGGAGCACTGGCTGATTCTATGAAATCAATTTTATCCGCATAATCTCCAATCTTATCCTTAGTCATCTGAAAAATCACACGGATTGCTGCTGGCGGCAAGCAACAGGATATCTTCTCACAAGGCCAGTCCAAAGCCATGAAAAAATCTCTCACATTTGCCATTCCATCCACTATATAAATCGTACTCCCCATCACCATGGTCGTAAATAACTTTCTTATGGCATTCGCATGGTTAAGAGGTCCTGGAGCGATCAAAACCGTATCTTTACAGTATTGGCATCCATATATCAGGTTTTCTGCCGTTGCCACAAGGGCTCTATGTGATAATTCAACTCCCTTGGAGGCGCCAGTGGTTCCCGTAGTAAAAAGGATATCTGCCGAATCATCTTCTTGGGGAAACACTATGTTTTCCAACGGTATCTTATCTGCCCGCTCTACGTTATGCCATGGATTCAGGAAAATATAACCATCCCATTGATCAGAGGGATGGTCGTCCACAATAACTGCTTTGGCATTTAATGATACTGCAACCGACATCAAACTATTAAATGGAATACTCTTTTCAAGAGACGTGATTATTCCCCCAGCTAAATGGACAGACAAATAAGTGACCACATAATCCAAGGTTTGACTAGCCCTTACAACCACAATATTCTTTTTCTGCAATCCACTAGTTTTTAAGTATTCAGCATATTCCCAGACCATTTTCCATAACTCAGAATAAGTAGTCTGGCTATTTTTTGTGATTACCGCTAATTTATCCGGTGTTTCCAACGAATGTCGGTACACATATTCAACTACAGATGCCATCATTATATCCCCCTATTCGGACAATCTCGTTTTATTGATAACTATTCTTTTCATATCTCCCCAGTTATCTATCTGCATTAATTCATCAAATTCAAATTCAATATGAAATCGGTTTTCTATTTCACTTATTAACTCCATATTGGACAACGAATCCCAGCCTTCCGTCTTTCCCGGCGCCATGGAATCTTCTATTTCAATTTCCTCGGGAATATCCGTAATTCTACGTAATATTTCTTCTAAAACGTCTTCTCTTACCATATCATTTTTCCTTTCTGTTTCGTCTTATCAAAGGTAAACGACGAAGTATTCTCCTTACCCTGGAATCCTCTTTTGAAACATATTTTTTCACCAGCACATCAAAGGGATATTTCCCAAAATCATCCCAGAAAGCTTCCCAATGCCGTGACAATTTCAGGTTATGATACAAAGCAGGATTTCCTTTCGCTACATCTTCAATATTCTTCTCATAAAAACCTATAGAGTCCCCTAATGACTGAAACAAAGCCATCGCTTTAGGGGAATTAATCAAGACCACAGAGGTCCCTTCCTCCAGATATGGATTTAAAGATGATTTTTCAATTCCCCAAAAATCTGCTAAAGTGATATCAGCAACTCGGTTTGGAGTCTTGCATTTACACTCTTCACAGGACGGACGCACTGTCAGGTTCCTGTGGTAACTGACTACTTTTGGGTCAAATCCACGATTTTTAAAATATTCATCCCCATTTTGGAACTTTGCAGCCGTTCCAAATGCATTCCAAGAATACCTTTTATCTTTAGATCGGAAATATACTATATCTGAATGAAACTTGTCCTCTAGATAATCTAAATATCTTTCATGCGCCAGTGGTGATGTAATTCCTCTGCAAATAAATTCCACTTGAATTAATCTATCATATTCTTTGTCAAGATAGTTCGCCAACGCCGCGTTATGACAGGGTGTTCCGACAAACATCACTAAATTTCCCTTATCCAGCAGTTTCTTTACTTTTCTATAGATACCAGCCGTATCAGACTGTAAGTATTTTGACTGCATAAGTGGTTCCAGCTCTTCCAAAGTATGGGCGACCATATGCACTGCCTTACGATAACAATCCGCATAACTGCAACCGACCACATATCCGCCATTGTTAATCACTTTTTTACCAAGTTCATAAGACAGCCCCCCAGACGTACTTTGCATACGAATTTCATGGTCTTTACTCCAAGCCGCATATACCACCGGCGGATTCTTATATCGTATACATCCATTCACATGCGGACATATCTTTTCGCATTTATTACATCTGATACACTTACTGTGGTCAATTACTGGATACCAGAATCCTTTCTCATCCGTATGATAAGAAATTGCATTTACTGGGCACAAGTCACCACACATTTTACAGCCATTACACTGTTTTGGGGAAAATGTATCTACCATAATTTTGACCTCCAGGCTGCTATCTATGCCAATAGATTCCTTTCATAACAGGCCGTCCAATTGCACTGCCAATCATGACATTATCCGGGATTTTGGAAGTCACAACGGCATTCGCGCCAATCACGCATTGATTTCCAATCCTAGCCCCTTTCAAAACTGTCGATTTCATCCCCAGCCAAACATTATCTCCGATTTTTATTTCTTCCGATTCGTTGATGACTTGACCAGATTCATTGTAAATTGGATGATGGTCATCATCAAGAATATAGGCCATGCGCGCCATGGACACAGTCTTTCCCATTTCTACTCTTTTCCCACAGATAATCAGACTTCCGGTATTCATATAAAGATCAGAACAAAGCAGACAACCATCTTTATGTACTTGTACTCCCGACCCATAATACAATAAAACCTCTCCTTCCACTTCCCAGGAAGCATTTTCCCGGAGCAATACCAGACATTCTGCCTTGGATCTGCCAATTTTATTTCCATTTAAGATTATATTTTTATCCGAAATATACCATTTTGCACCGCTCATCATCTTAACATGGCTTCCCCAGAATGGAATGATTTTTCCGCGTCCACGGTGTATAATATGCCTGCTGATGCAATTCAAATATATGTAAAGAATTATATTTATGGAAAAAACTCTTCTTATTCTATTGACAATTCCTTTCATCTTTCTCATTATTGTCCTCCTAACACAGTTAAAGAAAATCCCCCGTCAACCTTTATGGTTTCCCCTACAATATTTTTTCCAAAATCACTGGCCAAAAAGACAACCATATTGGCAATTTCTTCAACCACACCATACCTCTGTTTCGGTATGGACGGATAAGCAAGAGCATCTGTACTGTCAGCTTTTCCGGCCATAGCGGTAGCAGTCGGCCCGGGAGCCACACCATTTACTATAATCCCATGCGGTGCCAATTTTCTCCCAAAACCCAGCGTAACAGCAACAACTCCCCATTTTGATATCCCATAGGGCAACACTGCAGGCTCAAAACCACTGGAAGAACTAATATTCACTATATGCTTATCAACAACCATCTCCTCTTCCAACCACTTCCTGCTAAAACCTTGTACCATAAATGTGAACTCTGCAAAAAAGTTACACTAATCACCATCACGGGTTAAGAAAAGTCATGATCTCGTCGAAGCTCTTGC
>CANQNT010000009.1 GCA_947625255.1 uncultured Acetatifactor sp. | reverse complement strand
AATAACAGAAGCACCGCATTCAATACACGGTGCTAATGTTTTCGATTTTTTGAGACATTTTCAAAAATGCTTGACAGAAAAATTTGTGAAACTTAAGTGAAAAAAATTGTGAAACATAAGTGAATTTTCAGAGAAAAACAAAGACCGGAACCAATACGGCTCCGGCCTTTGTTTTTTATTTTGCTGGAATTGGATTCGAAACTCTTTTATTTCAGAGTAACCTTGGCTCCAACTTCTTCCAGTTTCTTCTTAAGAGTTTCAGCCTCTTCCTTGGAAACAGCTTCCTTAACGTTCTTGGGAGCGCTGTCAACCAGGTCCTTAGCTTCCTTCAGTCCCAAACCGGTAATTTCACGAACAACCTTGATAACCTTAACCTTCTCGGAACCGATCTCGGTCAACTCTACGTTGAACTCGGTCTGCTCTTCTACTTCCTCAACAGGGCCGGCCGCCGCTACCACGACACCAGCTGCTGCGGATACGCCAAATTCTGCCTCGCAAGCCTTTACAAGGTCGTTCAGCTCTAATACAGTCATCTCTTTAATAGCATCGATAAATTCCTGAGTGCTTAACTTAGCCATTTTCATTTCCTCCATTCAATATGATTGATTTCCATGTAATTTGCCGCCTCGCGGCCAATACGCAGATTCTGATCAAGCCTCTGCAGGGGCTTCCGCCGCAGGAGCGCTGTCCTTTTCGGCGATCTGACTCAGTACACGTGCCAGATTGGTGATCGGAGACTGCATGCTTCCAAACAGTCTGCCAAGCAGAACCTCTCTGGAGGGGATCTCCGCGATCTTTGCCATGCCGGCCGCATCATAAAGATTGCCTTCTACCACACCGGCCTTTACCTCAAGATTGGGAGCCTGCTTCGCGAAATCGGCCAAAACTCGCGCGGGTGCGGTCGCATCCGTGGTGGAGTATGCCATTGCGCTGGGTCCCGCAAGGTAAGGAGTCAGTCCTTCGAACGCCGTACCCTTGAAGGCGAAGTTCATCATGGTGTTCTTGTACACCTTGTAAGTGATTCCTGCCTCGCGCAAGTTCTTGCGCAGCTGAGTATCCTGCTCCACAGTCAATCCACGGTAATCCACCAGGACAACGGACTGGGCATCCTTGATCCCTGCAGAAATCTCTTCCACAACGGGCCGCTTCAATTCGATCTTTGCCATCTTGCTACCTCCTTATAGATTTCTTGCCGAAAGGAGTTCGGATTTATCGCCTCGATATTGCATCAAAGCCATGAAAAAATCTCCCTGAAGACACAGAGAGATACTTACTTTCCGGTAAACTCATCTCCTCGGTAGGATTTATGCTCCAAAGCCATGATAGCTTATTTGCACCTACTGTCTTCGGCGTGGCTTAAAACCATAGAAATGATAACATAAGGGGTTGACAAATGTCAACCCCTTTTCGGACTCTTTTTACGTCTTTTTATTTTCACTTTTTACACTGATTTATGTTCCGGCCAACAGCCTCCCCGGCCGGCACGTCTTTACACCCCCGCCAGCACGTCAAAGGTCCCCGACACGTTCAGTCTCCCATATCCCCATTCCCGGTTGGGATAAAACAAATCCGCATTCCGGGATGCGCCCCGGATAAAATAATTCTTTACCTCCAGACTCTCCAGCAAAGGACTATTGCCCTCCACCACGGCCCACTGCATAAACTGAGCCACCGCCCCCGCGGTGATGGCGGCGGCCAGACTGCCCCCGGTCTGTCGTCCGAACACGGTAGGCACATCCACTCCAGGCGCGGAAAAGACCGGGCGAATCTGGCCGGTTCTTGAAAAGCCCCTGCCGGAATCAAGATAAAAGCTGTTATTCAGATCATTATACGCCGACACGCCGATCACGCTTTCCGCCATGGAAGGCTCTGTCAGTGTGATATAAGGATCCGATTCCAGAAACGTAACCTCCGACGAAAGAAATTCCGTGATCGGAAGCCACAGATTAAACACCCCATTGTGAATCTCCGCCAGCGAAGACACCCGAAAGGTCCAGATTCCTGCCGTCGGTTCCACCAGGCGGAACAAAATCAGCTGATCCCCGGATACCGGTTCCACCAGGACACTGGAAATCGTGACACGGGTCCGCTCATAGATAAAGCTGTATGTGACACTCTGGTCCACACCCAGCCGCAGGGGCGGCACCGTCTCCCCTCCGGGCGTTCGTATGGCGATATTGTAAATATCCGGGATATTGCCCCAGAACTCCATCAGAAAGCCCCGGTTATTTTCCCCTACCCGTACCTCTACGTCCCGGTAAGTGTCCGTTGGGTTACAGCTGCCGACGTTTCCGGTCTGCTCCGTGCATCGGGTCAGAATACCACTGTAATGGTGCTCCGCGTTGCCCTCGTTTCCCCCGCAGACGATCAGCGCGCGGCTTCTTTTAATGGCAATACTGTTCAGATATCTGGATAAAGCGGAATTGCCGCTATGATCCCCGAAGCTGGTGCCGATTCCCAGGCAGATGATCACCGGCCGCCGAAAGGTATCCGCAAAGGAATCGGCGTATTTCACGGCCATCATGATATCCTGCTCTTCAAAAGCCGCCACATTCTCCGGTACCAGATAATAATCCCGCAAATATTGCTTACAGTTTTTCAGCTTGACCGCCACGATCCGGGCATCCGGCGCGGCTCCCAGAAACGTCGCCCCGCCATTCAGACGGCTGCCCGCCGCCACGCTGGCCATGGCTGTCCCATGCCCCACCTCATCCCTGCTGGGTACCACGGAAAAAGGGTCCTCGGAGGCCAGCGCCCGGTTGATGTCGCTTTCCTGATATTCCGTTCCGTAAAGGAACCCCGCCGGAGGCTGGCCGCTCTGAACGGACTGATCCCAAATCGCCAGAATCCGGGTATTACCCGCCTCATCCCGAAAAACATCCTGGGTATAATCAATGCCTGAACTGATAATACAGATCACGGTTCCCTGACCGGTCAGGCTTAAAGGCTGACGCTGCACCTGTGTGATTCCGCTGGCGATCAGGCTGCTGGGATCAAAAGCCTCTCTGGCCCCACCGCCGCCCAGAATCCGCATCAAACCATAGAGCTTGGGAATCATCTGATATTCTTTGGGAGTATCCATAATAGGCGGAAGCCCCAGATTGTTGATGTAAACCAGATTGTAGAGATTATCCAGATTGACATAACAAAAATCGATGCCTTCCTCCGGTGAAACCCTGATCGGGTAATCCACAATGACATCACGATATTGATTCGAAAGAATACGTTCCTTGCAGTCCATAGCCGTCCTCCATGACCGCTTTCCTTATCTTTATCATTGTATGAGAAAAAGGATCGTTTGACACCAAAAAGCGTCAGTTTTTTTCATTACGCCATTACTGATTCACAAAGGTGCTTCGCTCTGATCCAGAACAGTGTGAGTCACAACGAGGACGGATGTACCATTTATGTATCCGTGGCCGCGGATACGGGAAACTGTGTGATCTGTGTGGAAGATGACGGGATCGGCGCGACGGACGAACAAATCCAGAAGCTGAACACCACGCCGCATTACATGGTCCGCGATGAAAACACCACCGAGCAGCGGCACGGGCTTGGACTGCTGATCGTCAAACAAATCGCGGATTCACTCCACGGAGAAGTGTCCATAGAGCATAGCCCTACGGAGGGTTTGCTGTTAAAATCATACTGCCCATGATTTAGAGCACGACGATCTCCTCATCATAGGAATGGAGCGCCAAAACAGCGAAAACCTCCGCGTCTTTGCGCTCCATGAAAAATTTCCTCGATCTACACCAGTTTCACCGTCACAATCTCGAAATTGGAAATGGGGATTTCTACCTGATTGTCCCACAATTTCAGTTCCGAGACCACATTTTCCAGCAAATCGCACAGATAAGCCCTATGATATCCTTCCGCCACCTTCAGGACCGCCTTGCCCCTGCGGTCAAAGGCTTCGTACATCCTGACAATAAGCCCATCATCCGCTTCCGCCTTTTTCACCGTCTCCAGGACTACGTTTTCCTGCTCACAAGACACCAGCGAGAACTCCTCCGGCAGTGTGCCGTCCCCGCGTCCGGCCACCTCCATCCAATCCACCGGCTGGTTCATGCAATACGCTTCCCGAATCACGCCCGCTTCCCGGAAACCGCCCTGATGAGGCAGGAGGGAATAGGTGAACACATGTCTGCCCTGGTCCGCATCCGGATTGGGATATGTGCCGCATTTAATCAGGGTAATCTTCAAGGTGCTTCCCTCCACGTTATAACCGTATTTGCAGTCATTCAACAGGCTGACGCCATAACCGTCCTCGGCCACATCCACCCATTTATGCCCGCTCACTTCAAACATGGCCTTATTCCAGCTGGTGTTTTCATGGGTAGGGCGGACCACATGGCCGAACTGGATCTCATAGGCGGCCGAGGCTGCGTGAACATCCAGCGGGAAAGCCGCTTTTAAGAGCTGGTGCCGCTCGTGCCAATCCGCCTCCGTCTCAAAATCAATCCGGGGATGATCGTCATACAGCCAGACGGTCTGAACAATCCGGGAATTCAAGTAATTCCTAAGGATGCGAATGCCGGCCCGGCATCCGTCCCAAACAGTTTCCATGTCGGCGGCGTCGTTAAGGAGCCACATTTTCTGCTTATAATAATCCGTAATTTCCCATGCGTCGAACGCTTTGGGGAAATCTTCGAAGACCTGAAGTTCGTTGCCCTTTTCCCCTGTCCGAAAGACTTCCCTGCCGGCACGTCTGTCATACAAAGAATCAATTCTTCCGCACTCGTCCAGTTCCAGACAATAATACCGGTTCTGAATCCTGCGTCCATCCACGCGGACGGAATGGGCGGCAGCCGGCTTCTCCACCACCTTCCATCCGAACGCGGGAATGGTTTCCGCCGTTTCCAATAATTCGCCGTCCATGCGGACCATGCCCTTGCGGGGGAAGCCCAGGGAATTATATACCAGCAGGCCGCCCCGGGACGTGACTTTTTCCGCCAAATGGGCCAGCCTGTCTTTGAGAATATCCTGGCAGCGCCTCTCGACCTCGGCATAATCCCGGTCCGTGCCCTCATAGACCTGTTTGATGGACGAACCAGGGAGGATGTCATGGAACTGGTCATGCATCACTTTCCTCCAGATTTGGTCTAATTCCTGCTTCGGATAAGGCTTGCCTTGCAGGAAATCCAAATAGGAGAAAGTTTCCGTCTTCTGAAGCAAAAATTCCGACTTGCGGTTCCCGCGCTTAACTCTGGCCATGGAGGTATAGGTTCCGCGATGGAATTCCAGATACAGCTCTCCCACCCATCGGGGCGTGCGACCCGTCCTGCGGCAGGCTTCATCAAATTCCTTTTTCATTTCGTCTAAGTGGGGCTTGACAAAGCCTATTTTTGCCGCCGGCAGTCCCGGCAGACCTTTGGACAGGCGCTTATATTGCTCCAGCATATCTTTCGTAGGACCGCCGCCTCCATCACCGAAGCCGAAAGGAGCCAGCACCCGGCGGCTGTATTCCTTTTGTTGAAAACGATTCCATGTTCCCTTGGTCATGGAGCTGTTGATAATGCCGATATAAGTTGTACCGTTCTTGGGCTGCGGGCCTTCGTACTCCTGGGTGGTAATAAAGGAGGTGAACACCTCCGATCCATCGATTCCCTGCCATAGGAATGCGTCCACGGGCATCTGGTTGGTCTCGTTCCAACTGATCTTCGACGTAACGAAATAATCAACACCGCATTTTTTCATGATCTGGGGCAGAGCCGCGCTATAGCCGAACACGTCGGGCAAAAAAAGCACCCGGCTGTCTTTGCCGAATTCTTCCCGGAAAAAGGCTTTGCCATAGAGGAACTGGCGCACAAGGCTCTCCCCGCTTAACAGGTTGCAGTCCGCTTCCAGCCACATACCGCCTTCCGGCTCCCAACGCCCTTCTTTCACATATTGCTTCAATTCCGCATATTTTTCCGGCGCTTCTTCTTTTAAATACCGATAAAGCTCCGGCTGGGACAGCATAAATTGATACTCCGGGTAACGCTTCATCAGGGCGGACGCGGTAGCGAAGCTCCGCTGAATCTTTTCCCGGGTCTGCGCCCTCGCCCATAGCCACTCCACGTCTATGTGCGTATGGCCGATGTAATTGATAATGGGCTTACCCTCGGCGGAGCATTTTTTCTCATAAAGTTCCCTGCCGATGAAAGCGGTCGCTTCTTCGACACTGCGGTAGTAGGCCTCGCTGTAAAGCTGCCTCATGTCCAGCAAATTGGCCGTCTGCTCCAGGATGGACAGAAGCGTGATAGAATCGTCGGAGTTTTCATCCATCACCAGACACGCCTCATAGGGAACCAATACGTCATAATAGAGCCGTTCGATTCTGCGGTCGATGGAACAGATCCTCATGCTGTGCCGCACAGGGCTCCCCACATAACCCAGGTACAGGTAATTGTACATTTCATACTCGGTCCCCGGTTCCAGATAGGCTTCCGTGTGATTCGCGTCATACCCCTGCGCCATTTCCCCATTCAAATAAAGCAGTCCCTGGGGATTGACGGCATCCCAGCCATCCTCACGTCCCGTAACCGCTTCCAGCACCAGATAATGATTTTCGTCCGCCCGGGGCGTCGTAAAGCGCCCTCTGATCCAATAATGGACATCTTCTCCCCCCAGCTCGCTCCCCGGTTCCATTTCCTGCCAGCCGTCCTGCGGGGGAATATTATTTTTTTTATATTCCGGCGCAAACACATATTCCAACTTTCCAACCCCGCCCACAGGCAGCTTGCGTTGTTCCCCCAAGTGTTCGCACAGAATCCTGATTTTTTCTTTCACAAACAACATAGCCATCCCTCAATCCGTTGATTTTCAAGTCTGCCCTAACACTTTGTCGCCACCGTAGGGCGCTGCTTCAAGGGCCATCCCGTTTTCTCGGAGATGAATCGCGCAAGGTCCGCCGCCATGCGATAATGAGTCTGAAAACCGGGATGGAAAGCTCCGCCCCAGCCCTCTACCTCCGGCAGGATTAGCCCCAGGTCCACCAAATAGACCTTGTCGTTGCCCAGCTCATGAAAATGCTTTGTCACGCGCCGGACGCCGGGCAAATAATTATTATTCATCGTTCCGACGCAACAGAACACATAAGCGTCAGGATATTGCCGCAAAATATCCTCTACGAAGTGAATATACTCTTCTATATACCGCTCATCCGAAATCGGATTGGAATAATCGTTCTGCCCCAGGTTAATGACAACCCCGTTGGCCAAATACTTGGAAAAATCCCAATCCGGCGTTCCCAGCCCATGCACGCCGTGAAAATGGGGCGGCAGCCCGTTCACCCTGCCCATGGCATCCTGCAGAATGCCGATGCCCGATATTGCCATCGTATGATATTCCGCGGAAAGCATTCTGGCACAGAGAGCGGCATAGGACATATATCCGTCATCCAAAGCCGGAGCGTATCCCACCTCATGGGGATGACCATTCCCGGCGCCATTGGTAATGGAATCCCCGAAAAATTCCAGCTTCAGCTCCTGCGCCGCAGGCGGCGCGTAGAAGCGCCCGCCCGCGGGAAGATAGATGTCACGAAATGTGACAGTCCCGATCAGAAGCTCCGTGCGTTTATGAATTTCAAGCGTATGTACTCCTTCCGGCACGTCCCGCTCGATCAAATAATCATGAATGCCCTGTTTTAATCCGATCCAGTTGCGCGCCACGCCGTCCAGTATGATCTCCAGGCAATTCTCCCCGCTGGAATCCTCGGCGCGCAGCCAGACCTCTTTTCCCTCAAAGGTACAGAACACCGCGCTGTTCACCCACGCGGCCACAGGGGCCGACAGGTCGCTTCGGTCAAAGCGCCCCATCAGGCGTACATTTTCCGTAAAAGAAATATGTTCCATTTTGATCCCCACAACGTAATGTTTTTATTTCAAAAGGTCCGACTTCGCGGACGGACTTTTCCAGATCCTGACCGTTCAGGTCCGTACAAGCCCTGACGCATCCTGCCAGTTCGCCGCCCAAGTGAAGCGCCTCCGTTCCGGTCCCCGCATGAAAAAGGCGCGCCAGGCATTCTTTCCCGGTCAGAACCGTCACTGCCTCTACGGAATCCTCCTCGCAGTACAGCAAAGCGCGGCCTGCCCGTTCCGGCTTCTCCGGCATCCTTTGTACGATAAGGGGCTCCCGCAGCCTGGCATCCTCCAAGGACACCTTTCCTTCCTCCCATCCGCCCGTATGCGGCATCAGGGAGTAACCCAACGTATAATTCCCTTCCGCGAGCTGGCAGCCCCACCAGAAATTGGCGTGATACCCGAATGCCAACGTAAGGGCAAAGCGGTTGTCCGCCAGGGAATAGCCGTTAAGGGCGTCGCAATAGACCGCAAGCCCCGCCTGTTCGTCTTTCTGATATAGATCCACCCAGCCATTGATTACATTATGCTTGATGGTTTCCCAGGAATCGAAGCGGGTGTCTGTCACCTTGCTCTCGCACACGTCAAAGGGCGCGCTTTTTGTCACACGCAGCTCCCCCCTGCCCCAGGATAACTGCACGCCCAGCTTGTAGTCCTCCCGGCAGGAAGAGCGGCGCGTTCCAAGGTAACGTTCCTCCTCCTTAGGCTCATAAGGATAACCGAGCTTTGTTTTCTCAGGGAAGTGTACTTTCACCTCCACGTCGAAGCGCGGATCATGATTCCTGACGATGACGGTCTGGCAAAAAGCGATTCCATGGAAACTCCCCTGGAACAACAGCTTGCAGCGCAGCGGGCCATTTTCCTGAATCTCACACGCCGCCTGAACGTCTTGTGTTCCGAGAAACGCGCCCTCCTCTATGAAATAGCCCCTCAGGCAGCCCATACCCGTTACCCCGGCGGCATAATCCCTGCCGGACCTAAGGTCCAGAAAGCGAACGATGCTACCGCCCCGCATCAGGTCAAACGCCAGGTGCAGACAGTCCGTTTTCACCTCCACCAGATTCTGCGCACTTCGGCTTGCAATGCCTCTGCCGGGCTCCAGGCGCTCCTTGCAGAGTTCCACGCGATAATAGCGATAGCCGATGCCGTCCAGGTGAGCGTCAAAGTACAGCTTTACCGTGCCGATGCCGCCATCCGCGTATTGGCGCACAGGGCTATATTGGCAGGGTACCATTGTACCGTCCGCGTCAAAAACACGCATCCCCTGATAGGACCAGGGCAGCCCGAGGACCGCTTCCGCCTGGGAATCGCGCCTGTCACAAGTAGTATTGACTACACGCAGCCAGATTTCCGACTCCCGGGCAGCCTCCCGCTTTCCTGACGCTTCCTTTTTCTGCCCCGCATCGGTAATCGCGGCCTGTGCGGCGGCGGACACATGGTCCAGAAAAGCGCAGGCATCCAGGGCCAATTTGTTGGAACGGAACGCCCACTGGCGGGTGCCGTCGCCGCAGGTGGCGCAGATATACCCATCGTGGTGCTGCGCCTGCATGAGCATCTTCCAGGCAGCTTTCAACATCTGTTTTGCCCGGAACAGGTCCGTCTCTCCCGGTTTTGCTTCCCTGCGACCGTCTGTCCGGGACTGATTGCCTTGGAGCCGCGCGCCGGCGCACTTTTCCGTCTCGGCGATGGCGAGCAGCTTCTCCGTCTGCAGAATGCGGTTTTCCGCGACTCGAATGGTCCGAAGCATCCCCTGAAAGATCCGATTGCCCCAGGGCAGAGCTACACGGACGTCATCCTGGGAAAACAAGACCTGGCCTTTAATGCGTCCGCCGAACCGTCCGAAATATTCCCTCCAGGTCACGTACTCCACGTCGATTCCCTGTACCAGCGGAGCGGAGGACCACCCCAGGTCCTGAAGGCACATCCCAACAGGGGCTTCCACCCCTTCGCTGACACACTTGTCAGCAAAACCGGCAATGGCGGTATAATCATAGCCGGAAGCCTCCGTTGCGTTACAGCTGATCAATTCTTCACAGTTGTAACGCGGCACAGCCGGAATCGCGCTTCCGTCAGAACCCTTCAGCCAGACAATGCCGCCGGGCATTTTCGCCATATAACCGCCCCAGGCAGTGGGATTCTTCAGGCTCATCCTTTCATACCCCAACAGGCACAGTATCTGGGGCAAGGAGGAAGTAAAGCACGGTTCCTGAACCGCATAGGTATCGATCACGATGCCCGGAAAATGCTCCCTGATTTTTTCAATCCCATATTGGAGCTGCCTGATATTGCTCTCGCCATTGATTGCCCAGCAGAAAGGCTGCGCATAGCTTCCGCTGATGAACTCCACCCTGTCCCGGGATTGGGGGGACAGGACGAACGTTTGCAGCCTGCGGTAAGTCTGCGGATCATTCTGTTTCAGGACCTCCCAGGATTCCGGCTCAATTTCCAGGCTGACCTTCCAGCCCGGCCACCGCTCCAACGCATGAAGAATATCCTGCCAGGAGCCCTCCGGCATATGCCCCCGGACGCCGCCATGATACCCATCCACAAAGTATAGTTTTGCCATTCTTTCCTCCTGCCTTGCCACGATCTGCTTTCTTTCGTACCAATTTTCTATTGCCGACACAATCGCCGACACAACCAAAAAAATCCGCGCGCGGGCGCCTGCTTACCCCAGCGCCAGTCGCGCCATTGCCGATCTAACCAAAAGAACCCTCCCACGGACGCTTACTTACCCTCATAATAAACCCACTTGTTGCTGGTCTTCAGAATGACCAGGGAAAGAAGCAGCGTGATAATGAGCAGCACCCATGCCAGGGCGGAAGCATAGCCCATCTGATATTCCGTAAAGGCCTTGTTGTACAGGTGGTATCCGTAAAAATAAGTGGAATAAGAGGGACCGCCGTTGGTCATAATGAACGCCTGGCTGAATACCTGCAAGCCCCCGATAACGCCCGTAATCAGGTTATAGAATAAGGTAGGCGTAATCATCGGCAGAGTGATCTTGAAGAACTTCTTGAAAGCGTTCGCGCCGTCGATGGTAGCCGCCTCATACAAGGAATCCGGCACATCCTGGAGGGCTGCCAAGTAAATTAGCATCCCCCCGCCCACGGTCCACAGGCTCATGAGAATGAGGGAGTTTTTGGACCAGGCGGGATCCGTCAGCCAGCCGGGACCCGTGATTCCGATTTTCTTCAAAAACGTGTTGAGCAAGCCGAAATTGGGCTCCAGAATCCACATCCACAATAGCGATACCGCCACCGAGGACACCACTGTGGGCAGGTAAAAAATCGTCCGGAAAAAACGCATCCCCCGCACCTTCTGGTTCAGAAGAAGCGCAATCAGCACGCCGGCCACAATTCCCAACGGCACGCTTAGGCCGGCATAGTAGACCGTGTTCCAAATGCACTTCCAGAACAACGGGTCGGAAGTGAACATGATCCTATAATTCCGAAAGCCCACCCACCTGGGAGCCTGCAGGGTGTTGTAACTCGTGAAGCTATAATAAAGGGATGAGCACATCGGATACAACGTGAAAATTAAAAATCCCAGAATCCACGGGGCCGCGAAGGCGTAACCCACGATATTCTGCCGCCTCTGCATTTTCCTGCTATGGCCACTGTTATTCTTGCTCATTCGTTTTTGTCCTTTCTTTGACAAGGGACCGGGGCGCAGGGCGCCCCGGTCCCGCCGCTAATGCTTATTCGCTTTCAAGGGCTTTGTTATTCTCAATGGCGATCTCAATTACGCTCTGCGCATCCTCCAGGGCCTGCTCAGGGGTCTTCTGCTCGGACTGTGCCGTTTCCACTTCGGCTACCAACAGGTTCCACCAGTTGGGAACGGTCCTCTCATACTTGATCACCTTGGTCTGTTCCAGAGACTGCAGGATGACCTGCCAAACGGGATCGTTCTGGAACTCTTCACTGCTCTCCATAGCCCTTTGGTTGGTGGAGGGCCACTTGTTCTCGCTCGCCCAATATTGCTGGGACTCCACACTGGTCATGAACTTAATGAACTCCCATGCCGCATCGATTTTCGCCTGATCGCCATGGTCGAAAATCTCCAGGTCAAACGAACTGCCCTGGGTGGCATTCTCGCCTTCGTTCACGCCGGGCACAAGCGCCACACCGTAGTTGACGTCGCTTTCGGACAGCTTCTTGTAGAAGTCATCCACGTTCACTTCCATTGCCACATAGCCGGCTAAGAACGGGTCAATACCGGTGGTGCTGGAGGCAGCCTGCAGAGACTGAACCTGCTTCAAGCCATATTTATTGGTCATGCGCACGTACCATTCCAGGGTCTCCAGGTTGATGGTGCTGTTTATCGTGGGCGTGGAATTTTCATCGAAGAATGAGCCGCCGCGATTCAACACATAGTCACGGATGGACACGTTGCCCAGGGATGGATGAAAGCCGAGGACTTCGATTTCCCCATTCTCATCAAGCTTCGTCAGCTTGTCAGCGTACTCTTCCAGCTCATCCAGGGTCTTGGGAGGCTGTTCGGGGTCCAAGCCCGCTTCCACAAACATATCCTTATTATAGACCAGGATTCTTCCGCCGCCGGCAAAGGGAAGTCCATACCAATGTCCTTCATAAGTGCCGAACTCTTCCGTCCAGGGATAGAACTGGCTCATATCGAAATTATCCCTCTCGATATAAGGCGTCAGGTCCACGATTGCGCCCGCCTCCGCGCGATGCAGACTTTCTCCCAAGTCATAGAATGCGACGTCAGGACCGGTTCCTGCCGGAATTGCCGTATTCATCTTATCCAGGAAGTCAAAGAAGCTGATGCCCAAATCTTCCACATACACCTGATCCTGGGACTCATTAAAGCGTCTGATCAGCTCGTCATGGACAGGCTTGAACTCGTCGCCTTCCGGGAAAATGTGCCAATAGGTAATGGTCACTTTTTCTCCGGAGGAGGCATCCGCGGCATCGCTTCCGGCATTTGTGGCGGAATCACTCGTCGTGCCCGCAGTGCCCGTGTCCGTGCTTGTGTCGCCCGATCCGCAGCCTGTCAAAATCGTTGACAGAAGCAACGTTCCTGCCAAAAGCAGGGAAATGATTTTTTTCCTTGTTTTCATACCTTTGCTCTCCTTTTTTCTTTTTATCAAGATTCAGCTATCCGCTGAATTGATTGCGTTATACTAAGTTGTTGTGTTGTCATCCTTTCACTCCCGTCAAGGTGATGCCCTTTACGAAGTAATTCTGAAAACAGAAGAACAACACCAGGGTCGGGATAGAGGTCACGATGGACGCCGCCATCAGCAGATTCCATTGGACGCCGGAATAACCGCGGAACGCCCGCAGTCCCAGGGCGATTGTGTAATATTTCGGATCCGTCAGGTAAATCAACGGCCCGAAGAAATCGTTCCAGGAACCCATGAACGAGAAAATCGCGATTGTGGCCAGGGCCGGTTTGCACAGCGGCAAGACGATGTGGGTAAATATGCCCAGCTCCGAGCATCCGTCCACCCGCGCCGCCTCAGACAGCTCATTCGGCAGCGTGCTGAAGAATTGGCGCAGAAGAAAAATATTGAACGCGCCTCCCCCGAAGTATGAACCTACGATCAGGGGCAGATAGGTGTTCAGCCAACCCAGCCGCTTATACAGCACAAACAGCGGAATCTGCGTGACCTGGCTCGGGAGCATCATCGTGGCAAGCATGATGACAAACCAGACGTCCCGCCCCTTCCATCGAAGCTTGGCAAAGGCATAAGCCACCAGGGAGGAGGAAAGTACCGTACCGATCATGTTCATCACCGTAATAAACACCGTATTCATGGTATACCGGAAAAACGGCATGATGGTTAAAGCTTTCGGATAGTTGGAAAACACCAGCTCTTTCGGGAAAAAGTTCTGCTTGACTATCTCAGCGTTGCTCTTCAGGCTTGTCATGATCATCCATAAAAAGGGCAGAAAGAATATCACCCCCAGGGCAATCAACAGCACGTAGACTATGCTTTTGACAATAATGGTTTTCGTCTTCTTATTCATGTCAATCCTCCTAAATCTGGCCGTCTCGCCGTCACGGTATCTCAAAATAAGTGACGAAGTGCGGATGCAGGTACTGGTGGGACAGGTCCCAGTTAAAATTGAACGAGTTCAAATTATAGGAAATCAACAACTCGCCCTCCGCCGACAGATTGGGATGCGCCTTCGCGTTATATGCGTAGATGCCGGTATCCTTATTCCTGGCAGGATAGTCATAGACTTCCGTGCAGCAGTAAATGGAAGTGAAATCATCAAAAATTCCCGTCAGGCTGTCGCTCCAGCCGATCTGCAGGCAGGTGCCCATCGTCCCGCGGGTGATGTTCATGGCGTACCTCCCGGCATTGCTTCCCGAAGTCATATAGCTGACGCTGTACTCCGAGCTCACCACGCCCTCGCCGCAAAGCTCTACGGACTCTTCCATGATCGGGCTCCACTCGCCGCCGTTCCAAAAGGTCCATTTCGACGCATCGTCAAATTCTTCCGGCAGCACCCTCGCCACAATCGCCTGCCTGGACGATCCTTCATTTTTCAACCCGTAAATGTAGATATAACCGTCCGGCTGCGGCGTTGCTCCGCCCCGCCCGGTATTGTCCACCAAGGCGGAGGAGAAATCATAAGCCACATCCCCAACATCCGATTCGATGTCAAAATTCTCCGCCACGGCAGGCGCTTCGGAGAAGTCCACCGTCTGAGTCTTTTCATCATAGGGAAACCGCACCAAATCCCATGACAGGGCGTTCCATTCACTGCCGAACCGCAGCCCAAAGCAATACACCTTGTCGTCGATCCTTACCAGCTCCTGCACCCAATCCTTATAGGGGATAATATTTCCATAGCCGGAATCCGTATGCATATAAAACTGCATCTTGCGCGGATCCGGACTATCGCCCCGAAGCAGCGCGAAAGAATGGTTGACCATGCTGCGGGCGCTCATGCCGAAGCTATACTGATCCTTCAGTCCGGAATAATTGTTAAAGTTTCCCATCAACGTATCGGAAAAAACGAACAGAGTCGTGTCATCAGGCTTCAGCGAACCCATTCTATCCGCCCCGCTCAGATTCAGGGTATAAATTCCGTCCGCACCCAGCCACCCCTCGCCGGGCGTCCCGCCCGTGCCGCTATACTGGTAAGGGAACGTGCCCGACGTGGACAGCAGCCCCGTCCACTGCCTGGCGGGCTCTACCGCCCAGCCAGAACCGCAGACCGCCGTCATTCCGGCCAATCCGTAACCGTCCCCTCCGTAGTTGGACAGACCCGTAATCTTCAAGTGCTGCGCGTGTATGTCCTGCCCCGAAAGGTCGATTACCAGGGACGGCTCCAAGGCGTCCGCTCCGGTACCCTCCGCAAGCTCGTAGGTCCCCAGGACCGTCCAGTTTCCGCCCTGATAATCAATGCTGCCATCCGAATTGGAACTATAAGGGTCCGAAACCGTGTATTCCACTTGAATTTCTTTCATGCCGCTTTCCAAATCTTCCGGAGCATTGTAGTTCCAGAACGACAAACCGGAAATCGGATAGGTCCCGTCCAAATTGATCAGGACCATGGCCTCTTCCCTGCTTTGGACCCTCCACATCCGGGACGGGTCATTACCGGCCGTCACCCCATTCTTTCCGACGGTCAGGGCGGCGCCATTCGTCACGTTCTCGCCGAATCCCCTTACCGATTCCGCCAGAGGAGAACCGGAAATGGCAGGGAGGATACTGCCATTCTCCGGGCGTATCTTATATCGAAAGAAACGAACCTCGGAAAGTCCGTATCCATCGGATGCGTTCCCGCTGTAATTGCTGATCGGGGTAATCCGAACCGCCTTTGCCACAATGCCTCCGAATTCCACCGGGAGTCTGGAAGAGCTTTGGTTGTTCGCCGCATTGCCTCCATAAGCCTCATTCTCTTCTTCGAGCGCTTCACCGAATGTCACCCGGCCGTTCTTGCCCAGGGAAGACCAGCTTTCCCCGTCATATGAATACTCGATCAGCGCTTCCCGAATACCGCTTCCCGCGGCATCCGGTGCGTTATAATTCCAAATATAGAGATTGCCCAGGGCCACCGGCTCGGCAAAGGTAAATACCATGGGTTCCTTACCGTCCTGCAGGAACATATCGCCCTCCCGCGTGCCATGTAAGTGGTTGGACGCTTCCAGACCGCTCATACCGCTGTTGTCAACCAGCTTCTCCGCTCCGGATCCGCCATCACAATCGACCTGCACGTCAAGCCATCTGCCGTCCGGGGCCGCCTCCTTATCCGACGCGCCGCACCCCGTTAATGCCGTGATACCCAGTGCCAGCAGGCCTGCGCTCAAAAATGTAAGTCGCATTCGTTTCATATCTTCTCCTTTCCTTATAATCCTTATAAAAGCTTTTGTAAAACTTCAATATATTTATATACTTTATTTGTTGTTTATATTATATTTTATATTAAAACACAGCAAGCAAGGTTTGTCAATAGATAAAATCATAAAAATCCCGATTTTATGTCAATTTGTTTCGTTTCTGCCAAAATAAACTTCATTATCATGTTCTTTTTCCCATATAAAGTATATTTTTTAATTGACTTTTATATCTATATATGTTATTATTCCATTAAATATAATATATAATGTTATAACAATATAATTTATCTGTATGATAACAAATACAGGAGGGACATACAATGAACGCAAGAGAAATGCGACAGATTTTCCAGGAAACGTATCAGCACCGTGAAAGCGCCTTGCTGCACTTCTACGGCGTGGATGGCTGGGACGTATATAACTGCAGCATCCCATTTTATTGGGAAGGGAAACATTATTTGTTCGGCCGCGTTGAACGCAGGGGCGAATGGATGCGTTCCTTTGTCCGCCTGTTCGAGGAGTGTGGACGGGACAAATGGGCGCTTGTGCCGGATTCCATGACTTATCAGATGGAGGACCCCTATATCACCCAAATCGGCAGACAGCTTGTTTTGGGAGGAACCCGTGTCAAGGTCAAGGCCGGCAAACTGGATACCTATTACGGAGATTTTTATAAAGGACAAGACCTGCACGACCTTTACTATTTCACTTCCGGTCCCAATGACATGAAGGACATTCGCCTTGTAGAGCTGCGGGACGGAAGAATCGGCGTATTCTCAAGGCCCAGGGGCAAGGACATCCTTGCCAGATATGGTTCCGAATCCATGCTGGGATTCCGTGTGATCTCGTCCTTAGACGAATTGACGGAAGAAGCCATCTTATCCGCCCCCTATTTCCCTGACCTCTTCGGTCCCGGCGAGTGGGGCGGATGCAACCAGGCCTATCTCTTAGAATGCGGCAAGATCGGCGTAATCGGGCACATCGGATACCTGGACAACAAACACGGCATTGCAATATCCTCCTATATTAATATCTCTTTTGTGCTGGACCCCGACGAAAATACGATAGAACACCTTCAGGTCATCGGCACAAGGGATTGTTACCCGCCCAATCCGTCCAAATTACCGGACCTGACGGACTGCGCCTTTTCCTCAGGAATCGTAGAACGCGAAGACGGGTTGGCCGATCTGTATAGCGGCATCGGAGACTGCGCGGAAGCGCGCATTGTCATTCCGTACCCTTTTGAAGGCTACGGGAAAATCGCAAGGGGCAACGGGTCCGATATCTATGGAGGAATCGCATGAACAACAAACCAAAGTACAAGCAAATCAAGCTCTCCCTTTTTAACCAGATACAAAGCAAAGAGCTTCTGCCCGGGGAAAAGCTTGAGAGTGAAACAGCATACGCCGCGCGCTACCAGGTCAGCATAATCACCGTCCGAAAAGCGCTGTCAGAGCTCTCCAACGAAGGCTACCTTTGCCGGATTAAGGGAAGGGGCACCTTTGTCGCCTCCCCCTCCGCTCCTCCCCCGTCCCACCGCCTGGTAGCTCTGACCATTTCCAACGAAGACTACCAGGACTCCTCCGTGCTCCAGATCATCAAAGGAGCGCAAAAGACCCTCTCCGATTTCCAATATGCCCTGATCGTGGAGTGGAACCAGTCCGGCTCAAAGGAAGAACTGGCCATCATACAGAAACTGATCGCACAGGGAGTGGAGGGTTTTCTGATCTATCCTTTTGATCCCGTCCCCAGCACAGACAACTACAAAATCATTGAGCAGCAGGGGTTACCCTACGTCCTGATTGACCGCTATGACCCCAATCACAAGACGCGCTTTGCCGGCTGCGACAACTATAACGGAGCGATTCTCGCCACCCGCGAGTTGCTTTGCCGCAAGCATACCAAAATCAAGTTCGCCAGCTACCATTTCTTCTTAAGCTCCGAACAGGAACGCTTCGACGGCTACTGCTACGCCATGCGCCAGGCCAACCTTACCGTCTCCAATGACAACCTGCTGAAAGATACGGACATCGATTATGACGATCTTGCCGCCGACATCCTCGCGCGCAGGACCACGGCCATTGTCTGCTGCAACGACAAGCTCGCCCTGAAAATGATCACCAACCTCACCGCACGCTCCATCCGCATCCCGCAAGATGTTTCCATTTTCGGCTTCGATGACTGGAGCGGTTCGCAGCAGTCCTGCGTCAGCCTTTCCACCCTAAGGCAGGACTTCGAGGAAGAGGGCGTCAACGCGGCCATTTTGCTCATCAACTCCATCCAGGGACGCTTTAAAAACCACGACACGCGCCTTTTGTCCGGCGCCCGGCTCATCCTCAGAGACTCCATCTGTGAAAACCCTTATGCCGGGTAATCATATGAATTGCCCGCGAAAGAAAGGAACCCATATGACTGCTTCTATTCTCCAATACACCCTCCGCGAGGGACTCTTTTATAAAGAAGGAAACGGGATCTCCTGTTCCCTGCCCGGCAGCGCCATCACCGTCCGCTTCACCGGAAAAAGCGTCTGTGTTTTCCTCAAAGACCTTTCCGGCGCCGGCAAAAACTGGATGAACGCGTGGATTGACGATTTACCGCCCCGCGTATTCCGCGTCGACCCGGAAAAGGAAACGGACGAATATCAAATTGCGGACGACCTTGACTGCGGCGAGCATATCCTTATCCTGCAAAAAAGGACTGAAGCCGCCTTTGGATCCCTTCTGATAGAAGACATATCCACACCGGACGGCCTGCTATTGCCTCCACCTGCCGCTCCGCGGCACTGGCTTCTGCTGATCGGCGACTCCATTACCTGCGGGTTCGGCAACGAAGCGCAAATCCCTCATGATACGGACGCTTCCCGCGAAAACTTCGCCCTGACCTACGGATGCATGGCCGCCCGTCAACTGGGTATGGGCGTTCTCTCCTGTTCCGCCTCCGGCTCCGGCGTTTACCAGAACTTTGGCGGCGGAAAAGAGGGGCGCATGTCCGATTACTTCATGGACCATTTTTGCCGGGACTTGGACGAAAGGGCGATCGATCCCTTCCGGCCCGCCGCGGCCTTGATCAACCTCGGCACCAACGACTGGTCCGCGCCGGTCACAGATGCGCAATTCGAAGGAAAATATCGGGAACTTCTGCGCTTTTTCAGACATAGATATCCGCAGGTCCCCCTGATTTGTTCCATCGGACCCATGAATTTCAATCCCTCGCCCGTGCTGTGCGGGCTCACAAGGAAACTGCGGCAGAACGGAGATTCTCATATTTATTTTCTGGAATTTCCCGAAATTCGGCGTTCCGTGGACGGGTTCGGCGGTGACGGCCACCCTTCCGTCCGCAAGCACGCCTCCATGGCGCAGATTTTGGTTCAGAAATTGGTAGAAATTTACCCTGAATTGAGAAAAACAAATAACGTACAAACTTTTTAACAAATATTCTTGTTTTTTATCCGCCAATAATATATACTTTATTAGAAGTTTTTTACTCACCAACCATATTTACGCAAAGAAGTTTTATTTACACAAAAAAGCTCAGAACGGCAAAAAACGGGGGAATTTTTATGGAAAGAAAAGAGGCAAAATACCTTGTTGTAAAACAGGCAATCAAGGAGCAAATTGAAAACGGCACATTGAAAGTGAATGACAAACTGCCTACGGAAGCCGAATATGTGGAAATGTTCCAGGTAAGCACCATCACGGTCCGCAGGGCGCTGACCGAGCTGGCGGACGAGGGCTATATCAAACGGCTGAAGCACAAGGGCACGTTTGTCGCCTCTCCGGCCAGCATCTCCGCGGCCAGCAGGCTGATTGCCCTGATCCTTTACTCGGAAGACCGCAAAGACAGCTCCTATATTCACATCATCCGGGGCGCGCAGAACATGGCGTCTTCCTTCAACTATTCCCTCATCGTGGAATGGCACGACGGAGACGTTGCGCACGAGATCAACGCCATCCAGAAAATGTTGAACCTGAACGTGGAAGGGCTTCTGATCTACTCTTTCGACCCTGCCAAAAGCATTGCGAACTACCGTTATCTGGAATCCCGCAACATCCCTTTCGTACTGCTTGACCGATACGAATTGGACTATCCATGTCACTTCTCCGGCTGTAACAATTATGACGGCGGCATCCTGGCCACCCAATTTTTAATTCAGCAGAAGCATACGAAGATCCGCTTTTCCGGCTACAAATTCTTCCTCAAGTCGGAGCAGGAGCGTTACGACGGCTTCTGCAGCGCCATGCGTAAGGCGGGACTGGAAATCACCAAGGACAGCCTGATCCTGGATGTGGATTACGACGCACTGGTCGAGCAGATTCGATCACGCGAAGTCACTGCCATTTTCTGCTGCAACGACAGGCACGCGGTCCAAATGATGAACCGTTTGCGCGAAAAAGGCGTCTCCATCCCTCAGGAAGTCTCCATCATGGGATTTGACGATTGGCGCGCTTCCCCCACAGTGGAACGGGAGCTCACCACGGTCCGGCAGGACTTCAATGAAATCGGATTGAACGCCGCTTACCTGCTGCTCAGCATCCTGCAGGGAAAGCTGACGGAGAGCCCGATCCAAATCCTTTCCAACGCTTCCCTGATCGTCCGCAGCTCGGTGCAGGAAAACGCGGAGGGGAACTGACCAAAGTCCCCGTCAGGATGGCACGTGCCCGTCCTGCGAAACCGCCCGAACAAGCCGTTTTCGGAGACCTCACCGTTAGATTGCTGTCAAAGGCACTGAATTTGTCCGCATACAAAGAATGGCACCGGTTCCAAGCCGAAGGGGAGATTTATCAGCAACGCCACACTGGGGATTCTCATTTTGCTGCATCCCTACTCAAATAGCGTCCTGAAGCGCACAATCCTGTGCAAGACAATCTCTTCCATCTCAACCTTTCTCTACTATGTTACCATATATGATTACGTCTTATCAAGAGGAGTATTCTTACCCCTTAATATTCAATTCCCTTTCTTGCCGTCACTCCTTTTTGATAAGGGTGACGGATTTCTTTCATTTCAGTGACATAATCCGCGGCATCTGACAAGAAGCCCGCCGGATTTCGGCCGGTCAGAATCACTTCAAGGAAAGTTCTCCCGATTATGCCGGCTGTTTCAGCTTGATCCTTTCCTTTTCCCAGGATATCCCGCAGCAGTTTCTCATCCAATAGCGACCAGTTCACCGGATAAGTGATCTCATCCAGTATAACCATATCGCACTGCTTTCGCCAGATCAAGTCCCGAATCTCCTCCAGGACCCGGTTATGCTCTTCGGTCAGAGCCTGCCGCTCCGCCGCCGTCATCTGCCGATAGAAACCGAAGTCCTGTCTGCCGCGCAGAATTCGGATCTGGGGAATCTTCTCCAAGATATGCAGCTCTCCCGTGTCATTCCCTTTCATAAACTGCGCAAACACAATCCGCATCCCGCTCCCGGCAGCCCGAATGGCCTGGCCGATGGCCGCGGTAGTTTTACCCTTTCCGTTCCCGGTGTATAAATGAATCATCTTATCACTCTTTCCTGACGGACCAAAGTCCAATTCACTCCTGCTCCAGCGGGCCGGAGTCCAACGTACTCCATCTCAAGATCCTGGCATATCCGTAAGGCAGCGCGCCCATAGGCAAATCCGGCCAGCGTATCGCAGCTTCCTCCGACTTCTCCACGCGGTTGGGACAATCCTTACGGTCGCACCCCACACAGATCCCCTGGCATGCCACTGCAGGGTCCGCCGTTAATTCCGCCACAAAGACCACGCTCTTCTTCGGCCGCAGGCAAAAACAATCGTTGCAAGTCACCGCGTCCTGCCCAAGCTCCATAAGAGCCTCTCTCATTTTCTCCAGCGGGAGCGCCTCTTCTCCACCGTAAAAATGATACCTTGCCACATGAACGCCCCTGCCCTGGGATTTTTCCACCCACTGATGAAAAGAAGCATAGGCCTCCAACAGCAATTCATTCCCAAGGGCCTCCGCCATGTAGCATCGGGTAAGCTCACCCTCTTCTGACAAGTGTTCCTGCAGCGCGTCCACTCCCTCTCCCAGAGTCATGGCTACACACAAGCAGACAGGGGGAATCCCCAAGGCATCCCCCCTGACAGCGCTTTCCCACTCATAAGATTTGCACCAGAAACCGCTCCGTCCCCCCATGGCCTCTTCCAAGTCCCGGGCCACGCGGCGCAGCTCCTCCATATCCTCGTCCAAATAATGATATTTCCGGGCCGCTTTCTGCAGCAGTTCCTCTGATATGGTCAACTCCAATTTCACCATCATTTGCTCCCCTGGCGCCACAGGTCCCATCCTAGCCAGTGTCCGTCCCTCTGTTACCGCAAGTCCCGCCTTAACCGCGTCCGACCCTCGAACACCTCAGATTGATCCTCGTCTTCGCTCCCTTTTCCGATACTGCCCCAACCTGTCTCATCCATCCACTTTCAAACACCTTGTGGCATTCAGAACGGCAATAACCATGACTCCAACGTCCGCGAAAATCGCCATCCACATTCCGGCTATGTTCCAGGCTCCCAGGATGAGGCAAACCGCCTTAATCCCCAGGGCAAACACAATGTTTTCATGCACAATGCGCAGACACTTTCTGGAAATTCGCATGGCCTGGGCAATCTTCATGGGATTATCATCCATCAGCACCACGTCTGCCGCTTCAATCGCCGCGTCCGATCCAAGAGCGCCCATGGCAATACCGATATCCGCCCGGGAAAGCACCGGGGCATCGTTGATTCCATCGCCCACGAAAGCCAGGACCTCGCCTTTTCCCTTGGCCTCCAAAAGCCGCTCCACCTGTTCCACCTTGTCCGCGGGCAAAAGCTCGCTGTATACCTCGTCCACGGCCAATTGAGCGGCAACGGCTTCGGCTGTCGCCCGATTATCACCGGTCAGCATGATTATCCGCTTGATGCCCGCTTTTTTCAATTCCCGCATGGCCGGAACGGCCTGCTCCTTCAGGACATCCGCGATCAACACATAACCCGCATAGACGCCATCCACGGCCACGTAAACCACGGTTCCCGCACCCTCGGCTTCCGGCGCGGACAAATTAAGTTTCTTCATTAATTTCATATTGCCGGCAGCCACCTTGCGCCCGTCTACCAGGGCCGTAACTCCGTGTCCGCTGATCTCCTCCACGTCACGTACGCGGCCATGATCCAGTTCCTGTCCATAGGCATTTCTCAGGCTCCTGCTGATCGGGTGGTTGGAATAACTCTCCGCATACGCGGCGGCCTCCAAAAGCTTCGCGGAAGCCTCCTCCTGATTCAGATTGGACCATCCCTCTTGGGGACAAACCTTTGTAACCTCAAAAACACCCTTGGTCAAGGTCCCGGTCTTGTCAAATACCACATACCTGGTCTGGGACAGCATCTCCAGATAATTAGAGCCTTTCACCAGGATTCCGCAGGAAGATGCTCCCCCTATTCCGCCGAAAAAGCTTAACGGGATCGAGATCACCAACGCGCAGGGACAACTGATAACCAAAAAGGTCAGCGCCCTGGTCACCCAGTCCGCCCAATTGACGCTTCCGTTCCTTATCAAAAGAAAGAGCGGCGGCACCAACGCCAGCGCCAGCGCCGACAAACATACCGCGGGAGTATAATAATGGGCAAATTTAGTGATGAAATTCTCTGTCTTCGCCTTTTTCATGCTGGAATTTTCCACCAGATCCAGGATCTTGGACACCGTGGATTCTCCGAATTCTTTTGTGGTACGGATTTTCAGCAAACCACTTTCATTGACACAGCCGCTGATGATTTCATCCCCCACACTCACTTCTCTGGGAAGACTCTCCCCCGTCAGGGCGCTGGTGTTCAGCACGGAGCTTCCCTCGCAGACCACGCCGTCAATGGGCACCTTCTCTCCCGGTTGTACTACGATCACGGTGCCGATTTCCACCTGGTCCGGATCCACCTGCTCCAGGGAACCGTCTTCCTTTTCCAGATTGGCGTAATCCGGCCGAATATCCATCAGGGCGCTAATATTCCGGCGGCTCTTTCCCACGGCCACCCCCTGGAAAAGCTCCCCAATCTGATAAAAGAGCATAACAGCGGCTCCCTCCTGGTACTCTCCCAGAAACATGGCGCCCACGGTCGCCACCGCCATCAGAAAATTTTCGTCAAAAATCTCACCATGTACGATGCCCAACACTGCTTTCCGTAAAATATCATACCCTATGATCAGATAGGGCACCAGGTAAAGCACCAACTTCAGCCACCCCTCAAGCGGCAAAAACGCAAGCACAATCAGCAAAACCAAAGAAATTACAATCCGATACAATACTTTTAATTGTTTTTTCGTCATACAATCCCAGCCTCCGCAGAAAAGCACTTTGGCTCTTCCTTTATAAATAGATCTCGCAATCGGACTCCACCTTTTTGCAAGCCTTTATTACGTTCTGCATCACGCTCTTGGCATCCGCGCCTTCCGCGAACTCCACATTCATCTTCTGGGTCATGAAACTCACTGTGGCCGCTGCCACCCCTTCCACCTTGCCGGCGACTTCCTCCATTTTTCTGGCACAGTTAGCGCAATCCACTTCGATCTTGTACGTTTTCTTCATAATTCCATCCTCCTCGTCTTTTCTTTTTATTGGCTTATTAACTCATATGCCCGATACAAAAAAATAAACACATGAATTATTGTTCATATGTTTATATTATCATAAATAATCAGATTGTCAATAGGCAGAACACAAATTATCCAATCATTTTTAAAAATTATCACTATTCGGCCTCCGGCCTTTCCCTTCCAAGCCCCAGCCCCCAGTCAAAAAACCACAATAAAGTAAGCGTGCATTCCTTAAGGGAAAAGCCCACAATTCCATTTCATAATCCCTATTAAACACCGTCAGACCGCCTCCCTTGAGGCTTATTCCTCCCGGAAAGCAAAATTCTTCAACAAAGCCGCATCCTGTTCCCTCACAATCTCGATCCAGCCATTCATACTCTGCAGCTTTCCGGCGATCACCGCGATAAAGACAAACTGAGACAAGGTGGATTTCAAATCCAGACTATCTCCCGCCAAAGTATTGAATCGTACAGGCCCCTCACAATGTTCCACCGCATGCAAAAATTCTACCATATTGGCCTTAGGATCCAATTTCATACGAAACCATCCCTCCTTGCGCCCCAAATGCTATATGCAACGATTATAAACGAATCCCATTTTTACTATATCATACTTCTCTCCATTTTTCCACCAGTTTCTTTCCAGCGCCTCCAGGGTTTACAGAAGAGGCGCTACCACTTTCATAAGATATCCGGTCAGCTTCACGGACAGCTTTTCCTGCCGTATGGTTTCCGGAGTCACAAGACGGCATTTCCCCATCGTTTCCTGATAATCCGCCTCAATCCCGGAAATGCACTCCTGACCATACATATAAGTGGCACATTCAAAATGATGGTACAAGCTCCGATAATCCAGATTGATGGTTCCCACCACCGCCTCCCTGTCGTCACACACGAAGACTTTGGCATGAACGAACCCCGGCGTGTATTCATAAATGTGAATACCGGACTTCAAAAGCGAGGCATAATGCGTCTTGGCCAAAGCATAAGGCGCTTTCTTATCCGGAATCCCCGGCAGAATCAGGCACACCTCCACGCCCCGCTCCGCCGCGAATTTAAGCGCGGTTTCCATCTCTCCGTCCAGAATCAGATAGGGCGACATGATATGTACATATTTCTGGGCGCGGTTCAGAATATCCATATAAACCCGCTCCCCCACCTTGTCCTGGTCCAGGGGACAATCGCCATAAGGCAGCACATAACCGGAAGTCTGCGCAGGCGGCAGGGTCGGGAACTGTAAAAACCTATCGAACTCCGGTTTCCGCTCGTCAATATTCCACATTTGCAGAAACATCAGCGTAAAGCTTTTCACCGCGTCCCCTTTCAGCATCACGGCGGTATCCTTCCAATGTCCGAAACGTACAATCTGATTGATATATTCATCCGCCAGATTCACGCCTCCATTAAACGCCGTATGTCCGTCAATCACCAGGATTTTGCGGTGATCCCGATAATTATAATGAGTGGACATCAGAGGTGTGATCGGGGAAAAAATCTTACATTTAATTCCCAAAGTCTCCAAACGGCGGGGATAATCATGAGGCAAGGTGGAAAATTCGCAGGTTCCGTCATACATAACGCGGACATCCACGCCGGCAGCAGCTTTCCTGGCTAAAATTTCCAGAATCTCCCCCCACATCAGGCCTTCATCTATAATAAAATATTCCATGAATATAAAATGTTCCGCCGCCTCCAGCTGTCGGAGCATTTCCTCGAACTTGTCCTCCCCCAGGGGAAAGTAAGTCACTTTCGTATTGCCATAAATAGGATAACATCCGCTGCGATGAATATAATGGGCCAGAGAGGCCGCACCCGGATTTTCCTTTCGAAAAGCCTCCAGCCGCTCCTGAGACTGCGGTATCTCTTTTTCCGTTTCATCGATCAATTGGCTGATCCGCCTTTTCAGCACCCGATGCCCCAATTCACTCTGCGTGTAGGCAAACAAAAGCGCTCCAAACACCGGCATGAGCAAAATCACGATCAGCCAGGTAATCTTCGCCGTAGGGTCAATGTCCCCGTTCAAAAGTCCCAGCGTGATAACCGCCGTAAAAAGCACTGTTCCGCCCAGCAAATGGGGCAGAAACATTGCAAAACGCCCAAATAATTCAAACAACAAAAACACCTGAAGCAATAGCAGAAGAAGAATAATTCCGAATCGGCTGAAAATCACATGCACCAATCCCTTTTTCCCTTTTTTTAATAACCGGATACCCCGGTTGTCCGTGTTTTGAATCTGCATCGTATTTCTCTCACTTTCTTTTGTCATAAACGCTTCTCAATATCCGTAAACATATTATATCGAGAAACGTTCTCTAAAGCAAGACAAATTCACTCTTGATTTTTTGCAGAACATAACGTATAGTACAAGAAAGTATGATATTTTTTAATTGGAGGCAAAAAGATGAGTTGGGAAGATTATGAGAAAGCATATCGGGCCGGCAAAAAGGATTATCAGATGCGCCTGACACGCGGACAGCAGCCCACGATCAAGATTTTGGACGATATTCTTCCGCATCGGGAGCACTATACAGAGGTTCCGCTGGGACTTGTACAGATTCCGGCGGATCAGATCGTCGGCACCAAGACCGGCGGCAGAAGCAGTTCCTTTGCGGGAAATTTTATGCCGATTTTAAGACGGGGAACAGAATTCGCGTCCAAATGGATCAGCCTGAGCGACAGTCATCTGGAAGAGGGCATCCATGACCCCGTCAAGGCTTATGAATATATGAATGAATTCTATGTGGAAGAGGGCAACAAGCGCGTCAGCGTATTAAAATATTTTGATGCCGTTTCCATTCCCGGATATGTCATCCGCATTCTTCCACCCAGAACAAACGAGAAGAAGAATCGCATTTATTATGAATTCGTAGATTTTTATGAATTGTCCAAGATCAATTATATCTCCCTATCCAAGCCGGGAAGCTTTGCCAGGCTGCAGGAGGCGGTTGGCAAAGGGCCCAGGGAAACCTGGAGCGAGGAGGATCGTCTGGACTTTAACTTTATTTATACCAAGTTCAAGGCAGAATATGAGGACAAGGGAGGAAACAAGCTTTCCATCACTTCTGGTGATGCTTTCCTGACCTTTATCACCCTCTTTGATTACAAGAGCCTGGCGGACAAGACTTCTAACGAGATTGGCAAAATGATTGAAAAGAGCTGGGAGGAATTCAAGCTTTTGCAAGAGGACAATGGCATCGAGCTGAAGATGGATCCCGTCCAGGGCAAGAAGCCCCTCAAGAGCATTTTGCTTTCTTTAAGCCTACAGAGGCTTAAGATTGCCTTTATTTATGAGAAAACTCCCACCTCCTCCGCATGGACCTACGCGCACGAGCTGGGTCGTCTTCATTTGGAACAGGCTTTTCCGAACGAAATCACTACCATTTATTATGAAAATGTCACCCAGGACAACATAGACGAAACGATTGCGGACGCCATCAAAAATAAGTGCAACATTATTTTTACCACCACTCCCACTTTTGTCAACGCCAGTGTAAAAGCCGGCATTGAACATCGGGACGTCCGGATACTAAACTGTTCCCTGAACACCTCGCACAGATACATCAGAACCTATTATTCCCGGATGCATGAGGCCAAGTTCCTGATGGGGGCTATCGCGGGAGCCTTAACCGAGAACAATCGCCTGGGTTACATCGCGGATTATCCGATTCTGGGCTCCATCGCCAACATTAATGCCTTTGCCCTGGGTGCGAAGATGATCAATCCCAGAGCCCGGGTTTATCTGGAATGGTCCAAGCTCAAGGACAATTCCGACGCTTTGGAAAAGCTGTTGGCCACAAACGTATCCGTGATTTCCGGCATGGATATGATCATCCCCGAGGAAGCCTCCCGCTTCTTCGGCTTATATTACATGGAAAACAACATTCCCTACAGCCTGGCCATGCCTATCTGGCATTGGGGCAAGTTTTACGAGCGCCTGGTGCGCACCATCATGGACGGCACATGGGAATCCGAGGAGGATGCCACCCCCGTGAAAGCCATCAATTATTGGTGGGGAATGTCCGCGGGGGTCATCGAGGTGATCTGCTCCCAGAATCTTCCCATCGGGACGAAACGATTGATAGACCTTTTGAAAAAAACCATCGGTTCCGAGGAATTCAATCCTTTTTCCGGCATCCTCTATTCCCAGACCGGCATCATACAAGGCGATCCCAATGTGAGCTTGTCTCCTGAAGAGATTGTCACGATGGATTGGCTGGCAGAAAACATCATCGGCACCATTCCCAGTCCTGAGGATCTGCGGGAAGACGCTCAGCCCGTGGTCAGCCAGCAGGGAATCGAAACGGCGGTCAAGTAGGGGATGAGGATACTTGCGATTGGTGATGAAGAATCTAAATATTTGTGGGATTTTTTCGAACGGGAAAAGCTGGAGGGCATCGACCTGATCATTTCCTGCGGCGATTTGGACCCCAGATATCTTTCCTTTCTGGCCACCTTTACCACAGCTCCGGTTCTCTATGTACACGGGAATCATGATACCAAGTACGATGAGATCCCTCCGGGGGGCTGTATCTGCATCGATGACGCGCTCTATATCTATGAGGGCGTGCGCATCCTGGGACTGGGCGGCTCCATGCGGTATCGTCCGGGCAACTATCAGTATACGGAAAAGCAAATGGAAAAGCGGGTTCGCAAGCTGCGCTTTCGTTTGTTCCGCAGCAAGGGCTTTGACATCCTGGTCACACACGCTCCCGCCTACCAGCTCAATGACGGACGCGATCTGCCTCATCAGGGCTTCAAGGTTTTTCTGCGGCTGATGGAAAAATACAAGCCAAAGTTTTTTCTCCACGGCCATGTTCACATGACCTATGGCAGACAGCATAAACGCTATGACAAATACAAAGACACCCACGTCATCAACGTCTATGAACGATGTATCTTTGACTTCGAGGCGGAAGACGTGGAGCGGAATTTAAGGCGCTGACCTGGTCAGCGCCCTTTTTCCATCAGCTCCTTTTTCAGGCGCTCTGCCAGAAGTCTTGCCATGGCGCAGTGGAAAATCCCATTGGGATGGTTGTTGGAACCGATCCATTCCGGCCTGCCATTTACGTCCGGCATCAGAAAGAAATCTGTCCGGGCATCTTTGCTTTGTCTCTTATAATCTCGCACAGCTTCTTCCAGGTAGTCGGCCATGACCTGCCCCACCATACCATAGGCCCAGAGAATGTAGGCATTTTTATTGCACCCGCGCACCTCGGCAAGGAATTTTACAACCGCGTCTTCAAAGTCCTTTTTTGCATTTTGCGTCAGGCGTCCCTGCGCGTCACATTCCAGTTTCCAGGCCTTTCCATCCGCAGGATCGATCCAGGCGGGCTCCCTCAGGGAGAAACCATCGTTGCTTCCCAGATTGATTACCACCGCGTCCGGCTCCCAGGATGCAAAGTCATACTCCTGAAAAGCTCCCAGACTTTCATTTTTTTCACCCGTCAGCACGCCGCAGACCTGATGATAGTATCGGGGCATGGTGTGATAAACGATATTATCCCAAGAACAATAGACTCCCCAGCCGCTCTGGGACATCAGCCGAAAATCCGCGTTCAAAAGCCTTGCCGTTTCCACGGCATAATTTCCCTCTGTACCAAAAATGATGGGAGCGAATTCGTGCATCTGGGACGGACCCCACAGTCCCTCGCCGGAAGTAAGGCTGTCTCCCACAAATTCCAAACGGAATTTATGGACGGGAAGGGGACTTAAGACGCCGTCCGTAAGGATGCCGCAGACCAGTAAGCGTCTGCTCTGGTCCGACTGCCTGGGCTGGGCTTCCTTTAACAGGCGCACGCGCCGCTTCACCCCCGCGGTCAGCCCACGGAACGCGCAGATCCGGCTTCTTCCCTTGTCAACCATGCGGCGCTGGGCGCAGACTCCGTCCAGCTCGATTCGGATCCACTCTTCCCACTCGTCATAATCGGATTCCAACTCAAACCATAGCTCCGTGCCGTCCGTGATCACTTCCACCCCGCTGCCCGTCCAAAATAAGGGAAGCGGCTCCCTGGCCACACATCTTCCATAGATATGCACCCGCTCGTCCAGCGGCGAATACCTCTGCATCTCTTTTTCCTCCCGTCTTCCTCTTAGCTCACACACTCCTCCCGGTTATACATAAGAAACATTTTTCTCAACGCTGTACTCATGAGGCACCTTGGTCACTGCCTTATGGCCCACCGCGATGGCGATCTCATACTCATAACCCTCCGGAAACTGCAGCGCTCTGGCAAAATATTCCTTTTTGTCCCCGGATAACGCGTCCTTGACGCACCCAATGATCAGACTGCCCAGCCCCATTCCTTCTGCCGCCAAAGAAATATTCTCCACCGCGATCCCGGCATCCACCTTGCTCCAGGAAAAGCCTGCGTCTCCGCTTAAAATCAGAACGGTAGGCGCTTCAAAATAGAAATTGTGGGGCAGATTCGAAAGCCCTCTCAGATCGTTCTTCACCGCTTCAATCTCCGCCAGAACAGGATGTGCCCCATCCACTACGGAAATATGGATTTCCTGCTTGTTCGCCGCCGTGGGAGCCTGCAGCCCCGCTTCGATCAGACGGTCCAATTCCTCTTTGGTCAGCTTCTGGTCCGTGTATCCACGGGTAGAGCTTCTTTCCGCAATTGCCTGTAATACGTCACTCATTTGATTTTCCTCCTACTATATAATTATAATGTGTTCCTTTTATCTTTCTATGATCAAAGGTCATAGGTGACTCCCCTGCCCACACGGGAAGACCCCACGATTCGTAAACCCTGCTATTGGGCATCCTCCGCCATATCTGCCGGCTCAACGGAATAGCCGTTTCATCCGGGATAAAGCCAAGGCGTCCTCTCCGATTCCGCCGCGCCTCTCCACCGGACTGAACAAGACATCCGTATAAGGCCCGGCCAGCCATTCCCTGGTGGAATGGGAGCGTTCTTGTGCTCGTGAAATGGCACCCCACACAAACGGCAGGGTGCCACTATTTTATTTCTGGTCCAAATCAATGAGATCATATTCTTTCGTCCCATAGCCCAGCTCCGCGGCCGCGTCAATGGTATGGGTTCCATGCAGGGACTCAACCCTCTGCAGGAAATGGTCACGGCCTGGGTCCTTGGACTGGTAAATGAGGTCGATGCATGCCTGATCCAGCGCCACGGGATCCAGAGAAGACAAAATACCGATATCCGTCATGCAGGGATCCTCCGCCACCGCACAACAGTCACAATCCACGGATAAATTACACATCATATTGACATAGGCAATTTTTCCGCCAAAATAATTGACCACGCTTTCCGCCGCGTCAGCCATGGATTCACAGAATACATCCTGTTCCGCCATATGATCCCATACAATGTTCTGATCCGTGATCAGACCGCCGGAATGAATCAGACATTTTCCCACAGTGGATGCACAACCGATGGAAAGCTGCTTTAACGCTCCGCCGTATCCTCCCGCCGGATGCCCCTTGAAATGGGCAAGCACCAGCATGGAATCATAATTGGCCAGGTTCTTTCCCACATGATTTTCCTTTAATACCTTGCCGTTTGGAATGGGCAAAACCAGATCCGGCCCCTCCGCATCCAACAGATCCACCCGGAACTGTCCCGTCCAGCCATGAGCTTTCATCAGCTTCTGATGCTTCTCCGTGGAATTCCTGGCACCGCCGTAGGCCGTATTGCATTCTACCACGGTACCCTGCACATACTCCACCATGGGCTTTAAAAAAGCGGGCCGCAGATAATTCTGATTTCCCTCTTCCCCGGAATGCACCTTGACCGCCACTTTCCCGGGCAATTCCTTTTCCAGGACCTTGTACATCTCCACCACCGTTTCCGGCGTGATCTTTCTGGTAAAATAGACCTTCGCCTTTTCCATCCGCGTACATACCTCCATTTCATTCCCATTATCCGCCATTCTTAAGGCCTTATCCATCGTCCTCACGATATCCGCTCAAAGCCCAGATACCGCGTCCCCTGAAATGTCAGTTTCCCATAATCTCTTTCCGCCAGCATCCCATATTCACGGCCATTTACGGAAAACTCCATCCGATCCCCGCTCTCCACCTGAAACGTGACATAATAAGATGTGGACATTGCTCCGTTCCCGATATTATTGGTATGCGGGGTAACACGGATCCTCTTCGCCGCCACAGTCGCCTCCACGGTAAGCCTTGGCGAATGATTATTCTTATTCCATTGCGCGAGTCCCCGGATGATCACAAAAACAAAGCATCCCAATATCAGGAAAAACACAAGAAAAAACATCATCTCAAATCCACCGTTCCAAAAAACTCCCATCTCGACCTCCTCAGGAAACCCATTCCAGATACCTAAATCTTACCACACCCTTAAAAAAACGTCAAGGCATGACAAAACCATGCCTTGACTATATCAAACTGTGTTACAGTTCTCTCCGCGCCATTCTCAAGGCCGCGGTACGTGCCTTCCGTCGCTTCGGGGCCGAGACTGAATTTTAGCTTTAAACCAACCCGAACAAGAGTCCCACGATCCGTACCAGAAATGCCGCCGCCCAGGCGATCACGCACTGTCCCAGCACGACGCCCATCGCCCATTTCCCGCCAAGCTCCCGTTTGACCGAGGCGATTGCCGCCACACAGGGAGTATAAAGCAAACAGAACACCAGCAGACTTGCCGTTGCATGGGGCGTAATGGCTCCCAACAAGGCTTCCGTAGTTCCAAAAAGCACGGACAAGGTGGAAGCCACGCTCTCTTTCGCCAGGAATCCCGTGATCAAAGCGGTTGAAATTCTCCAGTCTCCCAGTCCCAAAGGCGCCAGAACGGGGGCAATCAGTCCCGCAATACTGGCCAGCATACTGTTTTGGGAATCCCCCACGAGGTTCAGCCGGAAATCAAAGGTCTGCAGGAACCAGATCACGATCGTCGCCATAAAAATGATCGTGAACGCTCTTTGAAGGAAATCCCTGGCTTTGTCCCAAAGCAGATGTCCCACGTTTTTGGCCCCAGGCATACGATAATTGGGCAACTCCATAACGAAAGGCACCGCCTCGCCTTGAAAGAGCGTTCCTTTCATGAGCAGGGCCATGACGATTCCCAGGGCAATTCCGAACACATACAGCGCGATCATGATCAGCGCCCCCCGCCCGGGGAAAAAGACCGCTGTAAAAAAACCGTAAATCGGCACCTTTGCCGAACAGCTCATAAAAGGGGTGAGCAGAATGGTCATCTTCCGGTCCCGCTCCGAAGGCAGCGTCCTGGTAGCCATGACTCCCGGAACCGTACATCCGAATCCCACCAGCATGGGCACGATGCTCCTCCCGGAAAGACCGATCTTTCGGAGAAGCTTGTCCATAACGAAAGCCACTCTGGCAATATAACCACTGTCCTCCATCAGGGATAAAAAGAAGAACAGCACCACGATCACCGGCAGGAAGCTCAGCACGCTGCCCACGCCATTAAAAATTCCGTCAATAATCAGGGAATGCAGCACTTCATTCACATTGGCCGCCGTAAGCGCCCTGTCCGCCAGATCTCCCAGCCAGGAAATCCCCATGTCCATCAAGTTCTGCAGCCAGGCGCCGACCACATTGAACGTCAGCCAAAACACCAGTCCCATAATCCCGATGAAGCAGGGAATCGCCGTATATTTTCCCGTCAGAATCTTATCAATCATGACGCTTCTGGCATGTTCCTTGCTTTCTCTCGGCTTAATCACCGTAGCCTGACACACTTCCCGGATAAAAGAAAACCGCATATCCGCAATGGCTGCCGCCCGGTCCATTCCGCTTTCCTTTTCCATCTGACAGATGATATGCTCCAGCATCTCTTCTTCATTTTGGTCCAGTTCCAGACGGCTTAGAATCCTCGAATCTCCCTCCGCCAGCTTACTGGCCGCAAAACGGACCGGAATCCCGGCTTTTTGGGCATGATCCTCAATCAGGTGCATGATGGCGTGCAGACATCTATGTACCGCGCCCCCGTTTTTATCCTCCTTGCAAAAATCAATTCTGCCGGGGCGTTCCTGATACTTTGCCACATGAATGGCATGATTCACCAGCTCGTTAATCCCCTCGTTCTTCGCCGCGGAGATGGGCACCACCGGGATACCCAGCATCCCCTCCATCTCGTTAATCTGGATGGAGCCTCCGTTTCCCCGAACCTCATCCATCATATTAAGGGCCAATACCATGGGAATATCCAACTCCATGAGCTGCATGGTCAGATACAGATTCCGCTCAATATTGGAAGCGTCCACGATATTGATGATGCCTCTGGGATGCTCGTCCAGCACGAACGTCCTGGTTACGATTTCTTCACTGGAATAAGGCGACATGGAATAAATCCCCGGCAAGTCCGTAATCAACGTATTCTCATGCCCCTTGATCACACCGTCCTTTCGATCCACCGTAACTCCCGGGAAATTTCCAACGTGTTGGTTGGAACCTGTAAGCTGATTAAAAAGCGTGGTCTTCCCGCAATTCTGATTGCCCGCCAGGGCAAAGGTCAACAGCTCTCCCTCCGCCAGGGGATGCTCCGTGGCTTTCACATGGTACCTGCCGCCTTCTCCCAGTCCGGGATGCTCCACCTTGCGCTTGCTTCCTCTCCGGTCCGTGCCGTCCTCTTCCCGATCCGGATCTCTGACATTTTGTATTTCAATTTTTTCCGCATCGGCCTTAAGCAGCGTCAATTCATAGCCATGAATCATGAATTCCATGGGATCTCCCATAGGAGCGAATTTTACCAGCAAAATATCCGTTCCGGGGATCACTCCCATATCCAAAAAATGCTGCCGCAAGGCTCCCTCGCCTCCCACGGCAGTAATCGTTGCCTTTTTCCCGATCGGCAATTCTCTTAAAGTCATTCTTGTCACTCTCCTCCAAACCGTTTCTCCATAAAACGGCCGTCGCATTGTAACAGTTTGTCTATGCCACGGTCAAACACATTATATGTCTTTTCCCCAGGAAATGCAATCCCTTGCATACGAAATAGTGATTGACACGAAGCATGGAGGACGAAGTCACCTGAAAAGGCCAGGGAACGCCGAAGGCCCGTCCAATACCGCTCAGGACAGTTCCTCCTCCCGCTGGGTTTAGCGCAAGCATTGCGCTAAGGGAACAACGCCTACGTCCGCTTGTCGAATGCTGCCACTTTCAGGGAAACATAATATCCGGTCTTGCACCTATCCCGCTTTCGGTTTATAATAAACGCATATCCCACGCAGAAAAGAGGTTTTGCCGATATGGAAACCATTGGAGGGAAAAAGAATCTTCCAAAGCTGTTTTTCAGTACATTATACATAAGCGCCTTTACATTCGGAGGAGGCTTCGTCATTATCACATTTATGAAACGTAAATTCGTCGATGAATTGCATTGGATCGACGAGGATGAGATGTTGGATCTGACGGCACTGGCCCAGTCCTCTCCCGGTGCCATCGCGGTAAATGCCGCGATTCTGGTGGGTTGGCGCGTTGCCGGCTTCCCCGGTATGATAATCGCCGTACTCGGCACCATCATTCCGCCCATGCTGATCCTGAGTATCATATCCTTTTTTTACACTGCTTTCGCGGCCAATCCTTATGTGGCACTTGTATTAAAAGGAATGCAGGCCGGGGTGGCCGCGGTCATTCTGGACGTAGTCTGCGGATTGGGCGGCAAGGTGATCCAGCAGCGCAGACCTGTTTATCTGATTGTGATGGTCTGCGCCTTTATCGCCACTTTCTTCCTGGAAATCAACGTCATTTATATTATTCTGGCCGCTGCCGCAATAGGAATTTTGTTAGAAGTATGGAATCGCAAAAAGGGGGAAAGAAAATGATCTATTTTGAATTATTCTGGAGCTTTTTGCAGGTGGGAATGTTCAGCATCGGCGGCGGATACGCGGCCATGCCTTTGATCCAAAGCCAGGTAGTCACCCGGCACGGATGGCTCACCATGAATGAATTCACGGATTTGATCACCATCGCGGAAATGACGCCCGGCCCCATCGCCGTAAATTCCGCCACTTTCGTGGGTATCCGCATTGCGGGCTTCGCGGGGGCGACGGTGGCCACCTTTGGCTGTATCCTGCCTTCCTGTTTTATCGTATCCCTGCTGGCTTTCATTTACTATCGTTATAAAAAGCTATCCGCCCTCCAAAGCGTCCTGGCAAGCCTGCGTCCCGCCGTGGTGGCGCTGATTGCCGCCGCGGGGCTGTCTATTTTACAGACAGTAGCCTTTGGCGGCAGCGCGGCAGCGTTGGAAAACGTCAATTGGCTGGGCCTGGGATTGTTTGCGGCAGCTTTTCTCCTGCTGCGCAAGTGGAAATGGAATCCCATTCTGGTCATGTGCTTATGCGGAGTTTCCTTTCTCGTCCTAAACCTTTTAGGAAATCTCCTGCTGCCGCACTGACACGATATGGGTCCCAGATGCCCCATCTTAATATTCCACTCTCAATGTCTTGATTTCAAAGGGCCGGAAGTTCAGAGATAGTTCCTGCGCCGGCTCGTATTTTTCCGTGACTTCCTCCAGCATATTGGTCAGGGCAATGCCTTTTACCGGGAAGTGGAAGCGCAGCTTCATCGTATCCGCCGCACCTTCCGCTTCATACAGCCGGAGAATAAAGCCCTTTCCGTTTTCCTCCATAGGCTTCACGGTTTCGATGACGACATGGTCTCCGTCCAATTCCAGGAAAGATTCCATGGGCAGACTTCCGGACACCAGAAGCGGCTTCTCGTTCAACAGATAAGCCGGGCGAATCACCTCCCGGGCGGACAAGCTTCCCATGTGGGGCAGGAACGCGTAGGTACACTCATGGATTCCCTTGTCTCCCCGATAATCCGGCATACATCCTCCCTTGTGCAGAGAAAGACGCATCTGGGAATCTTTCACGCTGATCCCGTATTTACAATCGTTCAAAACGGCCGCTCCATAACGGGTTTCCGACAAATCCGTGTATTTATGGTTGGAAACCTCAAATCTGGCCTTTTCAATCGTCGTATTGCGGTTGGTCGTCCTGCGAAGATAACCGAACTGAATCTCATGGCTGGCATAATCGGTGTGAATATTGGTGTCAAAGGCCGCTTTCAGGAAATGATGCTCATCCTGCCAATGAATTTTCGTTTCAAACACGATCTCCGCGGAATCCGCATAGAAAATCATATCCTGCTCCAGGGTGGACTTGGCGCTCAGCCGGTAGAGGGAACGGATGCGATATTCCACCGCCCCGTCCGCCACGACCTGGCGATTCAATAGTTCAGCGCTGTCATGGAATTTGCTTTCACAATCCGCGTCCAAATCCCAATTGTCCCATCCCAGAGATACTTCCTCCGCCATCAGAAGCGTATTCAGGGCATAGCCCTCTCCCCGCAGTTCGCGTCCGCACCTGCGATCCACCAAAGACTCCAGATATCCTTTTTCCTGGAACCGAGCCGTCAAAAGCGGGGTCTCCAATACGTTCCCATCGGCATGGAACGAAGAAGTCCCGGCGGGAACCTCTTCCCTCGAGACAAGCGTCAGTACCGTACTGCCAAAGGCGGGAATGGTCACGCCGGATACCGCCAGTTTCCTCTCCCCATCCAGATCTTCAATGACCTGCTGCGGATAATCTCCCTCCACATAAAGACCCTCGAAAGGCAGGTAAATCACATCGTTTCTGGGGAAAGAAAGCGTATTGACCACGGTCATAGTGCGCCTCCCGGTGTCAATTGCCGCGTCGCGTTCCGCAAAATCGGTCAATCCCCCGCTTTCCAAACGCGCTGCCGCGGCATATTCCACGGCGCCCTCCAGAATGGCCGCGCTCTGCCTCCCGGCCTCTTGAATAATGTGGGAAACTGCCCGCAGCGCCTCGTCATGGGCCCTGGGAATACAAGTTCCCGGCAAAATGTCATGGAACTGGTTGATCAGCATTTCACTGGTCAAGGGATCGATCCGGGTGCTGTCCGCTTCCACGCCCTTGTCAACGGCGGAGCGCACCGTCAGATATTCCAAATCGCGCAGGGCGAATTCCGCCTTTCTGTTATTCCGTTTGATCTGATGCTGATTGGTCAGCGTTCCCCGATGCAGCTCCAGATACAACTCGCCGTTGTAAGTGGAGGGCTCCGCCAGCTCGTTTTCCAACTCCCGCATAAACCGGCTTACCGTGGTGTGCGAGGTTCTGGGCATTCCTTCCACGTCTTTCAGGCGCTGTGCCATCTCGATCATTCCGAACTCCGGACCGCCGCCTCCGTCACCGAAACCATAGGAAATCAGGCGCATATTGGAAACCGCCCGCTCCTTGATGGTATTATCGCCGTTTTCCAGAAGATTGCCGGAAAGGTTGACGGGGTCCGGCCACACATGAGTGCGATTAAAATGTACCAGCACCTTGCTGCCGTCAATTCCTTTCCAATAAAACGTGTCATAAGGGAACACATTGGTGTCATTCCAGGCGATCTTGGTCGTCAGGAAATAAGAGATGCGGCAGCCCCGCATAATCTGGGGCAGAGAGGCGCTGTAGCCAAAGGTGTCCGGCAGCCAGAACGCATCGGAGGTGTATTGAAAATGTTCTCTGGTAAACCGTTGTCCCCAGACAAACTGGCGAACCATATATTCTCCGGCGGGAATATTGCAGTCGCATTCAATCCAGACGCCCCCATTGGGCTCATAACGGCCCTCCGCCACCCGCTTTTTGATATCCTCGAACAAGTCTGGATACATCCGGCGGATAATGTCGCCGTGATAGGCGGAGCTTTGCACAAACGTATAATCCGGATACTGATCCATCAGGTTCATCTGATTGGCGTAGGTTCTGGCACATTTTTTCTCCGTCTCCCCGCGATGCCACAGCCAGGCGGTATCCATATGGGAATGACCGATCAGGCCGGCATAGGGCGCCGAAGAAGCGTTTTTCTCTTTCAGCACGCCCTGCAGAATCTCCTCCGCACGGCGCATCTGCTCCCGGAAAACCTCCGGCTCCTCATTGTCAATGTCATAAGAAATCAGATTATGTATCTGCAGCAGCGCCCGCACGAATTCCGCCCTGCGGAAGCTCCCTTTATCCAGCACCTTGACCATTTGATTGGCGATTTTTAAATCAAAATAAAAAGCCGCCAGCTCCTCATCCTTGACGCAGATATCCGTATGACGATATTGAATCCGATAAAAAGGCTGCGCCTCGATTTTAAAGGGCTGGGTTCCCTTGATGTAGTGATTGGCATAATATTCAATGGCAATCTCAATACGCTCCCCTGCCCGGGCATTTTGGCAAAGCATGTCACAATAATGATTGCCATGGCTGCTGACGATCATCTTGGAGGCAAAATTGCCATAGGGCTTACCGTTCACCCAAAGCAATCCCTCGTACCCCCTGGACTTGGGGTAAACGAACAAGGTCTTTCCCGCCAGCTCCTGAGGAACCACGAATTCCCCTTTCATCCAACAATAGATTCCCTCCCCCTCGAAGACCTTTCCTTCCTCGCAGGGCGTAAAGCAGGAATCCTCCGGAACACTATGATAGCGCCCATCCGTCTGATAAGTCCCCATGGGGATGGAAGCCACTGTCCGGAACATCCTGGGCTCCAGCATTTCCTCCAAACGCTTTAATTTTTCAAACATTCTCTCCAGCTGCTTTTCTGTATACATCTTATCTCCTTTCCGGCCAATCCCATTCAGGTCAATCCCGTTCAGACTAATACTTCATTCAGAATCGGGTCCTCGCGCACCAGGGTCTTGGCCATCTCCCGATACTGCTCTTCATGCAAATAAGTATGCCTATGGGGCTTCATGGAAGGCGCCATGTCGATGGCCCGCAAAAAGTCCTCCTTTCGCATCTTCAAGGTCGCCGCATAGTTCCAGAAACCAGTCTCCGTCAGCACCGTATTGACCCGTATATAACGATGATCCTGAACCTTGCTCATGATGTAAGTGGCAATCCCCACCTGGATCCCGTGGAGCTGGGGCACCTCCAAAAATTTGTCCAATGCGTGGGAGATCAGATGCTCACTGCCGCTGGTAGGCGCGCTGCTCCCCGCGATCTCATTGGCGATGCCGCTCATGGCCAGAGAATCCACCAACTCTTTCAGGAACAGCTCGTCCTTGATGCTTTGATAGGGCGTTCTTACAAAACTGTTCACGGCTTTCTTGGCGATCATCACCGCAAAATCATTTAATTCCCCGTATCCCCGTTCCGCCTCGAAAATCCAGTCATAAAGGGCCGTGATCTTGGACAGCATATCCCCGATGCCGGAATAAATAAACTTCTCCGGAGCCGTCCGAATGACCTCCGTATCCACCACGATGCCGTAAGCCAGCTTGGCCGGCATGGAGCTGCGTCGGCCATGCACCATCAAAGAAGCGCTGGCGCTGGAGAAGCCATCGCTGGAGCTGGAAGTGGGAACACTGATGAACGGCAGATTTTTTAAAAACGCCGCATATTTTCCCGCATCGATCACCTTGCCGCCTCCGATGGAGATGATGGCCTGGGTCCGGCTGGGCAAAATCAGGGACAAATTGATGATATCGTCAATATCCACCGTATCCAGTTCCCGATACTCTAATACGGAAATTCCCTCCTTCCGCAGCGATTCCATAACCTGCGTCCCAAAAAGGTCGATTAATCCGTTGCCAAAGTATATTACCACCTGTCCAAAGCCGCCGTCCCGCAAATAACCTCCCAGCTCCCGCAGAGTCCCCCTCCCCACCTTTAAGATGGCCGGGATCGCAATCCGATTCGCATTCATTTTATTTCCTCCTAAAAAGGAGGGGCGCATTCACCAGATTCCTTCTGATCCGCGCCCCTAAAATCCGCTTCTTATGCTTCATATTAACATATCCTATTTTCAGATGCAAGACTTGTAATTGCTATATCCTCCAAAGGAAAACACAAGATCTCTAAGCCCGATTTACATAATACTGTGCCTGGGCGTTCCAGAGTTCGTAGTATTTTCCATCCTTGTCGGCCAGCAATTCTTCATGGGTTCCTACCTGCACGATTTGTCCCTGGTCAAATACGGCGATTTTGTCGCAAAATTGGCAGGAAGACAGTCTGTGGCTGATGTAAATCGCGGTCTTATCTCCCACGATGCTGTCAAACTTAGAGTAAATCTCCGCTTCCGCAAGAGGATCCAGGGCCGCCGTGGGCTCGTCAAGAATGATAAACGGCGCATCCCGGTACAAGGCTCTGGCAAGGGCGATTTTCTGCGCTTCACCGCCTGAGAGGTTTACCCCGTCCTCATCGAACTTCTTATAAAGCGGCGTTTCCAACTTCTCCGGCATCTCCTCATACCGTTTTCCAAACCCCACTTCCTCGATCAGCCGCTCCGCCTTTGCCGTATCCCAACGCCGCGCGCAGGCAATATTGTTGCCCAAGGGCAGGGCGAGAAGCGTATAGTCCTGAAAAACCACCGAAAACAGATCCAGATATTCCCGATAATCGTACTTGCGGATATTAAAATCATTCATCCGAATCTCGCCCTCCGTAGGGTCATAAAGCCGACAAAGCAATTTGATAAACGTGGTCTTTCCACTGCCGTTCCTCCCCACTACGGCCAGTCGTTCCCCGACTTTTAAGCTGAGATTGATATGCTTCAGCGCCTCCTCCCGGGCCCCGGCATACCGGAAACTGACATCCTTAAACTCGATCTCAAACTTCTTGTCGCTGCGCTTTTCCACTGCCAGAGAGCCCTGGTACATCTCGTTGGGAAGATCAAAATATTCCAAATAAGGAACCAGAAACCGCTCGTTGTTTTTTAATTCAGATATATTGGAGAACAAATCCAGAACGGCTCCCGTCACCCGATTCAGATATCCCACATATTTGATCACGCTGCCCACGGGGAAAAACCCTTTCGAGCAATAAAGGCATACGATTAAATACGCGCAGATTTTCGGAATTTCGGATAACAAGATATAGGGTGTCGTAAAAAGCATGGCCCTTCCCCATGCCCAGGAAAATAAACGAAAATGCTCTTCGTTCATTTTGTTATCCAGTTTCGTGATGATTTCCTGCTGCCGGTAGATACGCGCATCCAATCCATTGGACGTAAGCCCCTCTGAAAGCCGGTTTTCCTGGAGCATAAATTCCCCGATCCGATAATCTGCTTCGGCGGACTTCATTTGCGTAAAATGATTGTAAAAAATCGAAATCACGGTGAAAGCGACCATACCGATCAACAACAGAATCGGTACGACCTGAAACCCTGCTTTAAGGACGGCGGACACCATTTCGGCAAACAGAGCCACGGCAAAGGCCAGATTGATCAGGCAGCCGAACATCCCCTCAATCCCGATCCGCATTGCTTTGACGCCATAGGAATTAATATAACTGTTTTCCTCAATTCTACGGCGAAGCATCCTGACATCCGCATTTTCCAGCTTATCATAGTCCAAAGAAAGTGTCTTATGGGTGAATGCCGCGCTTTCCCGGTCTTCCAGAACTTTCAGCTCTATTTCCACGGCCCTGCCGAGAGCCGCATCCATCAGGTGAATCAACAGATTTCCAGCCAAAGCAGCCACAACAAGCACAAAAACCTGATCTCCGCTTTTTCCCGGGGTGGCCTCTCCCTGAAAGAGCATTCCCTGAGAAAGATGTGTTACTATCTCCGCGGACATCCACAGATTAAAATAAGGAGAAAAATTCTGAAAAACGATCTGCAAAAACCGCAGCGGGAAATATTTCTTATTATAACCATGGTAACGCTTCAAGGATCGCCAAGTGATGTTTTCCTTACGCATATGCTTCGCCCTCCTTGTAATATTGTGCCTGTACGCCAAACAGATAAGCATACCGACCATTCCTGGCCATCAGCTCGTCATGAGTCCCGCTTTCCGTGATACAACCATTTTCCAATAGGAGAATCCTGTCGCAAAACCGTGTGGAGGCAAAGCGGTGGGAAATATAAATCGAGGTTTTATCCCTGGTCAAAGCCCGATACTGAAGATACAGATTGTTCTCCGCGATCGGATCAAGGGCCGCCGTGGGTTCATCGAGGATCAGGATGCCGCCGTCCTTATAGATGGCGCGGGCCAGCACCAGCTTCTGCATCTCTCCGCCGGATAAATCCACTCCGTCGTCATAGATCCCTTTCATCAGGTGCGTGTCCATTCCATGCTCCAGGCTCTCAATCTTCTCCCAGATTCCCGCCTTTTTCATGGCCTGAATCGCTTCTTCCCGCGCATTTTCCCTTGTCAGGTCTGAGCTGGCCACAAATTCAAAGATAGGAAACGCCACCGGCTTGATTTCCTGAAACACCGCGGAAATCATCGAATAATACTCGTTGATGTTATACTCCTCGATCGTGCGGCCGTTGACAAGAATCTCTCCCCTTGTAGGCTGATAAAATCCACAAATTAATTTGATCAAAGTGGTTTTGCCGGCTCCGTTCTGCCCCACCAACGCAAGGCTTTCCCCTTCCTCAATGGTCAGGTTAATTCCTTTTAAGGTATCCTCTTGTGCCCCGTCATAGCGATACCACACATCCCTCAGTTCAATCTTCACCTTTCCCCGGGGAAGCGTACAGCCTTTCCCATAATTTCTTTTGTTAGGATAAGAATAAAAATCGCGATAATAATTGATTTGCTCAGCGCGGGTGCTCAATTTCGCCATATTTACAAGGATTCCCCGCAAGAACCCGGCGATACTGCCCACAAGGCCGAAGTAGAAAACAAAGTCGCCGACCGTCATCCTGCCCTGCAGCAAGCTTCCGATCAGGACGATATAGGCCGCCCCATTCTGAACAAAACTTAAGAGGCCGGCAAGAATGGAAGCCAGAAGCCCCCTCAGACTGCATTTTTTCTCCCACATCCGCAGATAGCCCTGATAATCCTCCACCATGACATCCAGCCACGGTTCCATCCCGTAAAGCTTAATATCCTTGGACACGGCAAAATCACCGGAAAGTCCCTTGAGATAACCAAGCTTTCTTGATTCCTTTTCAAATTCATGCTTGTGTTTCTCATAATACCTGGGCTGCCAACGGGTCGCAAAATACGACAGGAAAGAGACAAGCAGAACGACCGTGAAAAGAAGCGGATCTAACGCGCCCAACAACGATCCATAAGTACCAATACCAACCAGGGCCACCAAAAAACCGGAAAGATCCCGCCAGACAAATTCCAACGAACAATCTCCGCTGCCCGCGTTCCGGATCGCATAGTGGGCAATCTTCTGAAAGTCCTGCTTTTCCGTATTCTCATAATCCATGCCAGCATAAAGCAACGCCATCATTTCCGTAATATAAACGCAGGTAGGATAATAATTTCTCGCCGTACACCGCGTGTTCATAAACGCCCTTAAGATATCCAACAGGACAAGCCCGACAGTGAAGCAGAGTACGATCCCGGCCAGCTCCGCAAAGGAAGCGCCACGCCCCAGCGCGTCCAGCAAAACCTTGGAAAAATAAGACGTGGCCAGCGGAAATACTATGGCAAAGGGGACCGCAAAAAAAATGAAAAAGATAAAATGAGGGTCCAGGCGCCAAAGCTTCCTTAAGGCCCACAGGATGGATCCAATGCGGGAATATTTTCTTTTGCCCGTTTTAAACCTTACTTTGTTGATTGCTTCTGTTTTTGTTCCTGATTTCGTTCTCATATCGCCACCTCCCAAACCCATCCTACCGCGCCCAAAAGAAAAAAGCGCAATTTGATGCCAAATGTGGAAAATTTGTTGTCAATTGCACCTTTCTATATCCGCCATGGAATCCATGGCATATATTTACCCCTGGGATATCTCTAACTATGGTTGATTTCCCATGGGGTGTCACACTCTATGGAACGCATCATCACATAGGCAGCAAGACCTCCGTGGAAAACGCGCCGTCCTCAGAAGCCCTTTTCACATATCCGCCGTACTTTTTGACCACCGCGTCCACTCTTGCAATGCCAAAGCCATGTCCCGATCCCTTTGTAGTGTGAAAAGTTTTCTTTTTCTCTCCTGCCGCGGTATTGGTCAGGGCCAGATACAAGTAATTTCCTTTCATCTCCATGTAAACGCGTATCAGCCGCTCGGCCGGCGGCAGTTCCATGCAGGCATCCATGGCATTGTCCAGAAGATTGCCGATCACGATACACAGATCCAACTCCGAAACCGACAGCGACACGGGAATCTGGGCCTCCGCCTTGACCCGAATCTCCTTTTGCGCGGCCAGGGACAGCTTGCTGTTCAGGATGGCATCCGCCATACGGTTGCCGGTCCTGATCACCGTTTCCACATTGGTCAGGTCATCATCCAACATATCCAGATATCGGCCGATTTCATCGTATTCGCCGTTTACCATGTGTACCTTCATGGTTTGAATGTGATGGCGGTAGTCATGCCTCCATCCCCGCATCTTGTCGTACATATTTTCCACTTCGGCATAATACTTCTGCAGGAGCTCCTTTTCATAAGAGGCGAGCTTCTTTTCCAGCAGCTTGTCCAACAACAACATACAGGCCTCCCTATAGGTACTTGATCAATGCGTCATGCACCGCGTCATACATTCCGCGGCTGATGGGAATGGTTTCCCCGTTTTGCATGGTGATTTCGCTCCTGGAAATCTTTCGCACATAGTTCAACGCGACCACATAAGAGCGGTGTACCTTAACAAAGGTATTGTCCAGCTGAGTGATAAACTTGGCCAGAGAGCTTCTTGTGCGATAAACGCCCCGGACAGTGTGTACGTTTACATAAACATTTTCCGCTTCCAGATAACAAATATCCGCCAGGGAAACCTTGACCTCTTCCTCCGGCGTGGAAACCAGCACGGACCGCTGACGGTAACCGAGATTGTCTGCCGCCCTGTCCAGCACCGTACACAGCTTTCTCTCATCCACGGGTTTGATCAGATAATGCAGCGCGGACACATCAAAGCCGTCGCTGAAATATTCGTAATATCCCGTAATGAAAATGATCTGCACGGCGGTATTTTCCCGACGCACTCGTCTTGCCACCTCAATCCCGTTTCCCCCGGGCATCTCAATATCGAGAAGCAGGATGTCAAAATCCTTCTCCTCGTCATAATCGAAAAAAAACTGCTTTGCGTCAGCATATTGCTTCACCTCGATCAGATGATGATTCCGCTCCACCCAACGGCTTAAGATCCCGGCCAGGTAACTGCGTTGGGACGAATCATCGTCACAGACCGCGATTTTCAAATTCATGCCCGCCACCTCACTCCCATTCCTCGACAATCTTCTTAAGCCTCTCAATCTGATCGGCAGAAAGCTTCTTCCTGCCCAAAAGAGCCGCAAACAGATTGCCGGCGGAGCCATCATAGATTTTGTTGATCAGTTCATTGGTCTCCGTTTCCTGCACTTCTTCCTTGAGAACGAGGGCATGACACATAAAATTAGGCTCCGTACGCTGAATCGCGCCTTTTTTTATACAACGCTTGATCAAAGTATAAGTCGTGTTGACGTTCCAGCCATATTCCCCCGTCAGCACCCCGGCAATATGCCGGGCGGTACAATCCCCTTCGTTCCAAAGCACCCCCATAACCTTTAATTCCGAATCAAAAAGCTTCTTATCCATCCCGCTCCCTCCCATAAGACTATAGTATTATATATGATAATATTATAGTCTTATATCCTTGTCAAGGCAGCGGGAACTTTTTTCTCTCAGCCAATTCCCGTAATAAAAATCTCCAGCCCAATCAAAATCAGGATGATCCCACCCAGAATCGTAGCCTTATTGGAAAGCTTCGTTCCGAACCTTTTTCCGATCATCAGACCTGCCATACAGATGAAAAACGTCACCACGGAAACGATCATGGCACAGACAAAAGCCATGACAAAACCATATTCCGCGATGGTGAATCCCACGGATAAGGCATCGATGGAGGTAGCGACGCTTTGAAGCAGCAGCACCCCAGGCCCCAGCTTTGACGCGGTTTCCTCTTCTTCCTTATTCCGGATTCCCTCCAGCAACATCTTTCCCCCGATATAGACCAGAAGCGCCAGCGCGATCCAGGGAATCCATTTCTCAAAAGCCCGCAGATGCTGCAGAATGGTATGTACGCATATCCAGCCGATCAGCGGCATGAGCGCCTGAAAGAGAGCGAACGAACCCGCGATCACCCACATTTTAGACCGCTTCATGCACGGATCATGCAGACCATTGGCCAGTGATACCGAAAAGGCGTCCATGGCCAGTCCCACGCCCAACATAAAACTATTGAGGAAAAATACCACGTACCAGCTCATCTTTTCTCTCGTCCTCCTTAAAAAAACGGATTCTGCACGTTAAATACCGCTGTCACACAGACCGCAAATCCCGCGCTCCCTGTATCCCGGTGATCCGGACCATGAATTCCGTACTTCCATACCGCCCTGACATAAAAAACATCCAAGTACGGCAAAGCCGCTATACTTGGATGCCTATCCGCCAGTTTACAGACTCCATGTATAGCTTCACAGTTATACATGAGTCTCGCAATTTAAAACAAGCCAGGCCCGAAAGCCAGTATGTTGACTTGTTACGATGTACGCTCGCTACTCCCCCATGGGACTTATTGATAAACTTTATCATGAATAGGAGAGTCTGTCAAGCATTTCACGCCTGATATGGGAACCGCCTCTTGCCTTTTTTCTTCCCATCCATTATACTAAAGGCATACAAGGAAAAGGGATGCCGCCAGGGGAAACGGACCGGCGCAGCTTGGAAATTACAGTTCTCTCCGCGCTGTTTCCAAAGCCGGGCGAACGATGGTTCCCATAATTAACCACGAAGGAGGATTGCCATGAAACTTTCCATGCGAAATGAAGTTCCGGAAGAATTGACTTGGGACTTATCCGCCATTTATGCCTCGGAAGAGGAAATGTATAAGGCTGCCGATGAAATGGAAACCTTAAGCAAGGAACTTGTCACGCGTTATCACGGACGACTGCACACGCCGGAAACCATCAATGCCTGTCTCGACGAGATGCGCAGGCTCTTCGGCCTGACTACACTGGTTTCCCATTACACTGATCTGGCAGTGTCCGTGGATTATTATAATTCCCACAACCAGGAGCGCAATGACCGTATCAACCTGAAGCTGTCGGAAATATCCAGCCGCAACAGCCTTATCGTCAGCGAGCTGATGGAACAGGATCCTGCCGTTCTGGAAGCCGCCATGGAGCAGTCCGCGGAAAATCATCTCTATCTGGCGGACCTCTTGCGTTGGAAGCCCCACCGCTTATCTTCGGAGACGGAACGTATCCTGGCTTCTTTAAACAATACGTTCAATACCCCATATCAAGTCTACAACATGGCAAAACTGGCGGATATGCGTTTCCCGTCTTTTACCGTGAACGGGCAGGAATATCCCCTGGGCTATTCTCTGTTTGAAGATGATTATGAATATGACTCCCGTACCGAAGTACGCCGTACGGCCTTTCGCGCTTTTTCCGACAAAATCCGGGAATACGCCAATGTGACCGCCGCGGCATATCAGGCACAGGTTCAGACGGAAAAGACCATGGCAACCCTGCGGGGCTTTTCCTCCGTCTTTGAGAGTCTGCTCTATTCCCAAAAGGCGGACATCTCCCTCTATCATCGTCAGATCGACCTGATCATGGAAAAACTGGCCCCTCATATGCGCAAATATGCCCGTCTTCTCCAAAAGATCCACGGTCTGGAGAAAATGACGTTTGCGGACTTGAAGCTCCCGGTGGATCCAGGTTATGATCCCAAAGTGACCATCGAAGAATCCAAAAAATACATCGAAGAGGGATTATCCATTCTGGGCCCGGAATATCAGGAAATGATTCGGGAAGCATATCGGGATCGCTGGGTGGACTTTGCCAAAAACCAGGGAAAATCCACGGGCGGCTTCTGCGCCAGCCCTTACGGCAGCCATTCTTTCATTCTTTTGAATTGGAACGAGCGGATGTCCGATGTTTTCACCCTGGCCCACGAACTGGGCCACGCCGGCCATTTTAGAATCTGCAACGCGGCCCAGTCCATTTTTGATACCGATGTTTCCACCTACTTCGTGGAAGCCCCTTCCACCATGAACGAACTGATCATGGCGCACTATCTGCTGAAAACCAATCCCGACAAGCGCTTTCGCCGCTGGGTCCTCAGCTCCATGATCGGACATACCTATTACCATAATTTCGTAACCCATCTTCTGGAAGCCGCTTATCAACGGGAAGTTTACCGGATCATCGATGCCGGCGGCAGCGTACAGACAGACACCCTGAACCGCATTATGAAAGAGACCCTCACCAAGTTCTGGGGAGATGCCGTGGAACTGACCGACGGCGCCGAACTGACCTGGATGCGCCAGCCCCATTATTACATGGGCCTTTACTCCTACACCTACAGTGCCGGCCTCACCATAGCCACCCAAGTCTGTGACCGCATTGAAAAAGAGGGCCAGACCGCCGTAGATGACTGGAAACGCGTTCTCGCCGCAGGCGGCACCCAAACTCCCGTCCAGCTGGCCAAAACGGCGGGTGTGGACATTACCACTGACGCCCCTCTTTTGGACACGATCTCCAAAATCGGTGCCATGATCGATGAAATATGCACTCTCACTGAAGAACTACAGCTTCCTGCATAATCCAAATACCAAATAGAAAAGGGGCTGCCCGGAAATAGACGAACCGGCAGCCCCTTTGCGCCAAAGAATCATTACAATGTTGCTTCCATCATATCCTGGACCAGCTTTCGAACTTCCTCCTCTGAGGCTCTCCCCTTGACCAGCGGATCCTCCAAAAACGCCTCTACAACCAGTTCCCGATTCCCACTCAGAGCCGCTTCCAGAATCCTCTCATGGTTCCTCACATGAGGCATCATCAATTCCAACACGTTTTCTGGAATCTTCCCCGCCAGCACCGGACGAATGGCATCCCTTTCAAACACCGCATTGGTCTCCACCACGGCGCTTTCCGGCAAATTCCCGATCTGTCTCCCGGTATTGGGGATATTCACATTGCTGACCAATCTCCGCAGTCCACAGAGCGCCTTCATCAGCTGAATTCCCTCTTCTCCCGTGGCTTTCAGTTCAATCTGCTCTTCCCCGGACAAAAGTCTGCGGGAACGCTCCAACCGTTCCTTAAGCTGATTCTTCCTCCAGGAGACGGGAGTCAAACCAAACTTCCAGCTTTTCACCGTCTCAGGATCCTTTAAATACACCTCCCCAGGCATGAACTCCGCCAGATGACGGTCTCCGGCGGCAGCAATCAGGCCATAACGCAGGAACAGATCCATCTTTACCCGATGGGCGCAGGCAAAGCTGGAATTGGCCCAGCTATTGTCCACCTTTTCATAGCCCTTTTCAAAATTGGCCTCAATAAACTTCCGATATACCGGGAAAAGATCGATTCCCTTATAGCTGGCGTAATCAAACCAGGTAAAATGATTAATCCCCAGCACGTTGACCTGGATATCCTGCCTGGCAACGGAATCCTCCTCCCAGCCCATTTCCTTTTCCAAAATTCCCGCCAGGACCTTTTGCGTGCCAAACACCTCATGACAGCATCCAAAAGCCTTGATCTCAGGAAATACATGGTACAAGGTCTTCACGCACAGGGACATGGGATTGGTATAATTAATGATCCAGGCCTTCGGACAATATTTTTGAATCCCCTCCGCAAATTCCACGAACATGGGAATCGTGCGCAGCGCCCGCATCATGCCCCCAGGTCCGGCGGTATCGCCTACCGACTGATAAATGCCCAGCCGCTCCGGCATATGCACATCCACTTCCATTTCGTCAAAGGTCTTGGGCAAAATGGAAATCACCACAAAATCCACTCCCGTCAAGGCCTCCTCCAGAGTTTCCACCGTGCGGTAGTCCCACTTGCCTGCCACATCAGCCCGCCTACTCAGTGCATTGCCAATGATCTCATTGGCTCTGGCCGCCTCTACATCGATATCATACAAGCGAACCGTGCCAGACAACTGTTCCTCCATGGCCAGATCCGTCATAAAGGACCAGGCCCAGCCTCTGGACCCTCCGCCAATATACGCGATCTGAATCCCATCTACTCGATTATCATGGTATCTCATATTCATTCCTCCCAAAGCAAGTTATTATAAATCATCTCTAGTATATTTCATCTAAATATAATTTGCAAGCATTTCCATAAGCTTGCGCCTTTCAACGCCTTTCAGCGCCATTCCACTCCGGTTTCTCCGTTCCTCGTCATGTTCTTGCAGATCAGAATCGCAAAAAGTTCATTGGTTACAAAAGAATATTGCGCAGGGCCTCCAAGGAAAATTCCACCTGCTCCGGCGTATTCTCCCATCCAAAGGAAAAACGGATGGCACCCTCCGGATAACTTCCCAGAGCCCTATGGGCCGCCGGCGCACAGTGCAGTCCCACCCGTGTCTGAACCCCATATTCCGTATCCAAACGGTAAGCCACCTCCGCCATATCCCGGGAAAGAGTCTGAAACGACACGATTCCCACTCGATTCTCCGTAAGGGTTTTTCTGCCCAAAACGCGGACCAATCCCTTTTGCTCCAATGGCTTCAGCCCCTCAAGCAATTGCCTCGTCAGCTCCAGCTCCCATTCCTGAATGGAAGACAAGCCCTTTTGTTCCAGCCACAACAATCCTGCCCGCAGCCCCGCAATTCCTGGCAGATTCAGCGTTCCCGCTTCCAAACGGTCCGGCAGGAAATCCGGCATCCGCTCCTCATGACTCAGGCTTCCGGTACCTCCGGACAAAAGGGGCGTAAGCTGCCTGGACAATTCCTCCGTCAATAGAAATCCCCCGATTCCCTGAGGCCCCATCAGACCCTTATGACCCGTGAAGGCCAGGGCATCTGCCTGCAATTGCGTCATGGAAACCGGAAGAACCCCCGCCGTCTGGGCACAATCCACAAAAAACCGAAGTCCATGGGCCTGGCAAAAGGCCCCCACCTCTGCCAGAGGCAGCACTTCCCCGCTGACATTGCTGGCATGAGTCATCACCACCAATCTGGTCTTGGGAGTCAGGCAGCTTTCCAGCGCCTCCAACAAAAGCCCTCCCTCCCGGTCACAAGGCACCCGGGTAAAACCGCATCCCCACTCTTCCAACTGCCGCAAGGGTCTCATGACCGCGTTATGCTCCAGAGACGAAACCAGAACATGATCCCCGGGGCGTAAAAACCCTTTCAGCAGCACATTCAGACTCTCCGTCACATTTTTGGCAAAAATCACATTGCGGCTGTCAGGTCCTTGAAAAAAACCGCGAAGAAGCTCCCTGGTCTCATAAACCATTTCCTCCGCGGCATAGGCGCTGGAATAACAGCCCCGGTTGATATTGCTGCCCTGATGAAGCATATAATGCAGAACCGCCTCCGGCACACATTCCGGTTTGGGAAAAGTGGTTGCGGCATTATCAAAGTAAATCTTATGCAGAGGACAGTCGGATTCTGTCGTTACGCCTGCCAAAACAATCACTTCCTTTCCAAAAGTCCAAAACTAATTATAGTATACGATCCTTTCCGGTCAAAAGGCAAGTATGGATTTAAAAATCCGGACTTGTGAAGTTTTCTTTAAGGTGTTATACTGGCCTTATGTCAAAAATCGTTTGCAAGTGACAGAATCTGACGAATTGCGGGGTACGCTTATGACTTCATCTAAAAAAGAACGTTTTCTCATCGCCGGAGTGGGTGCATTGGTCGGCATCGTATCGGTACTTTTGGTTTTCTTTGGCAATCCTGCCAATATGGGCTTCTGCATTGCCTGCTTTCTGCGGGATACCGCGGGCGCGCTTGGTCTGCATCAGACAGCCGCGGTTCAGTATCTCCGGCCGGAAATCATCGGATTGATTCTGGGAAGCTTTTTCATGGCTCTGGGGCGAAAGGAATTCGCGGCCCGGGGCGGCAGCAGTCCGATGACCCGATTTGTACTGGGTTTTTTTGTAGCGATCGGCTGTCTGATGTTTTTGGGCTGTCCCCTGCGAATGGTTCTGCGCCTGGCGGGCGGGGACGGCAATGCCCTTTGGGGACTGGCAGGCTTCGTAATGGGAATTCTCTGCGGCATCTTTTTCCTCAATCACGGTTATTCGCTAAAGCGCACATATAAACAGTCTTTTCCGGAAGGAACCGTGCTTCCCATAATAGAAGTGCTTCTTCTGGTTCTGTTGGTGACGGCGCCGGCCCTTCTTCATTTCACGGAAGCCGGCGCCGGCCCTGGCGGAAACCATGCCCCCTTGCTGATCAGTCTGTGCGCCGGCCTCATTCTGGGCGCGCTGGCACAGCGCACACGCCTTTGCATGGTGGCGGGTATCCGTGATTTTGTACTGTTCCGGGAATGGACGATGCTGCTTGGGTTTGCGGCCATTCTGGTCAGCGCTTTCGTCTGCAATCTCCTGGCTTCCTTCTGGAATCCCGGTTTTACCGGGCAACCCCTATCCCATACGGATGGCTTATGGAACGCTTTGGGAATGCTGTTGGCGGGCTTTGGCTGCGTTCTGCTGGGCGGTTGTCCCCTGCGGCAGTTGATTCTATCCGGCGAGGGCAATACGGACAGCGCCGTGACCGTATTGGGATTGTTGGCGGGAGGCGCTTTCGCCCACAATTTTGGTCTGGCCTCCAGCGCCGGCGGCCCCACCACTGCCGGCAAGGCCGCCGTGGTAATCGGCCTTGCGGTAGTGTGTCTCATCGCCTGTGTCAATACCTTTGTTCCAAAGAAGCAAGGCTGACGTTCTCTGATGCAAAAAACGTACGATCTATGCAAAAACGACGGAACAATGCCGATACCGGTTCTTTTGATACAATGCCCCGGGCAGCGGAAACAAGACGTGCCGTGTCGGCCCTCTCTCGATGCAATGCGCCGGACAGGCACAGAAATGAGGATACTATGAAAAATACAATCAAACAATTGGATGCAAGAGGGCTTTCCTGCCCGGAACCTGTGATCATGATCCGCAAGGCGATGATGAGTCAGGAAAAAACATATGAAATGGTGGTAGACAACCCCGTTTCCAGGGAAAATGTAACACGCTACGCCCAACACCAGGGCTATCTGGTCACCGTGAAAGAGCAGGAGGGAGAATATGTCCTGACCATGACAAAGAGCGCCTTATGAATTACATCGTTACTTTTTTCTCCCATTTCGGGGCGATCCGTTTCAAAAAAGAGTGGGAAAAAGCCGGTCATCCCGCGATTCTGATGCCGGTTCCCCGCAATTTAAGCAGCAGCTGCGGCACTTGTGTTCGCTGCTCCGTCCCCCCTCTGAACACACCCTCGGATGAAATGGAGCAAATCGTGAAAATTACCGCCGAGGGCTATCAGACATTATACCGGGCTGACAACAGCTAGAAAGGCGATTCATGGAAACAGCGGTGAAACTGACTAAATTAGCAAAGTGCGCGGGCTGCGGCGCAAAGGTAGGTGCCGGGACCCTGGTTAAGATGCTGGAGGGATTTCAGACCCATTACGATCCTCGCCTGATCGTGGGCTATGACAAAAGCGACGACGCCAGCGTCTATGTCCTGGACAAAGATACCGCCCTGGTGCAGACCACGGATTTCTTTCCCCCGATTGTGGACGATCCCTTTTTATATGGACAAATTGCCGCCGCCAACGCCCTGAGCGATATTTATTCCATGGGCGGGGAACCCAAACTGGCGCTGAACATCTTATGTATTCCCGAGGATATGGAACAAACCGCCGTGCAGGAAATTCTGCGCGGCGGCTACTCAAAAGTTTATGAGACAGGGGCCATCATCACCGGAGGGCACACCATCCACGGGGCAGAACCCATCTACGGGCTGGCGGTTTCCGGTTTTGTCCCTCCCGACAGGGTATTGACCAACAGCAATGCCCGGCCAGGAGACGTATTGATTCTCACCAAACCTCTGGGAATCGGGATTCTCACCACCGCTGCCAAGGCAGAGCTGGTGGAAACCTCGGTACTGGAACGCATTTATCGACAAATGACGACCTTAAACAAGGCTGCCAGAGACATCATGGTGCGCTTTTCCGTACATAGCTGTACGGACATTACCGGCTTTGGATTATTGGGACATAGCTTCGAAATGGCCCAGGGAAGCGGCTGCAGCATTCATCTGCAGGCCGACCGGATTCCCTTTCATCCGGAATGCTATGAATTGGCGGAAATGGGATTCATTCCCGCAGGTGCCTACCGCAACCGGGAATATGCCGCTTCCGGAGTCAAAGTCCTGGGAGATGTTTCCCGCGCCATGCTGGATATCTGCTATGATCCCCAGACCAGCGGCGGACTCCTGATTGCCCTGCCCAAGGAAGAAGCGGATGCTTGCCTTGCGGAATTAAACGCGCAAAGTACCTTGACTTGCGGACTACCCGTTGCTGCAGCTGACGGGCTTCCTGCCGCCGCCATCATCGGTTATGTGACGGAGCCCCAGGAAGCCGCTCTTTTCTTACAAAAATAGATTTTCCGGTTGCCAACTATGTTCGCCAATTCTTAGGGTTCCTAATTCTTATTTTCACACAAGCAGATACAAAATGGTGGCCACGATGGTACTGGTATGACCCACGCAGGCCTCGTAAGGAATCAGCCGGATTCTCTCTTTAATACTCATATCGGCCGCACCGCCCGTCGCATGGAAGAACGAGCCGTGAGGCAAGGAATCCACCACGGTGGCCCCGGCGTGAATCATGGCTCCGGCTGCCACCGCGGAAATTCCGGATACATTTACAAGCCAGCGCACAACACAGACCTCCCAAAGGCAGCGCGATCAGCGGATCAATGACGATTCATGTTCTGCTCTCTCCTTTGTCACCTTAATTTTTTATCATAGCGTTTGCCGAGGCTATCCAGACCCGGAAGGCCTGTTCCGCAGTATTCGACAAGTTTTCCTTTGCAATCTCCGGCTTCATGGCCTCTTCCAATGTGGTGATTCCGCGAAGAATCGGGAAAAAAGCATCGATGCCCTGGGCGTTGCATTCCACCGCTTCCTTGGTTACGCTCCCCGCAAAAGCAATTACCGGCTTTCCGTACTTTTTTGCCAGCTGCGCCACGCCCACGGGAGCCTTTCCCATGGCTGTCTGACCGTCCAGGCGGCCCTCACCCGTGATCACTAGGTCCGCCTCCTGTATGTACTTCTCCAGACGAGTCTCCTCCAGAACGATTTTAATTCCGGATTCCAGCTTTGCATTGGTAAAGGTTAAAAACGCGAATCCCATCCCTCCGGCGGCTCCGGTCCCCGCCTGATTGGGATTGGCCTTGGGGTACTTTTCCCTGGCCAGTTCCGCATAATGCGCCAGCCATTTATCCATCTGTAAAATCATGGACGGCGTAGCGCCCTTTTGGGGGCCATAGACCGCGCTGCAGCCATGCTCTCCGCAGAGAATGTTGGTCACATCGCAGGCCACCCGGAATTCACATTCCGCCAGTTCCGGCAGCACATACTCCTCCGTAATCCGCGCCAACTCTTCCAACCCCTTTGCGCCGTATGCAATCTGCTTTCCTTCCGCGTTCAGGAAACCATATCCCAACGCCTGCAGCATACCCACGCCTCCGTCATTGGTGGCACTGCCTCCGATCCCCACGATAAAGCGGCGGCAGCCCTTGGAGATCGCGTCCCGAATTACCTCGCCCACACCATAGGTGGTCGTGTGCATGGGATTCTTCTTGTCTTCCGGAACCAAGGTGATGCCTGCCGCGCCGGACATTTCCACTACCGCGGTTTTGGTCTCCTGAATGATACCGTACTGACAACTTACCGGCGTCCCGCAAGGTCCTGTTACCACCACGGTCTGCAGGATTCCATTCATTCCGCACACCAATGCCTCCACTGTTCCTTCACCGCCGTCCGCCAAAGGCCGCACCACTACCTCCGCAGACGCATCCGCCCGTTGAATTCCGGCCCCGGCCGCGTATCCGGCCTCGACGGACGTCATACTTCCCTTGAAAGAATCAATTGCCGTTACTACCTTCATCTTTTTCCCTCCTGATGATCTTTGATCCACGTAAGGCGGCAAACCGAACGCAGTATTTTCGTTCCCTCTTCTGCGCCTTCCCTGCCATTTCCTCTTGCTAAAATAACTATATCATTTTTAACTACAGGATAATATGTTACATAAAACATAAATTATCCTATTACAAGGCTATATATTGTCATTTAGGACAAAATATGGTATACTTCTATCATGCATCCATCATGCCGTGGCACAACGGCAATTACAGCCAACGGCAGTCCCCGTTTCCCTCCCCCAAAGAAAGGACCTACCGCCATGATTCCTTCCATAGACCAATCCCTGGCCCAGCAAATCGTGAACACTGTAAAAGATGTCTGTGGCCAGAATATCAACTTCATCACTCCTAAGGGCATCATTTCCGCAAGTACAGATGAAAAGCGCATTGGCACCTATCATGAAATCGGCCAAAAAGCGGCAGCCACCGGCAATGTCATTGAAGTGGACAGCGACTATGGATTCGCCGGCACCCAAAAAGGCATTAATCTGCCCATTTACCATAATCACAACCTGATCGCCGTCATCGGTATCTCCGGTGAACCGGAGGAAGTGCGAAAATACGCCCATCTTGCCGAACGTATCACCCACCTGCTCATCCGGGAGCGGGAGCTGAACGCCTTTAGCCGCAGTCAGGAAGAAAAAAAGCAATTCGTCATCCACGCGCTGATATCCGGTTTGGATGAGAATCCCCTTTATCTAAACGATTGTCTGAAGGATTTTAAAATTGATCCCTCTACCAAAAAGCGCCTGATTCTGATCCGTACCAACAGTAAATACAACCCGGTCAATATGCCGATGCTGGATCAAAAGGTGGAAAACCTCTTTCGGATGCTTTCCCAGGAACTTTTCACCTTTAACTATCCGAATGAATACCTGGCAATTCTGGACGCGGAAAAATATAACCGAAACAATTTTATCCTGCGCAAGTTTGCCGCGGATTACGAAAACATTCTCAAAGTGGCCGTGGGAAAGGAGGTGTTTCTGCATCAAATGCAGGAATCCCACCATTCCGCCCTGATCGCCTGGAAAAGCATTCCGGACGGGTCCAAAAGCTTTGCCGTTTTTGACGATCTGGTACTGGAAATCATTTTGTCCACAGTAACGGAGGAAAATAAGACAGAATTTGTCAAGAAAACCTTGGAACCCTTGGCACAAGAGGAAATAGAAGTGCTGTCCGTTTATCTGGAAGAGGAAATGTCTCTTTCCGCTGCCAGCAAACGGCTTTTTCTCCATAAAAACACGGTTCAGTACAAACTGAACCGCATTCTCGAAAAGACGGGCTGGAATCCGAGAAAATTCCAGGATGCCGTACTTTTTTTTCTGGCTTTGAAACTAGAATCCTAAACTCATTAGCCCTGGGCCCTTACCTGAATCAACTGCGCCGCGATGCTGACAGCAATTTCCGCAGAAGTCTCGGATCCGATGGCCAGCCCGATAGGCGCTTTTACACGGGCGAGATCCGCCTCCGTAAAGCCGCGCTCTTTGAGGCGTTCGTTAACCGACGCGAACTTACGGCGGCTCCCAAGCACACCAATATAACGGGCAGAAGTGCCCAGGGCGAACGCTTCACATTCCAGATCGCTCTGATGCCCCCTGGTCATAATACAGACATAGTCCGCGGAACCGATCTTGAGACATTCCCCCCATTTTCCGACAGGAATCAGCAATGTTTCATCTGCTTCCGGAAATAATTCTTTCCGGCAAAACTCCTCCCGGTCTTCCACCACCACACAACGGAAGTCCACGAATGCCAAAACAGGCACCAAGGCCTGAGTCACATGCCCTCCCCCGAAGATATAGACCCTGCCCGGCTGCTGCAATCTTTCCACATAGTAAGGACCACGCTCCGCCCGGACACAGCGATACCGTATGGGCCGGGTTTCCAAAATGGGATTGGGAACCCACGGTCCCAGCACTCCCTCTTCCAGACTGAGAGAAAAAAGGATGCCGGCCTCCTTTGCATACAGATGTAAAATCAACCAACAAGGCGCGCCCGTCTGAAAGCAAGTCTCTGCTTGTTCCGTCATCCGGCAGATCAAATCGTTCTTCCCAGGCAAAAATTGAAAATGCATTGTCACCTCGCCGCCGCAAATCATGCCCAGATCCTTGTCCACGTTAGGATAAAGACGAAAATCTTCTACATGGTTATGCCTTTCCAAAAGCATGGTCCGCGCGATCTCAATGGCCCGTCCTTCGTACGCTCCTCCTCCCACTGTTCCGGAAAGCAACCCGCTTTGACCGATCAGCATATGCGCGCCCACCCCGCGGGGAGCGGAACCGGACTTGGCAACCACCGTGACGAAAACCGTATCCTTTCCCTGACGATTCATCTGCAACAATTTTTGAAAAAGCTTTCTCATCGTTCCCTATTTCCTCCATCATACCGGCATACCAGTTCCAACACGCTCCCGGCGATACAACGCGCCTTATCGGAAATCGTAAAGCAATTCTCATATTCTTCCCTGCGTGGGTCAATGTCGGCGATTTTCATACCTTTCGAAACCCAAAAGCCATCCCGAATCAGGCCCCGGATCAGCCCTGAAATGCCGGCCTCCACCGGAAAACTTTTCTCTTTGCCGCGAATCTCCGCGATTCTTTCTCCCCGCAGCACATAATCCCCAATCCCATGGCATGAGATAAGCACGCCTTCTCCCGGCGCGTGGAGAACCCGTTCCGCCCCATAGCCACCGATCACCCCCGGAACACCCGTATTGGGAGCCGCGCTTCCTCGTCGGATAATCCGGCCCAGATTATGACCTCGCATGGTTTCTATCACGAAATCCACATCTTCCCCTGCCACAAAACCCGGCCCCAGACCGATGGTAAGCGGCGCCATGGAACGGTTGGTTCCCAGATTCCGCTTGGCAATAATGGCATCCACCACGACTCCCGGATTCAAAAACGGGATATATGCGCCTTTCGGATCCACCAACAGGGGAATCTCTCCGGCCTCAAGAACTGTTCTGATACTTTCCGGATTTTCACAGCGCACCGCGCGGACCTCCTCCACCGTGGCACTTCCTTCATAAACCGCCTCACTGTAAGCCACCTGACGACGGATGGCCGTAGGATGAGAGGCCTCCAGAATAGTCACCGGAAATCCCGCGCTCCATAACCTGTGAATTACCCCTGTCGCCAGGTCTCCCCCGCCCCGAACTATGATCAATTTCCTTTTCATGCCATTCTTATCTCCAGTCTCTCAAATTCTCTCCTCTTCCGGGAAAAAAGTCATAACCGCCGGACAGTCCAGCTCACGCAAAATTTTTTCCCCCAAGGCCTTTTGCCGATCATCATCACACTGGTTCAGCACCACAAAATACTGTCTGGGACCAACCCCTTTGCGCGTCCCTTGTTCCGATTCCAAAATCCGGCATAAATCATCTGTAGTCAGAACATGAGTGCCATCACACTCCAACAGCTCTCTTGTTTCTTCCACCCGAAAACAAGCGTCCTCCACGGTCCGTCCCAACACGCCTAAGCCCACTACCCCGATCACAATATCCGCTTGCGCCGGAATCACGGGTTCATGAGCTGCCGGTACCTTGCATGACCTGCGCTTCGCGCCATCCGCTTCCACCAGAACCTGATCCGCCTCCGCACACAACCCGGAAAACGCGCGAGTTTCCAAGGCCCCCAATTTTCCCTGACCCACCTCCTGTCCCAGGACCACGTATTCTCCTTTTGTCCAAATTTCCTCGCAACAAACAAAGGAATCGTAAAAAGGACAATGTTCCGGGATTCGGATATGTGTGGTGGTGGTTACAGCCGCGCGCTCTCCCTGGCGTTGAAAAATCCCCGCCAACGTATAAAGGAGAGTGCTCTTTCCACCCGCTCCCACTATGGCAATGACATGCTTCCCTTGTCGAAAAAAGGGAAAAAACTGCTCCAATGAGCCTTCCACCAGCTTATTTTTTTCCAGCCAATATGCCCTGCCCACAAGTACCTCCACAATGCTTACTCTGAAGCCGCATACAATTTTTTTCGAACACATTCAGTATACCAGATTGAAAAGAAAAAGCAATACACGCTCCCGCCGTCCCATTGGGCATTCACACAAAAAAGCCCGACTTGTCTGTAATGTAACAAGTCAGGCTCTGTCTATATTGCGGTTTCCTTATTCTCCCAGGCCATTGTTCACCGCGGCAACCAGCGCTTCCAAGGCCTCTTTTTCATCTTCGCCTTCACATACGAATTCAATCTCATCTCCGCATTTCACGCAAGCTCCCAAAACACTCAGCACGCTTTTGGCATTGGCCGTACTATCCTTAAATTTAAAGGTGATCAATGCGCGGAACTGCATTGCCTCTTTACAGAGAATGCCTGCCGGTCTTAAGTGCAGACCAGTCGGATTTTTAATAACTACCTTTTGACTAACCATAACCTTTCCTCCGATTTCGTTATATTTTTTAACCCCATGTCAAATGGATCAAGCCTTCTTATCTGCTGCCGTTATTGCCGTTGTTTCCGTTATTGCTGTTGTTTCCGTTATTGCTGTTGCTGCCGCTCCCGCTATTACTGCCGGTATTCTCGGTATCAGGATTTTCTTCCTCCTCCGTTATGAATGTCACCTCCGCCTCCACCGGAGTGACCTCCTTGATATCACTCGGCAATTCAAATACCGCCGGAAGATAGAATGTCCCGCTCTCCAAATGATCTATTTCATTGTCTTCCATCCAGCGTTCCACGTCCACCGTGCCATGCAGCTCGCTCTGCACGATTTTCCCTTGTAAGTTCTGCCGGAGCCCTTTCAGTGTCAAATCATAGACCTCATAATCTTCCGGCACCTCAATCGTCACTCCATCAGGAACGTTGATAAAACTGATATTTCCGGCACTTACCTTGTAGGTGGATTCCACCTCTTCCTCAATATAAATGGTAACACTGGCGCTGCCGTCCGCTCCTTGTGCCAACTGCACATTTGCGGCAGAAAGATATGTTCTCAGGCTAAAATCAATTACCTTGTTTCCGGTGGCTCCGGTTATATCCAAAATACTTCCCGCACCGCCAACCACGATACTCTCCAAATCATTGACCACCGACGGATTTCCCGCTACCTTGACCGTATCCGGGCTCGCTTCCACCACTCCGGTTGCCTGATAACCAGCCGCCGGCGTCCCATATACGTCATAGACGATGGGCACTTCCTTGGTAGCGGAAATACGCACCTCAATATTCGTGGTATACTGGCTTCTCTGCAAGGTGCTGCTGTCCAATTGATTATTCTCTTCATCAAACAGCAAAATGGGACCGGATGCGGAAATATCCGAATCCATACCCGTCACATCTTGTATCACCGCGGCATGGTGAACCTGATCCACCTTACTGGTCGCACCGGAGACAGTAATCGTATTGATCTCCGCGGTGGCGCTGGATACTTCAAAACCCTCCTTGGTCTCGCCTACAGTCGTGCACTGGACTCTTACGTTCTTACTCTTAAGGTCCTCCACTAACAGCTTCACCACCGAACTGCCTTCCGTAAGGATAATATCATCCACCGAGCCGGCATATTGGCTGGGAACGCTGAACACGATAGGAACGGTATAATCATCCCTCATCCTGGCAAAATCCGCCGTAGCCGTCACCGTGACCCCCAAACGCTTCATTTCATCCAACGTCTGTAAAGGCCCCTTCAAGGTCACAACCCTGACCTGATCCGTATTATCCAATACCTCGCTCACTTTATTCTGCTCCTGCAGAATATCTTCATTAAGGAATTCCACTTTGATGTTGTAAAAATCTGTCTCTATAATAGGATCCGTCGCATAGACGACGATGTACCACAATCCGAAAGCCAGAAAAAGAGCCAGCAGCTTTAAGCCCCAGTTAGCAAATAATTTCTTCTTCATTTCGCCTCCTTGCTCCTTCCCTTTCTGCGCCAGATACGTTTCCCTTTCTCCTGCGGATCATCGTCCCTGATAATCTCCCGCATACGTTCCTTTAAGCGCTCCACATCCACGTCATGCTCCAGCACGCCCCCCTGGGCCACACTGATAGCGCCTGTTTCCTCTGACACAATCACTGTAAGAGAATCCGTAACCTCCGAAATTCCCACGCCCGCACGATGTCTCGTCCCCAACTCCTTGCCCAAATCCATATTATCGGACAGCGGCAGATAACAAGTGGCGGCAGTAACCCTGTTCCCATCAATGATAACTGCCCCGTCATGAAGAGGGGTATTATGTTCAAAAATATTGATCAGCAGCTGATTGGTCACAATTCCATCTACAGCAATGCCCGTCCTCTCACATTCCTCCAGCGATGTACCCACTTTAATAACGATCAACGCGCCCGTCCTGACCTTGCTCATCTCCTGGCAAGCCTTGGCGATTTCCGTGATCGTCTTCTCTGTAAATGCCTCCTCTTCTCTTCGATTATCCGTTGTCGGCAGGAAAGAATATAAAACATTTTTCTTTCCCAAATCCTCGAGAGCCCTCCTAAGCTCCGGCTGCAGCACCACGATGATTGCGGTAACGGCAAAGCCCATCACGTTAGTGGCAATCCACAAGATGGTCTTCATCTGGAAGAATGCCGCTAAAAGCAGGAAAACCGCAATCACGATCACACCCTTTAACAAATACCACGCCCGGCTGGATTTCATCCAGGCAAAAATGTGATATAACAAGAAAGCGATGATCACGATTTCTATCAAATCTTTAATACTTATATACGACAGCATATCCGTAAAAGTTTCTAATCTGCTCAGCCAATCGTTCATACAACTTAACCTCTACTCAAATCTGTCTGTTACAATTCCATTTGCCCTACAACTTACAAATCTTCATACCCTTTTTCACGATAACTGTCAGAACCCTCCTCCGACTCCTCACCATATCCCGACGGGTCCTCTTCTGCGGGTTCCTCATAGTCCACAAAATCATCCTCTTCCCTGGAAACTTCGTCTTCTGCGGCTCCATTCGATTCAGCGAATTCATCATACTCCATATATTCTTCAGAGTCTGCGGATTCATCCAACAATGGCGCTTCCTCCACGTCGTCCACTCCTACATCATCGTACAACTCCTCCGCCCGAACCTCATCTCCCATATCATACCGGGTATTTTTTTCACGTTCTCTGCGGTAATCCGCCTGACGGGATGTTTCTGCGGCCCTCCTGGAACGGCTGCCGGACGGTCTGCGCTGCGCGTTAATCCGTTTCACTTTTTTGGACTGGGTCGCCACGGTCATCTTAGGGATGGCCCTTACATAGTAATAATACTCATCATCCTCGAACTGCACGTTTTCCGTACGATTATAATCCACACAGAACTTAAAGAATTCCACCACCTTGGCCACCAAAATTGCAATCAACGTGCCAATGATGGCGCTCACCATCGAAACATTCGTATCATACATCAGGTCCCCTACCAAAAGCAGAATCACATCCACAATACTTCCGGACAAAATGGCAATCGTCCAGGAATGATCCACCGGCAGGCGGCGAACCAGGTACACAATAACGATCGTGACGGCAAAAGCCACAATGATCACAAGCATTGCGCGGTTATTGATCAGGGCGTTGAGCACCAGCTGCAGCTTTGCCACCGCCTCTTCCGCTTCCATAGCGCTGATGATCTGAGCATTGGCGGTCACATTGGAAAGGAAGTAATAGATCACAATGCCGCACCCTACCGAAACGGCCGAAGCCGGCGTGCCCAAAAGCCCCATGACCATCGGAACCACATAAGGAATCCCCAGACTGAAGGCCATGGGCGTCAGCAACACCACCAGAGAGTCCCTGGGACTGAACCGAAAGAACAACAAACTGATGACCAGGTAAAGGCAAAGCCCTACCAAAGCCACCTCCATCGACAACGCATACATATGCAATATGCTAAACAATGCCCCAAAGAAAACAATACAGCCATTCGGCAGAAAAGAGCACAACAATGCCACGATCAAAACCACCGGCAGATCATCCAGCTTACTCATGTATCCCAGATTGCCGTTGATAAAATTCAATACAAAAAACGCGAGTAAAAATTTCATAACAGGAATGATATACACATCATTCCGACTGTAAATTACTTTCAGTTTTTCTCTTAATTCCAGTAAAGTGCTCATATTAATCCCCATTCCGGAGCGCCTGGGCAACGGGGCGACGCGAATATCGATACATCGTCAGATGTTTTATTCGCAGTCCGCCATCAAAGCAGCTTGTGACGCTCCTGCACAAGTTGCCCTGTAAAAAATAAGCGATCGGGCTTATTTTTATCACGATTGCCCGTCATCATAAAGCGAATTCAGCTTTTTCAGATGGTTATAATAATTCTTCAGGCTCTTCTTCGCCCGGGAATAACGATAGGAATACACCAAGTAGGAAATCACCCCATAGGAAACCACCGTAATTCCATAAGCAATCAGCACATTCTTGGCAAAATCCAACAAATCCATTTTATAAACATTCTGCATAAACTCTTCAAAATCATACAAAAGATAAAGGGCAAACACTATCAAAAAAGCGATCGTGGCACTGATCACGGACTTCAAAATCTGAAAGCTGATATAATCACTGCGAAAATAACTTCCGATCTTTACATTTTTCTTACCCTCATTCTCCTCATAGAACTGCATTTTGGTCATCAGAACGACCCTCTCCTCATTAATCATCATACTCCTCCCGGCCGCGGCCCTTATATACCCTTTCCGCAGGCCAGCGTGACGAAATACACCCGCTCCACGCCGGTTTCCAATAGGACACGCGACATCTCATCAATCGTGCTGCCGGTCGTGTAAATATCATCCACGATTACCACCGATTTTATCTTCTTACCTAATTTTACATCATTTCCCACAATATGAAAAGCCTTTTTCAAATTATTTTGCCTTTCCCGGGGATCCAAAAGCTTCAAAGGCGTAGTGTTCTTTACTCTTGCCGCCAATTTGTCATAGACGGGGATTTGCAGACGCTTTCCCAACACCCTTGCCAAAAGCGACGCCTGATTATATCCCCTCCTGCGCAGCCGCTTTCGATGAAGCGGCACCGGGATCAATCCATCCGGATGCACTGACCGAAGAAAATCTCCCAGATACAAAGCCATCTCTTCACCAAAAAAATCCGCATACTCTCTTCGGTTTCCATACTTGAACCGATAAATGGCGGGGGCGATACAGTCATACTCATACAAGGCCCTGCCCTGTACGAACAAATGTCTCCTCGTACTGCAGTCGCGGCAATATTCCTTTTCCTCGTCCTCCAGCTTCTTGCCGCAGCGATAACATCTGGGCTGTGTGACATAGCGAAGCTTCTTCATACATTCCAGACAAATTTTCTCCCCAAAAGGCGTCACGATCTCATCACACACGGGACACCGCAGCGGGAACAGCAGCTGCACCGCCAGCCCGCCGACAGGGGCTATTTTCTTCCATAAATTCATTCGTCTGCCTTTCCGCAGACCTTCTCCGACCGACCAATTCCTCTGTTTTCTTCCGCCAGCTCGCGAATCCGCTCTTTTAAGGCGGTATATCTTTTGTTTTCACTCACATTATCGATCATGGCGCGCACCGTGGCGCTGCTCCCCAGAATGGTTACGCAGCTCTTGGCACGAGTAACGCCCGTGTATAAGAGATTACGGTTGAACAGCATCCTGGGACCTCCCAGCAAGGGCATGATCACCGCCGGATATTCGCTTCCCTGAGACTTGTGGATCGTGATGGCATAAGATAATTCCAACTCGTCAAGGGAAGAAAACGGATAAGTGACCCGCCGATGCTCATCGAACTCCACCACCAGCTGGGCTGACGTTTCATCGATCTCCAATATTTTGCCCATATCTCCATTGAAGATTCCAATTCCCTTGTCCACCGGAATCCCGTACCGGCTGACAACCTCCCACTCCAGCTGATAATCATTCCTGACCTGCATGACCTTGTCGCCCTCGCGATAGACCACGTCCCCGGAAACATACTCCTTTTTGGAAGCATCCGGCGGATTCAAATATCTCTGCAAAATGTGATTGAGCGTTTCCACGCCCAAGCTGCCCTTGCGCATGGGCGTGAGTACCTGAATTTCAAAGGGAGTCGCATTCACATACCCGGGAAGCATATCCCGGATCAGTTGAAGCATATGCTTGTAAATCACATTTACATCCGAACGCTCCAATAGAAAAAAGTCCTTGCTTTTATTATCCAGGGCAATCTGTTCCCCCCGGTTGATACGATGGGCGTTCACCACGATATCACTTTCCTGCGCCTGCCGAAAAATTTTCTGCAGGACAACCATGGGAAAAACGCCGCTGTCCATCATATCCCGCAGCACTTGTCCCGGCCCCACACTGGGAAGCTGGTTCACGTCCCCTACCATGATCAGATGCGTCCCCGGCAGCAGGGCCTTAAGCAGGGACTGCAGCAAGGGCAGATCCACCATGGACATCTCGTCTATAATGACCACGTCCGCCTCCAACGGGTTTTCCTCATTGCGTTCAAACCGTGCTTTCCCGTCATGCGTTTCGGACAGATCCCCATTTAGCTCCAACAGGCGGTGAATCGTCCGCGCCTCGTAACCTGTGGCCTCCGTCATCCTCTTGGCAGCCCTGCCCGTAGGCGCCGCCAGGAAAATGTCCATGCCCTTTTCCTCAAAATAATGAATCATCATATTGATGGTTGTGGTTTTGCCCGTGCCGGGACCACCCGACAAGAGAAACACGCCATTTTTTACAGCTTCCAGCACTGCTTCCTGCTGCAAGGCATCCAGCTCCATATGTAAATCCAGGGCCAGCTTCTCAATCCGGGCGCGGCAATAAGCCTCGTCCTCATCCAACAGCCTTAGATTCAGTTCCATCAGCATTCTGGCACAGTTAAGCTCCGCATAATAATAAGAAGCCGCAAATACCGCGTCCCGCTTGATCATCACCTTGCGATCCATCATCAGATTTTCAAGCTGCGGACGAATATACTCCTTTGCCACGCCCAAAAGCGTCCGGGCGCGTTCCAGCAAAATCTCCATGGGAAGATAACAATGGCCGTCCCCAACGGCCTGAAGCAGCGTGTAAATCAGGCCGCTGCGAATCCGGTAATCCGAATCCGTGTGAATGCCGATCTTGGCCGCAATCTCATCGGCGATTCGAAATCCCACGCCCGAAATATCCTCCGCCAGTCTATAGGGATTTTCGCGCATTACGCCATAGAGCTCCATCCCATAGGTATCATAAATCTTTACCGCCAGAGTGTTGGAAATACCGAACTGCTGCAGAAACACCAATGCTTCCCGCAGATCCTTTTTTTCCTCCATCTGTACGGCAATCTCCTGAGCCTTGCGCTCGCTGATGCCCCGGACCTCCGCCAGGCGTTCCGGTTCCTCCTCGATAACGCGGAAGGTGTCGTCCCCGAATTTTTTGACGATACGGGCCGCCAAAGCGGCGCCCACGCCCTTGACGGCGCCGGATGCCAGATAACGCTCCATGCTTACCCGATCCCTGGGCGCCACAGTCCGATAGGAAACGATTTTAAACTGCTTGCCGTAAACGGGATGTTCGATCACATCTCCCCGGGCGCAAATGCTTTCTCCCAGCGTAAGCCCCCTGCAGGTGCCCACGCAAGTGATCTCTTCCTCCTCAGTCACCAGATTCAGGACCGTATAGCCATTCGTATTGTTTTGAAAAATAATATGCTCTACATAGCCGCTGACTGTTTCCATAGGATCTCCGCGCCGTCTCCGGCAAAATGTTCCCAAAAGGTAAAAAACGGCTGCCGTCTCCGGCAGCCGGGTTATTCTTCAAATTACTGCCATGCTTCCTTGTCCGCAGATGGTTAATCCTCACGATAACCTGCCAGAAACTCCACATATTTACCGGTACCCACCGCCACCGCGGTCATGGGATCCTCCGCCGTCATGGTGTTAATACCGGTTCTGGCGGAAATCAATTCCTCCAGTCCGCGCAAGAGACTGCCTCCGCCGGTAAGCACGATGCCCCTGTCCGCAATATCCGCGGCCAACTCGGGCGGCGTCTTCTCCAAAACACTGTGAATGGTGTCCACGATCTGTGCCGTGGTTTCCTTCAGCGCCTCCTCCGTTTCCTCCGAGGATACCTTTACCGTCTTAGGCAGGCCGGTCACCAGATTCCGCCCTCTGACATCCATATAGTCAGGCTCCACGCGCTTAAAGCAGGAACCAATCTTAATCTTTAAATCCTCCGCCGTCCGCTCACCGATCAGCAGATTGTGCTTCTTGCGCATATAGCGCACGATGGCTTCGTCAAAGTCATCTCCCGCGATCTTGATAGAAGCGCTGACCACGGTGCCCCCCAGAGAAATGACCGCAATATCCGAAGTACCGCCTCCGATATCCACGATCATGTTGCCGCAGGGCTTGGAAATATCGATGCCCGCGCCAATTGCCGCCGCGATAGGCTCTTCGATAATTGACACCTCTCTTGCCCCCGCCTGGTAAGTAGCGTCTTCCACGGCCTTTTTCTCCACCTCCGTGACTCCGCTGGGTACGCAGACAGCAATACGGGGCTTGCGAAAGGTCCTCTTCCCCAACGCTTTCTGGATGAAATACTTCATCATCTTCTCCGTCACGATATAGTCCGAAATCACACCCTGACGCAACGGCCGCACCGCTACAATATTGCCGGGAGTACGTCCCAACATCAGGCGCGCATCCTCTCCGATTGCCTTGATCTTATTCGTATCTCTATCAAAAGCCACAACAGAGGGTTCCTTTAACACCACGCCCTTCCCCCTGATGTAGACCAATATACTGGCCGTCCCCAAATCGATTCCGATATCTGTGCACTGCATGAATCAATTACCCCTTTCTGCTGGCGATCTCTCTATAATAGTTGCCGAAACATTTCATTTTAAACACAAAATTTCATTCCATTCGCTGTAATCATCCGCGACAGGTTCCCATGACAAGTACCATGATTCCGGTATTCCGGTTACCTACCCATCGTCCATATTACCATAAAACCTTTTCTTTTCATAGAGGAATCAAAAAAATTTAAAAAAAATTTAGTTTTCAAGAAAAGCATAAAGAGGGGGAAAAACCGTGTGTCTGAACCGTTTTACCTGCCGCCGCGCAAAAACTTTACATTTTATAGACTTCAATTTCATATGCAAATATAATAAGTTTGACTTCCATATATCATTTCAAATCATAGGGGATAACCTCCCCAACGGATTAGCCGACAGCAGCACGCCAACACGTTACCTTCAGGAAATAAAAGGATGCATCGATTATATATACAGATTATTTTATAAATATTACAAAGAGATTTGTTCCTGATTACAGAGGCCGCATCGGCGCCTCTTACCGCAAGGCCATCCAATAATATCTCATCGGGACAAACCTCAACAATACTCTTTCCCTGCCGCCCATACGACTTTCTTCATGGGTACGGAGCGGCAGGATCAAATGCCTTTTCCACAGCATTTCTTATACTTTTTACCGCTCCCACAAGGACAAGGATCATTGCGGCCTATCTTCGGCTGACTGCGCACACAAGGTTCCACGTAATCATTATGGTCAGACTCCCATAGTTCCCCGGGGTCAGGCTGTTTCTGCGTCTTCCCGTATTTCTCTTCGTACATACCCATCGACATATAACGTCCCAGCCTCTCATAGTCTTTCTTCATCTTACTGCGCAGATAATCTATATTTGCGGTACTCCCAAGTGTTTCCACATACTCGCGGATAACATCATAAAAATCAGGATAGTTGTCCCTGATGACTTCTATCTCCGCCCTGATAGCGGGCCATTCTTCCAATATACAAAGCTTAAAATCCAAAAGGGCAAAACGTACGACCGATGGATCTATTTTCTCTTCCCCTTCCTGCGCAATAAGCAATTCATTCCAGGCTTTCCAGGGGTCAGAGAGCCTGTCGTCATTTGAAATCAGCATGCGGTCCATGCTATTCTCCACATTCTTCCACATGGCATCCGCCTTCCCGCTGCCGAGTCCTCTCCTCAGCCTCTCGCAGATGCACTTTCTGTCTTCCATACAGAACTTTCTCCCTTTTTTCAAGTCATATACGATGGTGCAAAGCGCATCCTCAAGATTATCCTCATATTCCGCCATATAGGGGACGGCATCTTCCAGAAAGGAATAAAATCTTTGCCGGATTTCTTCCAACTGCTCACATGCAAAAGAAGTGCAGAACCGAAATAATCCTGCATAGGCATTCATCAAAGGCAACATATTCTTTTTCCGATCGACGCTGCCAATCTTTATCAGCTCCATCAGCAAAGCCATCCCACGCGCATAATCTTTTCTGTCCCAGCAGTTCATGGCATAATCATTCAGAAAATCTATCTCCCTGCAGCCCATACCATAAGCCTTTTCAAATGCCTTATGCGCCTTTTTGCCATATCCTCGCTCCATGTAGGATAATGCAAGCTTCTGAGCAAAAAACAGGCTATCAGGACTTAGTTCCGTCAGCTTCTCAAAATTTTTGACGGCATTTCCGGTATTCCCGTTTTCGAGCTGCGACAAAGCCAGATAGTAGAGGAATCCTTCCCATGCACCGTAATATCCGATCGCCTCTTCCGCAGTCTCTATAGCAGACTCGTAGTCATGTCGTCTGTACAAGTCTACTATCTGCTGAAACATCTTCCCCGCGAAGGGGTCCTCCGGGATTTTCAAAGCCGGCCCTTTCTTTCCTCCGCCTTCTTTTAAATTCTCATAGGCCTGCCTGATCTGCTGAAACTTTTCCGGGTCTTTCTCCGGGGAATACTGACGGACAAGCCTAAAATACGCCCGCTTGACTTCCTTTTCATCCGCACTTTCCTTTATCCCCAGTACTTCATAATCATTCATCCATACACCTCTGCCCGTTTTGGGGGGCAATCAATTCCACGCAATATTTTTAAATGTCACTTTCACACTGTTGCCGTAATGTCACTGCGGCTGTGGTAATGGCGGCCGCAATGTCGCCGCGGCCGCCATTACCACAGCCGCAGCTTCGCCGCAAATACTACTTCTCCGGATTCTCCAGAAGCTCTTCCAGATCATCAGCAATCTCATCCGCCAACAACTCATTTTCTTCCAAAATCGCTTCTTTCAGGCGGTACAGCAAATCCTCCAATATGATTATGCTTTCTTTTTCTTCCGCCGTACCGGACTGCAGCCTTTTCTCGGCCCTACGAATGACCGATCGGTATGCGGAGGAACACTCAGCCTCCCTCCAGCCAGAGACATCCTTGCGGACTTCCACTCCATTCTCCGCGTTCATCAGATCTATGGTCAGATTCGCCTTTTTCCCTGTGCTGACCACGGTTGCTTCCACCTGAAGCATTCCATTGATATTGTAAGTAAAGGCAATATCAAGCTTTTCCCTTTCTCGCCAGTTCTCGGGAATGCCCTCCATCAGGAAATTTCCCAGGAAATGGTTTTCGCTGGCGGTTTCTGATTCTCCCTGATACACCTGCACCTCAACCGTCCTCTGCCCGGGATACATTGTGCAAAAAGTATCGCTCCTTGTAACGGGTATCGTCACATTCCTGGGAATAATCACGCTCATAATGTCATTATCATCATAATCCGCCGTCCTGATCCCGAGAGTATAGGGATTTACGTCCGTCATCACCAGTCCGCCGTCCTCGCCCAGTTCTCCGGCTATCATGGCAGCGCATATGGCTGCTCCCTGTGCCACGCAATAATCCGGATGAACCTCCGTGACCGGTTTGATTCCCAGAAACGCTTCCAGATCCCTGGACACCAACGGGACTCTCGTGGAACCGCCCACCAACAATACCATGGCAAGTTCATCCCTGCCCACTCCGCTGTCAGCCAATACGACATTCATCGGCCGATGTGTTCTCTCAATCAAATCCGCGATCAATTCCTCGAATTGTCCCCTGGAAATCCTTTCCTCCAATGCCAGGGGCACATGATCTTTCTCCGCCAGCATGGGAATCTGGATCATCACCTCTTCCTGGGTGCTCAGTGCGATCTTACACTTTTCCGCCTCTTCTTTCAATCTGGCCATGGCATATACATCCTTGGAAAGCTTTACTCCATGCTTTTCCTCAAATCTTTCGCACAGCCATCCGATCAGCCTTTCATCAAAATCCTTGCCCCCCAGACAGTTATCCCCGCTGCTCGCCTTAACCTCCAGAACGCCGTCGAACATTTCCAACAGCGTGACATCGAAAGTGCCGCCGCCCAGATCATATACCAAAATATGGCTTTCTTCCTCCATATGCTGAATTCCGTAGCTCATAGCGGCCGCGGTAGGCTCATTGATAAGACGCTCCACCGTAAATCCCGCCTTTTTTCCCGCTTCCACGATCTCTTGCCTCTGGATATCGTCAAAATAAGCGGGTACCGAAATCACAGCCCTCGTAATCTCTTCCTCCAAATACTGCGAGGCATACCGCCTCGTATAGGCAAGCAGAAAAGAGGACAGCTCCATCGTCGAAAAAGTTTCCCCTCCCAGCCTGACTGGCTGCCCGGAACCAATTTTCCGCTTCACCTCTATAGCCGTCCGTTCCGGCTCCAAAATATATCTGGCCCGCGCCTTCTCCCCCACGATCATATTCCCGGACTCGTCCAGTCCGACAACGGACGGGGTTACGACGCTTCCATTAAAATTCAATATCATTTCCGCCTTTTGATTCCTGAAAACAGCCACTTCCGTGGTGGTGGTTCCCAGATCGATTCCAATAATTGTTTTATCCACATTACTCCTGTCCGCGCCATAAGGCGCCGCTTTATCTTTTCCGTCCTGAAATATGATGTTTATTCAAGCCCAAAAGGCATACCCCTTGCCCCGGCAGTATCATCAGAATATTTATATGCGGCAACCTGTGCTTTTTTCAGAATATGTCCCTGATAATAATAGCCTCTGGAAAATACCCTTGCTATGGTTCCGTCCTCTTCTAAGCGTCTGGCCGGGCAAACCGACAGAATCTCATGACGGTCATAATCCACCTTTTCCCCACATATTCCAATTCTCTGAAAACTACATCGTCTCTCCAGCCTCTCCGACTCCTGTTCCATTATGTCCGCCTGCTTCTGCCACCCCGATCTTACATTCTCCGGCAATACACCTTCCTCCAGAAGCTGTTTGAGTATCATTTCCTTCTGCCCCAACAGAAAACAACACAACTCCGCCAATTCCTTTTCCCGTTTTTTAAGCTCCAGAAGCTGCCCCTCGGTATTCTCCTTCTCTTCCCCCTGCCGCTGCAATTCTTCCAGAATATCCTCCAGCGACCCGGATTGTCTGCGAAGCATTTTACTGCTCTCTTCCCTTGCGGCCTGAAGCTGCTCCGTAAGCTTCTTTTCCAAATCGGCCATACTTTTGCCATTATTGAAAAAAGCTTCATCCATATGCTGAAAAAGCTCATCGGCCACCTTTTTTCTTCTGCCAAATAACATTTTAGTTCTTGATTCCTTTCTCAACCGCTCACGCAATCAAACATTTACATCTGGTTTTCTTCCGGCAATTTACATTTTATAGGATATTAAATTACTTTGCAATACAACAGAGTGTAAAATCGGAAAAAATTAAGGGGATTTCTTCCAAATTTTGACCGGCTCCCCGGAAGCGATCCTGTCTTCGACAATCTGCCTCATATTGCTCCTTTGAAATATCGCCCGATAAGTACGCCGCATCTAATTCATCACGGTCATCCACTTTTACATCCCCTTCAGGGGTGAAGATTACGTCCAGGTACTTATCGATATAAACCGCAATCCCATACTCGTCATATTCGATTCCGTCCGTTACATCCACATACCATATGGATGGCTGATACTTGGCATTCACGGGAGCAGGGTAATGAATTCTCTCTGGGTCATGAGTGCCATCCGGAAAGTATTTAACCGTGATAACCCTGTTTGTATTATCCGGAACCAGCTCCAGCCAGGTCATTCCCGCGCCGGTCACTTGTCTTCACCAGTTCAAAAGTAAAAGTCTGATCAGGATGCTTGGACTTTGGAGAATCCTCATAATAAAACCGGACCTTGTTGTTTTCTAACCCTTTTCCAGCCAGCTGACAATTTCCTGCTCTAACTTTTTCTTTTCCCGCAGCATATATTCCATGACTTCGGTATACTTTCCCTGCTGTAACAGCGCCTTTGCCTTTCGGACATCGTTTTCACTCAGGGGTTTCGTGTAAGAGTCATATTTTCTTAAAATGGAGATTCCCATGTACAGGGGCTGAAAAGGGATCCCTGTTCCTTTCCTTAAATGCTCGATAATATAAAATCCATCCGGATCGATATCCCCAAAATGAAACCATTCCATCCTTTTGTTCTCTTCATAGATCTTGGACAGCAGCATTTGTTTCAATCGGTTGTGATATCCGCTCAAAAAAATGTAAAAGAAATCACTTTCCTCCAATCTGTTAAAGGATGTTAAATTCTCCACGGTCATAACCCTGGAAGCCAAAATGGTTATCTTTTTTATGCCCTTTAATGTCTTTTCCGTAAAGGCCACCGGAAGATCCAAACCAATTCGAAGCTTTTGGCCATCCGCAAGCATAAGCTCCGCATCGCCCTTCAAATAAACATAGGAGGGGTTGGGAACCACCTGGCATTCTTCTAAAAGGATCCGTGATACCTCCTTTTCATCATCCACCCCCTGGAGCAATTCCTCAAAATCCCCATAGTTCTTTAATAAGCGGCATACTTTGGCACGATAATGCTTTTCCCAGGTTTTACTGTCTCCCAAAACCGCTATGGATAATTCCCGTTCCAGTATTTCTTCCTGATTCTCCAAAAGGAATTTCCACAGCTTTAATATCCCTCGGGCTTCTTCGATGGGGAATTCCGCTTTTTTGCCTTCTTCCAGCCTTCCAATCTGCTTTTTGCAAAAACAGTCCAACATGGCATGGATCCCCAGATATTCCTGATACAGTTCTATTTGCTCCCGTGCAAGCTGATTCTTTCCTTTTCTGCCTAAAACCTCATAATAACACGCCCACTTTCCCGGATTGGCGACGAGCTTTTCCATCACCTGGTTTTGACGTTTTATCGTCAAAAGTCCCTCCTGTTCCAGTTCTCCCATTTGCTGTTCAAAATCATGAATAACATCTATGCTGGTGAAATCAGAGTCATACTCCGGGAATACCCTGGATGGCACGACAGAAAAAGTCTGCACGACCTTATTTGTCCTCTGATAGGTTTTACTGTTCTCATACTGATCCAGCAGCTGTCCTAACGCATTCTTCTGCCATTCGCCCAACATTTCATATACCATCCCTTACCAACCCTTCTATGGCGTTTGTATATCTTCCCGTCATGACCAGGCTCACAGTGGATTCAATATGGGATCCGATACTGCCGATCTTCTCCGGCGGCGCGGCGTAGAAAACCTGAAAATGATTATCGCTCAGATATTTTACCATTTGTTCGATCCGCTCTCTGGACAGCGCGGAAAAGGCTTCATCAATAAAGGCCAGTCGGGCGCAGCAGGTCTGGCGAGGATAACATTGGAGCAGACTGGCGGCCAGAATGATGAAGTAGGGCGTCTGTTTTTCCCCGTTGCTCGCCGATCCCTGCTTCTTGGACAGGTCGGAAACGATCTCCGTCTCCCCCTGCCTACTTACGATTTCCATATCATATACAAAATATTTACGGTAATCCGTATATTCCGATTCGTCCTCCTCGTCCAGGATGACGCCCATAAATTCCTGGATATCCCTTTCCATCTCCTCATCTTCCCTCGCCGAATTCATGTAGACTTCCGGCATACCCATATAATTTTCCAGCCGCCTGCAGATCCGGAAAAAGATATCCCGTTCCGGCTTCTCTTTCATGACAAATTTATAAGTATCCCTGCCAAAGGGAAGCTGTTTGAGTTCTTTGTTAATCGCGGCGATCTCTTCCCGGGCATTACGGATCGCTTCATTGATCTCCGCTACGAAATCGTTCATGAAGGCGCTTTCCAGCTTTACGGATTGTTCGTCCAGACGCTGCCTGGCCTCTTCAATTTTTATATTGGCAATATTGCGGTACTCGCTCCTGTAAAACGGGATGTAGGACACGCCCCTTTTCTGAATATCGATTTCCGCCAGTTTACAATATTCCAGCTGCACGTTCTCCATCTGACGGACGCAGACTTCCACCTCCGCTTTTATGTTAGTGACTGTTTTCAAGGTAATGACCTGCCAGCCGTCCTTCCGGGCTCTCAACTTCTCATATTCCTCCAACATTTGCTTTTCCAGTTCCAGATGCTTCAGACGCTTTTCGGAATACTCCTGTTTCAACCGGTATATTTTGCCTGCCAGTTCCTTCAATCTGGTCCGTCCTGTCTCCTGATCCTTTTCGCAGGCCCGGATATCTCCTACCGTCATATCCCTCGCAGCTTTTAACCTTTCAAGTTCCGTACCCGCTTTTTCCTGCTCCTGCAATACCGCCATAAAATCCGGATTTCTGCTGATCTTGTCCATATCCCCGGCAATGCTCTTTTCCTGTTCTTCGATATCCTGAAACGCCGCGGCCGCTCCAAAATCATAATGCTCCGCTTTCCAATCAATGGCATCCAACGCCTTTAATTGCCCATCTGCCTGAACCTGCTGTTTTTGCAGAGTTTTCAGCCTTTCTGTTTTTTCCCGCTTTTCTTCGACCGCCCTTTGAAGCTGATATTTGACCGCATCCTGTCCAAGACAGAATTCCGTCTTTTGGACATCCATATAAGAAACCGCATAGCTTTTTGCCAGCATTCCGTTTCGCATCAAGCCGCCCTTCGGATGATCATGCAGCTCCTCCAGAGAATCACATAAATAAATTCCGTTTAACAGGTAATTCGCGTACCTTCTGGCGTAAATATTGGGAATCGTTAAAATTTCCGCCGCTGAACCAGGTTCTTCGCTTGTATCCGGCAGCTTATCGGAGATCACCACGTTTGCCCCATGCAGCTTTTTCCTCTGTAAAATTTCCAAGGCCTTATGGCAATACTTTCCATCTACAATGAGGTAGAACCGTTTTCTTCCCAGAAAAGTTTCAATTGCGGCACGCCATTCGGGATTGCGGATTTCCTGAACGAGCTCCGCAAATATCTTTACCTCCGTGCGGATTCCCTCTGTCTCCAGTTCCGTCTGAATGATTCTTTTGGCATCCTCAATTTCCTTGGGAAAGACCATTATGTTGGCCTGCAGCCGCTTGATTTTCTGTTCCAAATCCAGGATTTGTCGGTTCAATTCCTGGATTTGATCCCCCAAATGTACTTTTTCCTCATGAAAAGCATCCTTTTGTCTTAGAACCGTATCCGCGAACCGCACAAAGGCATGTATTTTTTGCTCTGTCGGAAATTCCATTTCCGCAAGACTGCATAAATATTTCCTGTCCTGCTCTGAAACTGCCAGATAATCCTCCAGCCATTTCAGCACGTCCGCGATCCCCATCTGCAGCCGCTTCAGCTTCGCCAGTTCCTTTTCAGTTTCCTTTCGTTTTTCTTCCAGCTTCTCCTTTTGGCGCTTAAGTTCATTCAAGGTTTCCTGCATTCCCTGGAACACGTCATTATTCATCGCGATCCGATAACGTTCCTCCGCATCCTTGCACCGCTTGTCCAGTTCCTCCTTCCGCCCCTTTAATTCCAGCAGTTTCTGTTCAAAAGCTTTCATAGAGAGCCGACATTCCTCTTCCTGCGCCTCCTGCTCCCGCACATCCTGATAAGAGAGCATTAAATTCCGGACATGATAATTCCTCTGCTTGTTCTCATATTCTTCAATTCTTTGCTCTACTTCCTTAAGCTTTCCCTTACTGGCTTTGAGATTCTCATAAACGCCCTTCAATTGTTCAAACCGTTGTCTCTGCTCCCGCAGCTCCTTCAGGGATTCCACTTCTCCCTGTTCCAAAACACACGCCTGAATAAACTGGTCGATATTGTTCTCCGGATTAAAGGCCATCATTTTCACAAGCTTCGACCGATATTTCGCCACGTCGCACCGTAACCCCAGCGCGCGCAGCACCTGTTCGACCCCTCTGTCCTTTCCCAGAAATTCGGCGGATCTCATCACCTGCCCCTTCACCGCCAGTTCATTGCGGGGAGTAATCCGGAGCATTTTCCCTTCTGTGCGGGTAAAATTGATTTGATCCATTCTGGCGTCCCTGCAAATGAACCAGCTGCTTTTATGGGTGGTTTCATTTGCCGACTCCACACAGACCCCCGCCACAAGAAACGCATTGTCCACCGGGGACCAAAATTCCATCGCCACGTAACTGACCACTTCTCCGGATCTCAAATATCTGGCGGGGCCGTTGCTTCTGGTATCCCCTCTCACATAGGCCAGCACCGTCCGGTCACGGTCCTTCGCCGCTTTATTAAATTGGGTATTTCCCGTAAGCAGATAGGTCATCGCGTCAAGGATCGTGGACTTCCCGCTTCCGTTTACCCCGGTGATCAGGGTGGAACCTTCCAGATTGACGCAAATCCTTTGAAATCTCGCCCACTGCACCAGCAATAATTTGGTAGCGGTTTTTCTATTCGTCGTCATCCTTTTCGTCATCCTTTTCCTCCTCCGATTCCACCTCTCCATCCTGCTCAAGCATTCTCTTTTGTGTAATTTCTGCAAATCTTATGAATTCTTCACTTTCCAGCGCAAATTGAAGGGATGGATACAAACGAATCAGACAGTCCGCCTCACCCACCTTCCCCTTTACTTCTAAAAGATTAAACCCGGAAAAAAGGGTCAGAATATCCGTTATCAGCTTCTTATTATCGATCAGCTCCTTGACGCCGTATTTTTCCAGTTCAAAGTTTAAATCCACGATGGAGACCAAAAAGGAAGGGGACAAATTCCCGGCACGTACCCGGTCGGCATACAGCGTCCAAAGACAGCACAGCACGATACTCTCTAACTTCTTCAAGGTTCTGCGGTTGGACTGTATTTTGCCCTTTTCTCCCATGTCGGCGCAGTTGCGCAGCATAATGACCCCATTATCCCGATCCACCATAATATCAAATCCAATATATCCAAAATAAACCGAAAAGGGTTCCGGTCTTTTGGAAATAAAATAATAGGCTTTCTTGTTTTCTTCATCCTTATCCCGCACAATGAACGTCATTTTCAGCAGACGCCTGCAGGATCTTTGGAACAAATCCTTTTCAGCGGAGGTAAACTCGTTCCAATAGTCTTCCAGGTTCAAGGCTTGTCCTCCTTTCTGATGTCAAATCTTCGCAGAAGCATTTGATTGGTCTCCAGGTACCCATCCAAAAGCCGCACCGCATAACCATTCTCATCGCTGTAAGCGACGGCCGACAGGGCGCAAAGCAAATCCCGTTTACTCTGCAGGGGCAGGTCTTCACAGGCGATCATCCCGTGTCCGGCCATCACCGTTTCCAGATATTCCTTCATCTTATCCTTTGCATAAGGATTATACGCTTCCCGCTCCTGCTCCTCTCTTGCCCGGTCGATATCTTCCTGCGTCATTTCTTCCAGTTCAACGGAAGTTTCCCTGTCGATTGGCTGGGGATTCCTCGGATACCGGACGGAGCCTTCATCGATAAATTCATTTCGCTCCAGGGCAAACAACCCCTGCATCCCGGCCGGCAGATCTTCTTTCCAGCCGATCGTCTCCAGCTCCTCCACAAGATAACGCAGGGTCTGTTCTACACTTCCCCTCATATCCGCCTCGCGATTTTTTAAGAATCTCGCCCGTCCAACGGCCATTTGCAGATAAATGTTTATCTTATGTTTTATGTCTCTCATGATCCGGTCGTAGTCCTCCACCAGGAAGCGCTTCGTCGTCTGTATCATATCCATCACAAATTCCCTGGCCGCAGCTTCCTCCAGATCCTCTTCCAGCGCACAGCCGATTGCCAATAACTCGCTTTGTTCCGAGTCATTCCCGATTTCATCCAGCTTCATCCGGATGAAAGATCGGTAAATATGAATGTTCTGCTGCTTTGTCAGTCTCGCATATTCCCGTATAAAGCTGCCGTCACAATACTCCAGCAAATTTTCCGTCAGGCTTTCCATACTTTCTTCCTTTACCATTCTTTCAATGATTTTTTTGATAAAGGTCGCCAGCCGCTTTAACGCTTTTGACAATAATCTGGCGTTCCGATAGATATTTTTCAGACCGTCCACATAGGGATCCTGTTTCCACTGATCCGGATTTTGCAGAATATTATAAATATTGTAAACATAACTGGAGAATTCCTCCCGTTCCGGTTTGATCAGCCTTTGCAGGAACTCCGTCAGCAAGATCCCCTGTTCCGTCATAATGATGTTTTTTTCATAGGTGGCGTCGTCATTGTCCTCTTCCAGCCAGCCGATTTCCTTGGAACAGAATCTGCGGATGATTCCATTCGCCATGTCATTGTAATTTTTGCTCTCCTTCTGCTCCGGATCCTGCTCTATAAAATCAATATGGTTTTCCAGCAGGTACGCCGCGATCGCGTCGCGAATCCTGCTCCGTGAAATCCGATAGCTGATCTCCCGGTCATACTGTTCATAGATCACCTGAAGACAGTCCGCATAGATCTGATTATTGCTCCCGCTGGCCAAACAGTTAAAAAAACCGGATGGAACCATATCAAATAAATGAACCATTGTTTCCCTCACTGGCAACTTGTTGTCCTTCAAACTATTTCAGCAAATCGCTTCCTGTTATCAAAAGGTGGATTTAATAAGTTCCCTTATTGGCAAGAACCTTGAGAACCGAATATATTGCTGCAGATTTGTTTAGAGATACGGTATGGCAGTTACCCCCGTATCTGATATCAACACCTTAATTATACCAGAAAAGCGGGCAAATGTCCTGTATGTTACAACAATATATTCAGTTTTCAAGGAGCTTGAAGAGGCGATTGCCCTTTTGACGCCCTAATCATATTATTAAACCAGACAAAATAAGGAATAAATAAAACTTTTTATAAGTATAAACAAAATGACCGGGCATTGTCAACACTTTTGCATCCCTCAGATCCATGAGGCGCAGCAGTTCCTGGGCTGTCGGTATCTCCATTTGTCTTCTCGTTGATAAACTTCTGTCCCAGGCATATCCCACAGTCCTATGAATACACGTTCAGAGTCTGCAGCGCCTTTCCTTCCCCCTTTTTTCCTGATAACGATACGATCCCCTCTATCGTACGGATGCGCAGCTGTACCGTACCTGGTAAAAATGTTCCGTATTAATGTTTCCCATCACAATGCGGAAAATTTCTACTTGGAATCCGAGCAGCCGGACGAGGACATGGTGGACGAGGTCACCGGCGAACAGCTGACCGCCATCCCCCTGGAGAAGGAAGTCCTGAAGATGCTGCCGGGTGCAAGGTTCCGACTCTTTCGCCATAATTAAGTGTCGAAAACGGGATTATATACCACGCAAAAGGAAATTATGCGGTTTTTTATCTGCTTCCCTGTAACCTATATAAAAATTTTAGGGTTTTCTACCCGCCCATAGAGATCATGGCTTACTTCTGCATTATAGTAGTTATTGATCGTCAGCGGCGCATTATACAGCGTCGTCAAAAGATACGCTTTGATATTACCCACCTTGGATTTGTTTCCATGCAAGGCGGACAGGACATACTCAATGTGGGAATAGATTAGATTATTTAAACTTAAACCCGCTCCCTGTTGTCCTCACAGGTTTCCGGAATATCCACGTCTCTGCGAATTTTCCCTGCAAATTTTAATGTCCATTATCATTGCCCCAAATGCAGTTTTTTGAGAAAAAAGTATGGCAATAAAAAGCTGTTGATGTTAAAATATAGGATAAGAAGAATGTACGAACAATGATACAAGAAAAATAGGATACCAAAAGGGGAAGGGAAAAATATGCAAAAAACCAATAAAGAGCTTTATTCCATCACGGGAAACTTTGTTACCGTAAAAGCAGGGCAGATATGGCATGACTATGGTACCTTATATATTAAGGACGGCTTGATATATGCCATCGAAACAAATGACACGCCGCTCACAGAGGAGATGGCTCCTGTCCGTGACCAGTGCAGCCTTTCTGTCAGGCTGCCCGATGACGATATCATTTATCCGGGCCTCATCGACTTACATTCTCACTACCAGTACAATATGTTTCCCATCTGGAAACGTCCGCAGAAAACGGCGTGGGATAATCGCTTTGAATGGAGACGCCACCACGCATATCATGAGGCCATCCCCGCCCTGGAGAAGAAGGTCCGCGAGAACTGGGATCGTATGCTTCCTTCCGGCAAAAATATTATGGGCGATTTCCTTTTGTTCTTAAGCGAGCTACAGGCGGTTGCCGGCGGAACCACCGTACTGCAGGCACCCTCCGCCATGTCCAGGGAGCAGCCGTCCATGCCCTATTGTTACAGCTTTGCAAAGGATGCCAGGTCCCATCTTTTAATCCGCAGTACCGGAAACGCCAGTGATCTGGGAATCTCAGCCGGAGCGGACGACGAGATCCTCTCCATTATAGATTTTTTTACACCCGGTCCCATAGAAAAAACGGTCAACGTTACCCCTCACATATCTACGAAAGACTGGCAGACGCAGGATGACGCAAAGTATCTGGATTTCTTGTCCAGACTCCGGAAAGCCCCTGAAAATGATACTGCCTACCTGGTTCATGTGGCGGAAGGCAGATGCGGGAATCTGCGCCCTGATGGTCTGGACATGGATGCTTACACCTCCAAAGAATTCGAGCAATTGAAATCCGATATGGAGAAACTTCTTGCAGAGTCAGGAAACAAGCTTCCTGAGAATTTGCATTTGGGGATCATACACGGCTGCGGCATCGATTTGACCAGAAAGGAACATTATGACTTTTTGAAAAGCAGCGGGATCGGCCTGATATGGTCTCCGGTATCCAACCTGCTTTTATATGATGATACTCCTGCTTTTTATGAGAATATCACAGATGGGGAAATCACTCTTTCCATTGGCTCCGACTGGTCGCCCAGCGGCTCAAAATATGTATGGGATGAGGCAAAATTCGCCTATAAATACCTGGAATCCCGTAACCCGTCCATGCACATCATGTCGGACGTATTCAAAATGATGACGACAAACCCTGCCAGGATTCTGGGCAGCGATAAAATCGGATGCATCCGCCCCGGCGCTTTTGCCGACTTTTTTATTCTTGGCAGACCAAAACTGAACTATGCGGGCGGCTATCTGCAGCGCAATGCTTCCGAATCCTGCCTGACTCCGCTGTTTCGCGGGACGGATGCCCAGACACGTCTGGTCATTGTCGGCGGTCAGGCAGTCTATGGCGATGAATCCTACTTCAGACAGTTCCATATCCCCTACCAGAAGCTGCCGTCCGATGAAAACAACATATTTCATAAGGCCGTGTACGTCCCTAAGGAGCTTGAGATTGATCTGGAAAGGGATATCGAAGCCCTGGACCGGATTCTTGCGGAGAACAAAATGATCCGCAGCAAGTTCCTCATAGCAGACGACCCGGAATATCGGGAACAGATCGTGGCCCTGCGGCGGAAATTTATCGGAGAGCTTACGCTTGACATTTTACCGGCTTCGGACAACGCCCTGCGCCTCCGGGCAAAAAGCGCGTTTATACATAACGAAACCGGTCGGGAGGTCAGAAAAGGAGATAATCTCAGCGACTGTTTTCTGGCCAGTCGGGATCTGCGGATCAAGAAAGCGACTGCGGAATCCGCAAACACCCTGCTGCTGACTTTTGACTCCATCCCTGGGGCGGGCGATTCCGTCCTGCTTCGGGAGGGAAAGCTGCGCACTGTCACGGAAAAGAGCAATCCTTACGACCTTGTGTTTGCGTTTTCCGATGCCTGGAGCGAATGGTAAAAATGCCATAAACCCGGCCTTAGCGGTATCCACCCCTTATCCCGCTCACTTCCGGCTTGTCAAAGCGGTAAAATTGCGGCTTCCCCGTGCTCCTGCTCTAATATCCTTTCCAGTGCGCTTTCCACTCTCGGTTCTTTCTTCTCATTTTCCGACAAAGATAGATACGCACTGATCTGATCAATATGCCCATCATGTTCAATAACATAATTAAGTACCTGCACTTCACAAACGGGCACATCCGTAGGAGGCTGAATGGGATACTCTTCTATCCTAAGCTTCTGGAATTCTAACCTTGTCACCCCATAAGTAGGGTAGGCATTGTCAGCCAGCATCGAGTATTCTGCAGTGGCGGAATATCCGCTTGACCGACATACATCCGCCGGGCGTTCTGCCAGGAGCAATTTCTTTACAACCGGATTTATAAAATATCCCCTGCACATTTGATACAATTCTTTCCTGTTTCCCAAATGACGGAAATATTTTGTCTTGCCTTCCAGTACCACAAGCGGAAGTCCCAAGGCCTGCAGCTGTGTCAAATTCTTGCGGCAGTAATGCGCGATATCTCCATTTTTTCAAAAATCTCTTTTGTGGATAATCTGTTCCATTTTTCATAAATCGCTAAAAGGATCATTTTTTGTATCAATGGCGAAAACGCCTCTGCTTGCGGAAGGTTTATCAATTTCTTTTTCCCAAAAACAATTCCCAGAAATGGGAGATACATATTGTCCTTACCAAAAGAGGGGTATGCCAAGCTCAATCATCCTCTCCCGTCCATAGCGGGTATATTCGTCTCCACAGATTACGCACTGCAGCCCTGTAATAGACACAAACTTTTCCCATTGCTTTTTCAGCGCGGCGAAGGTAAGCTGCTGCCTGGGCGTTACAAATAATACGTCCATGTCCAGAATTGAAAACATCCTTATCTCATAACCAACGGCAAGATATAAGGGAAGCCGATCCTTATCTTTAAATTCTTCTTCAACAACAGGAACATGCAATAAACCGCTCAATATGTCCTTCAAGCCAACCACCTCATCATATTTTTTTATATTGTATCATATGTGGTGATGAAATGCGATTTTTTATGATGAGATTTTAATCAAACCACTCTAAAGTAAGGGGATTAAATATTTTCATTTTTATAATTCAGATTTAGTAAAGTGATGCGAAATTGCGATTTATCTTCTCTGATTCCGATCCATCACCTTACAAAACACCACCGCCGCCAGGGTGCTCACCGCAGTAGCCAGGATGGAAGGCGCAATGATCCTGGCAGGGTCCACACTGCCGTATTGAGCGCGGTAGGCGATCATATTCACAGGGATCAGCTGCAAAGAAGAAATATTTAAAATCAGGAAATTGCACATCTCATTGCTGGCAATCCGCACCCGGGCTCCCGCCCTTTCCGGCAGATACGCCCCATTCCCTCTCTCCGCCTCCAGATTGGCCAGCTCCTCCATTGCCTTTAGGCCAGCCGGCGTGCAGGCCCAGCCGAGACCCAGCACGTTCGCGATCACGTTCGTCGCAATATATGATCTGGCAGGATGATTCTTTGGAATGTGTGGAAAAAGGAAATCCAAAAACGGTCTGATCCCCCGGGTCAGGCGTTCCACCAGGCCGGCCTGCTGCCCGATCTCCATCAACCCCATCCACAGCGCCATCACCCCCGCCATGGTCAGACATAAAGAAACTGCCTCCCCGGCGCTGTCCAGCGCCGCATTGGTCACCGCGCTCATATTGCCGGTAAAGGCCGCGTAAAGCACACCAATCAGGATCATAAACGCCCACAGATAATTTAACAAACAAATCCTCCCCGGGATGATAACACAGCCGTCCTTTTCCCAACAGAAACCGCCTGAAACCATTCCCTCTGTTTCTTCCTATTTGTTATTTTTATGTGGGCCCATTATGCCATATTCTTTTTTGACTCAAATTTTCTTCCCCGGGCAGCCGCACTCTCTTCCATAAACCTCAATCTGTACCAAAGCCGGGAAAGGCGAAGCATCCTCCCCTTTGATCAGCTGCGTAAGCTCCAGGAATTCAATCCGCTTCTTGTCGAAAACAAATTCCTGGGCCGCCCCGGTTTTCTGAAGCTCCAGCTCCAGGGCGCTTCCGTCTGAAAAGCGCACCGTCGCCTGCTTCCACCAATTGTCGTGGGGATAATCCGCCCTGGTATAAAGGATGATCCGGTCCACCTCCACCGTCCTTCCGAAATCCAGCTTCAGACAGGCGTCCTCCCTGCGGTTGATCCCCCAGGACTCATAGGGCCATTCCCCATGGCAGTCCGACACGGTAACGCCGTCTATCCCATTCATCGCGGCAAAAACGGACTCTCCCCTGGTCTCCACGTTGGCGCTGGCATGGGGATAGCAGGAAACCTCCCCATGCTGATCCCATACATTGAGAGCCAGATTCCTGTAACCCTCCACCTCAAAGCTCCGGGCCTTTTTCACGGTCAGCAGATGCCTGACGCCATAGAAAGTCTTGGGGGACAGATTGATCCGCTTCTCCCCAAAAGGGATGAGATAATCCACATTTCCGGTGAGATAGACCAGGGATTTTCCTCTCCCATCGTCCAGCTGCAGCCAATAAAACTGCCTTGTCTCCCCGATCTCCACGACGATGCGGTCCCCTTCCCGGTATTCCGCCGCATATACCAGATTTACTTCTTCCTCCCCATGCTGTACCGCCAGGGTCTTCCCGGACTGGTTGATGATTTTAATACTGATCTGTGACATTGACTTTCTTCCTTTCCCCGAACTTATTTTTCCTCCACAGTGACCACAAGGGTCGGACCATAGCTGATCCCAAAGGGATTCTCCACAGACCAGATTTCCGTACAATTTGATACGTCAGGCTCCGTAATATACAGGCACAATCTGGTGGCTGAGGGGTAACTGGTCCGATATCGGTCTATCAGTTCCGTGAGATCGATCTCCGTAACCAAAGCCTTGCCGATATCCTCTTTGGCATCCGGATTGCTGGCGCTTTCTATGGTATAACGGGCCCACTCTTCGCTGTGCTCGATGCCGCTCAAATAAGTAACCGCCCCCGTAACCGACTGATAATCCTCCACAATGGAAAAAGATAATTCATTGCCCGGCCCCCAATGGGAATAAGTGCGCAATACCACCTTGTCCACATCTTCAGGGATCTGCCTCAGGTCGAAAAGCAGAATCGCCTCTCTGTTTCTACCCATGATAATATTTTCTTCCAAATTATAATTCTCGGCCGTAGAGGTGTTATTTACAAAGGTATCCAGCTCCGCAGGGATTTCATAGGTGCCCGGGCCGAAAGCCTCAAGGGGCGTCTCGTCCCAGCTCTCGGCTTTTTCTTCCACTTCCGGATTTATGATCTCAGAAGCCGCCATGGGGGTCCTGGTTTCCCCGGTTCTCGTGATCAGAACCATACTGCTTAAAGGAGCCAGAGTGATGGGGCTTTCAAAGGATACTTTCTCCCCGCTCACCAAATCGGTGGTGCAATCCGCCCCGTTCCCCACAAGGGTGATTTCATAGCTGTCCTCCTCCGAGGCGTTCATGACGACCGTATAATCTCCATAACGGGCCGCATAAACGCCGCCGAAGCCAAAGGGACTCTTCATATTCGCGGTGGCCGTATAAACCTCGTTCGTATTCCAGCCATGCACCCGGAGAACATTATTCACCGCGGCATTTTCATAGACCCTGTCCCCATTATACTCCATCCGCCAGTTTAATACCAGCCTTAAAAAATCATCTCCGTTCCGGTATCATACCGATACGAGATCCCGTTTTCCTCCTTTTCCCCCGCAGGAGTCTGCAGATCCTCCTTCAGGCCCTCCACCGTCACCAGATCCGCCAGATGTCTTAAGGTATCCGCACTGACCAGGGAAGCCGCGGACAACTCCATCTTCCAATAACCGCTTTGAAGATACAGCTCCAGCATCCTCTTGGCGGGTTCGCTTCCCAGAACCACCGCCAGGAAATTCTGTCCTCCCGGGCTGAAAGCGATCCTGCCGGGCATATACGTATTCCGCGTGCTGACCACTTCTTCCTTGCGCAGCACCGATACCCCTGCGCTTCCCGTTACCAGGTCAAAGAAGTAGGCGTTGCCTTCCAGGGATTTCAGCGCCTGCTCGATCAGACGTTCATCCCGGGTCTGATAGGCAAAGTCACACAGCATGGAGGTGCAAATCATGCCATAATTTCCGCAATAACCGCCGGCGGCGTTTCCAAAGGTTTCCAACGCCAGGGCGCCTTTGGCGGAGAATTGCCAGCCCCCATGAGCAAACTGCGAGCCGTCCGGCAATTGATAGGTATGCTTCTGAATTCCCAGTCCGGCGTATAGACGCTGCATCACATATTCCTGGGAATAAGGCGCTTCTCCCAGAAGGGAAGCGGCCTTTTGGAAATAATAGAACATCGACACATTGTGAAGATCCTGATTCACGCATTCCCTGTTGGTAAATTCCGCACCGTATACGGCTCCTTTGCAGAACATATTGTAATACGCCGTTTTCCGGACTTCCTCTTCCGAAAGCTTCCCATCCAGATTGTAATCCACCTGTTGTTCCAGCAGACCGAAGTCCTCCACCGCGTCATAAAGCAGCAGAAAGGTTTCCGCAATAGAACGCTCCCCGGCAGCGATGATGGAATCATAAGACCACTCCTGCCCTTTTTCTCATGAATCCCACGCTCCTTACCGGGAAGAACATTCCTTTTCCATCTGTCCTCCCATACAGCCTTCTACCGTTACGACAGGTTCTCCCTGTATCTCTTTTACCGAAATCTCCTGCCAGGAACCATCGCAATAATTCACTCTTACTTTATCCTGGGAACAGCCTTTCACGGTTTCCACCCGCCTGGTGCCCTCATGGGGCTCGATCACCGTGACAAACCTCCCTTCCACGGCATGCTGCCCTACCGCATAATGTCTGCGGCGCGCCGTCTCATCTCCCGGGAAATTATCCGCTCCCAGGATCCCATGGAAACATACCGCCCGATGCCCTGCCTCTTGAAGTCCGGAAAGGTCTATGGTCAGGCAAGCCTTCTCCTCATGATCCACGGGGCTGACAGGAATCGCATCTGCATATTCCTGTCCCTCGATCAGAACCCTTCCTCCCTGATAATCCTTTCCGATGCCGCAGCCCTCGTCGATATTGCGCTTCTGCAGCGGCAGCTCCCCGAGGCTTACGCATTCTCCGTTTTCCAGTTCCACACAGGCCCCGGCCAGGAACAGCCCCTGGGGTCCTCTGTAAGGATATTTTTGCTCGCTGTAAAGAGGCTTATTGAAGATTTCCATGGTCAGGGAGGTTGCTTCCGGATTCACCTTCACATCCAGCTTCCTTGCGCCCAAAAGCCAGGCATTGGCGGAATACTCCAGGATGCATTCCTCACCCGTCAGGACCCTTAAGTCATAAGGGACCTTGATTCCCAGATCCTCTGCCTCCAGGCCGTGCATCTGTTCCGTCACAGGAGGCCATGCGGTATAAACGTCCAGATCCAGGTTCCCCGGTTCATTGTATTCCGTGCGGTTCCCCTTTTGATCCGTGCCGCTGCCAAACTGCATCTCAAAGCTGGCTACGGTTTCTCCCTCAGCCTTATACCAGTGGCAATCCGTAATAAACTGGGTATCCGCTAAAGGATTTTCTGATTTTTTACCGGTATGTCTGACGTACTTAACGCTCCCATCCCCGAACACCGGCTTCAGCTCCCGGAAACCCTTGATTTCCAGCAGACTCTCATAAAAATGCTCTGTTTCCCCTTCCAGGCAGTCAAACAACACGATGCAGTCGTCCAAAACCACAAGGACTCTGGTCTGACGAACCGGTTCGGTCAGGTCAGAGATTTCCCCGTATCCTGCCCTGGGCTTTGCTTCTCCTGTCTGCCCCTGATCCAAAACCTCGTCCAACAGGGGCAGATCGCAGACATTCATCTCGCAGCGCTCCTTCAGGGTCTCTCTTCCATCATAAATCATTCCGCCGTAGGGAGGATATCCCCAACGGCTCCTGGTTCTCACTGCGCCGGCCTGGAAACTTTTTCCCGTGTAAAACAGGATTCTTTTGGCGTCGGCGGGCACCTGAAGCTTTCCATCCACTACCACCATATTTTTGGTATTGGAATTTTGTACATAGAACTTATACATAAAGTGACCGTATCCCCACCAGATGCTCTCCGGATTATAAAAGCTGCGCCCGTATCGCATCAGGGACAAAAGCTCTGTCCGGTCAAAATGTCCGTGGGCAAAGCCATGGGAACCATAGCGCAGCGCCGCCTGAATCTGTTCCCTATCAGCCCTGCCTTTTGCATGGCTCCGCAGAACCATCACCCCAAAATTATCCGCATAAGCGTTTTCCATGCCGGATCCAGGGATAGGCTTCGGCAGATTTTCCTTTCCGGCCGACTTCTCCAACGAGGCTTCTCCGCCAGGCAAAGATGTTCCCTCCGACGCAGACGCCCCTTCCAGCAGCTTGGCATGTCCAAAGATCGGATCCGCCTTGTCAAACCTTCTGATGATGGGAATATAGGCCGGATCCTGATAATGGGTATAAGCCAGGTCAAAGGTAGAGCCGAAGTGTACCCCTTCGATCTTCTTTTCCGCGGAATCATTCACTCCCATCATCACGCCCCGGTAATCCAGGAAAGGAATCACTGCGTCAAATAGATCCTTGATACAGATAGAGGGCTTCTGAATGCCTCCCCACTTTTCGTTATACATCCCATGACGGATCTCCATGGATCTGCATGCATAGGTGCTGTCCACCTCCTTCCCATAAGACAGCGGAAACTGCTTATGCAGGATATTGATCCCAAAGGGAAGCAATGCGTGGGCCGTATGCAAAAACATGGAAGATACCCAGATATTATATCCGATGGAACATTCGTGCCACCAACCATCGCTGAAAGCCCCATGGCAAAGCTGGTCAAAGCTTCCCCCGGGACCCTTCAGGAAACGTTCCATCCGTTCAAAATCCTGGAGAACCATGGCGCAGTACACCGCTCCCGTCAGCTCCGACAGCACCCAGTTGCTGATATGTCCGTTACAGATATGACGGTCCAGGATCTCCATATAAATACGGAAGCATCTCTCAATGCCCTGCCTGTCCTCTTTCGTCCAGACAGACGCGTGATAAGTAATATCATAGGCCAGCGCCAAATGCTGGAAAAAATGTCCCTCCTGCACATAGCTCTGGCTGCAGCCCTTCTTTCTGGCAGGATAACCGGTTTCTTCGTCCATGAAATCCCGGAAGAAACGCTGGATTTTTTCTGCATAGACCAGTTCCTTTGTCAGGGCGTACAGATAAGCGCAGGACATAATGTAATGCTCTTCCCTGGTGTTATAACAATAGTCCCGTTCTCCAAAAGGCACAATGGCGGGAACCTTCCACTCGTCCGCATCCTTTTTCAGTTCCTCATAACCGGGACGGAAGACCGGGTGTTCATCGATCTGCGCCCTGACCTCCCGCCATTTCTCCTCCGTATGGTAAATATAGGGATGGGTCAGACTGCGCAGGGTTATTACCGTAACAAACGCCCCCCGGAGGGAATCTCCTTCCGGCACAAAACGCACCTGCGTCTTCTCATGGGCTCCCACAGGCAGATAATCATGTACCTTAACACTGATATCCACCTTCTGTTCCCCATAAGCCTCCAGCAGGAACCGATCGGGACAAATATCGGCGAGAAGGGATTCCCATCCCTCAAACTGCTGGACTGCGCTGACATACATGGGTTGGGGGGTGCAATTATGAACCACCACGGTATAGGAAACGGTTTCCCCAATTTCACCGGCTTTCCCCAACACCCCGGTTTCCACTGCCAGCCCGTTTCCCCGGACCAGCAGCGCTTTTTGCAGAGAAGCCGCCCCGGTAACCTGAAGGAAGACCAAATCCCTCCAGATATTGGATTTCGTCGTTTCCACCGGAAAATCTTCCAGCCTCAGATCGCATTCATGCTCTCCCGTTTCCGCGAAATACAGCTTCTTCGTCAATTGCCCGCCGCCGTAAAAGCCCGCGGTTACAGAAACCTCCCTGCAGGGCTCCGAGGTAGTGAGGCCAAGCTTCAGTCCATACCAGCGCATGGCGTCAAAAGCAGCCTCGTTTTTTACATCAAAACCATAGGGTCTTACTTTCGCGCCTTCCTTGGCGGGGAAAGAGAGCCGGATCCCTTTTCCCGTTCCGGGTACTTCCTCCCCTACTTCTTCCTTCCGCCAATCTTTCCATAAATCCACCGCTTTTAGAAACATTTTGTCAATCCTCCGTTTTCGTTGATCAATTCCATGAGCGTCATTTCCGCCGATCAATTCTCTGAATCTATCCAGAAAGAGAGGATTTTATCTACCACATGAAACGTCCGATTCCCTTCAGCTTATAAATTGCTTCTATAAAGTAATAATCCGCATAGTTCATGGTCGTATGATGTTCCGGGCTATGATAGGCGCCGCTGCAGTTCTGCACGATGGCATCGCATTTTGTGGTAAAATCCGCCCTTCTCTCTGCGATTGCCCGAAGAATCCGGATCGCGGCCTCCTTATAAACCCCACTCTCCTCTTCCGGCAGACACTTTGCCAGCTCCAGCAGACCGCCGGCGATGACACAGGCTCCGCAGGAATCTTCATAGGCCGGCTCCGGCGGCTGACAGAAATCCACAGGGATAATGCCGTCAGAGGGCACTTGGGCGACACAATAATCCGCAACCCTTCTTGCCGTGTCCAGGTATTCCTTTTTCCCCGTGTGCAGATAACTGATCATGAAACCATAGACGGCCCAACCCTGTCCCCTGGTCCAGGAAGAACCTTCCTCATATCCCTGTCCGCCAAAGCTGCAGACCTTTTCCCCGGTCTCCGGATTGAATTCCACGATATGGCAGACGGAACCATCAGGCCGGATGAAATTATCCTTTACCGTGTCCGCATGCATCATGGCGACCTGGCGGAACCTGGGATCCCCGCTTTCCTCGCTGGCCCAGTATAACAGAGAAATGTTAAACATACAGTCAATGATGGCCCAACCCCTGGTGTCCGTTTTCATATCATTCCAGGCACGGATGAATTTGCCCACCGGGTTAAACCTTCCTGCCAGAAGATTGGCGGCGTGCATGGCGATCTTTCTGGAATTCGGGTTCGCCGTCAAGCGATAGTCGGCGACTGCCGTGGGCATGAACATAAAACCCACATCGTGATGCAGCCCATAATAATCCTGGAAACATTTTTCCATACGCTCCTCAGAAATCCGGGCGATCCGGGCATAACGTTCCTCCCCCGTATCCTGATATAAAAGCCACAGAATCCCGGCCCAGAAGCCGTTGGTCCACCAGTTCAACCCATCGTCCACATTCCACTTTCTGGATGGATCCGACCTGTCGTCATAATCTCCGTTTTTATCGGTCCTGTATGGGATCTTATTCTTATTCTTCTCACTGACCCACTCCATTTTATTGCGGATCTTAACCAATACTTCATCCACCCATGTTTCATATTGTTCCATTTCCTTCATTCCTCCTGCTTTTTTACCGATCCTGAGCCCCTACTGTAAACCAATCAAAATCCGCGTATTTCCCAAAGCCTGTCAGATCCTGGCAGCAGATTCCGATCATGGTGCCGGTAAACCAGCCCTCGTTACAGGCTTCGTCTGACAAAAAGCTGGCATTCAGACAGGGACCAGCTTTGTGTCGGGCTTCGCCCCTATATCCATAAAAGAATTGGACCTCCGTTCCCTGCAGGGAAAGGCCAAGTACCACGTCCCGGCCGGATTCCAAGGGGATATAATCCATCAGATATTCATATTTTTTATTTTCCGCTTTCAATAAAGTAATGCACTTTCCCACATCCTCGTCGTGGGAAATATGAAGATATAAATAGTTATCCGTATCATACATCAGAATCAGTCCCGCCATTTGCTTGAAGACCTCCGGCTCAAAATCCACGCAGGTCTCCGCTTTCATGGAGTACTCCGTCATCCTGCGGGCGATCAGACTCTGGGAAAACCTTGAGGCCAGGCCGCTCCTGCCGTACATCCGAAGCCATCCGGGACGTTCCTTCAGAGACAGATAATGCTCATCCATGGGAATCCGTAAGGACTGGTAGTCCAGATGCAGCTGTTCCCCATCGAAATCATCCCTGACCAGGGGTTCCCCATTTCGGCACAAATGATCCGTTTCCAGTGAATCCCGACTTTCCGACATCTTCTGCACAAACAGCGGCGCTTCCACTTCTTCCGCAGGGGTATTTCCCCCTTTTTCCAAAACCAGCCAGTCATCCTCTGTCCAGCGCATTTTCTGAATCGCCGTTTCCCGTCCGATCATATATCTTCTTGCGCCGGCAAAACGCGGGGCGTCCATGGGATTCCGGTCACTGGCAGCCCTGCCGCAGAGATGAACCGCATACCACTCCCCATCCTGGGTTTCCACCAGATCACAATGCCCCGCTTTCTGCAGCAGGAGATCCTCATGGTGTCTGGAAGTGAGGATCGAATAGGCTTCTCCTTCCTCCCTCAGCTCATCGTAGGGACGATACATTTCATAAGGCCCCCAGATATCCCTGGATCTTTGAATGGTCTGACCATGCCCTTCCCCGGTTCCCGTGTCCGCGCTGAACAGATAATACCAGCCGTTCCGCTTCAGAATATGGGGGCCTTCCAGAAAAATCCCCTCTGCTCGGTAAATGTCTTTCACAGGACCTACCATTTTCCCCTGACGGGCGTCAAACTCCTGAAGCACCAGTCTGCCTGCATATTTCTTGGGCACCCGGTGGTCCGTCACCATACTGACCATATATTTTCTGCCGTCCTCGTCATGGAACAGGGACGGATCAAAGCCAAAGTTGTTCAAAGGGATGGGCTCGGACCAGGGGCCATGGATATCCCGAGTGGTCACAAGATAATTCTCCGTGTCGTACATATTGCAGTAAAAGGCTTTTACCACCGTATATACAAGGTAAAACACCCCTTTCTCATAGGTCAGGCAGGGCGCCCATATCCCCTGGGACGGACCCACTCCCCGCAGATCCAACTGAGAGATTCTGTTCAAAGGATATTCCAGCAGTTCCCAGTGGATCAGATCCCTGGAATGATGGAGCCTCACCCCTGGCCACCATTCAAAGGTGGATGTGGCAAGATAATAGTCCTCCCTCACCCTCACAATGGATGGATCGGGATGAAAGCCCTTTAAAATCGGATTTTTTATGGTTTTCATGATAAAGTTCACTTTGCGACTCCCTTTGCTCATAAAATGGCGCTCCCATGTCGAACAGAGTTCGACTTGCCGCAAGCCATGATGGCAAATTCGTGCAAGCGCGATTTTCCATCATGGCTCACGGCTGGCTGCGCTGTAACTCTATAATAACAACTTGACAAAACAAAAACATTTTCATAAAATAGAGTTAACTGATATTTTCTGCAATTTGCTAGCCAATTCTGCATCTTTACACAATTTCCTCCCTTTGCCCTGCAGCAATTGGGAAGAAGGGAGTATTTATGATTACCGTTAATGTCTGCGGATACGATTCCATGCACAAGGTGGCCCTCGACCGTTCCTATCCCGCCGGGTATGAGGATTACACCCTGCTCCTTATCAAAACAGAGTCCTTCTTCGTAAAAGGCGACAAGACCATCGACATGCCGCCAAATACCATCATGATCTACGGCCGTCATTCCCCCATTCATTACGGCTGCAGGGAACCCCATTACAACGACGACTGGATCCATTTTGAGCTGCATGATGAGGATACGGACTTCCTTGACCGGCTGGGGTTTCCCATAGATACTCCTTTCGTACTGCCCTATATGGGCACGCTGACGGATTACAGCAAACTGATCGTCCTGGAGAAGCTTTCCACCCATTCCCTAAAAAAAGAGGTCATCAATGCGCTGATGCACGCCCTGCTGTACTCCATCGCCAACCAGCTGGAGGCAGAGAGCCGTTCCACGAATCGGAACAAATACTATTATCCCATGAATGAGCTGCGGATGGAGATCCTGAATTCTCCCTATAAAAAATGGGATACACCCGAGCTTGCGAACCGGATTCATTTAAGCATTTCGCACTTCCAGCATCTTTATAAAGAATTTTTCGGCGTAACCTGCATCCAGGACATCATCAACGCCCGTATTAAGCAGGCCCAGTTTTATCTGTGTACCTCGGAAATGTCCATATCCTCTCTGGCTGTTTTCTGCGGCTATGAAAACGAACTGCATTTCATGCGGCAATTTAAAAAATTCACGGGCTTAACCCCCACTCAGTTTCGGGAAATTCACAGGCAGCAGGACAGCCAGAAAACGTTTCAAACTTCCTAGACGCTTCGTCAGAAGCGTCCAGGGTACTTGGCAGTACATCTTTTTATCCTATTTTCATAGTTTCATAAGCCTTGATCCATTCCCTCTTAATCAGTTCATGTCCTTTCGGCGTAGGATGTACACCATCCCTCAGCCAATAATTGGCCGGGCACTTTTGGGCAGCTTCATCGAATTTATCCTGCAGGGCAATAAAGACCAAATCATATTTTTCCGCAATTTCCCTTGCCTTTTTTGCGCGCTTATGAACCTCATCCCGGAAAGTATCCCATTCCTCTTCTGTTGCGGAAGCCTTCAGGACAAAGGGCTCCAGGATCATGATCTTTACTTCCGGCAGCGCAGCTTTGATTTCCTCGATCAGCATGGAATATATTTTAAAATATTTTACCTCGTCCACACCGTCCCTGCCATTTTTCAGTTCATGCCAGACATCGTTGACTCCTACCAGGATACTCATCACATCGGGCTTCAAATTAATGATATCTACTTTAATCCTGGCATAAAGATCTGTCACACGGTCTCCGCCAATTCCCCTGTTCAGGAATTGATATTCCCCAGGAGCTTCGAATCCCATAGTGCTTTCCACCAATAAAGGATAGCCTCTACCCAGATCTCCCGCGTTTCCTCTGTCACGTCCTGCATCCGTAATGGAATCTCCCTGAAATAAAATCCGAATCATAAATTTTCCTCCTTTTGCTGCCAGCATAAAAAATCACCGTTGTTGGCCGCTTCCTTATAAGATTTCATATTGTACGGAAATTTTGTTTTCCTCTCTTTGATCCATCCCGTATACCTTTAATCTGCGGACTCCACCATCCTTTCTCAGAATGGTAATACTCTCATAAGAATCACTTGTAATTTTCTGAAGTACTCCTTCTTTTTCTCCGATCTCCAGGGCTGTCACAAATCTGGCGCATCTTCCTTTTTGCTGAAAACCCACTGTTTTCCGACAAGGATCCTTCCATAGCTCTTTACTTGAGATTTCTTCCACATTTTGAAAAGTATCTGTTTTCTGCGGATATCTGCCTACAACCACTGTCTGCTTCTGAGGGTAAACCCCAAAAAGCTGGGTTCTGGCCGCAAAGTCTAAGATATCATTATGATTAAAACGCTTCTGTTCATTTTCAAAACGAAAATGTGCCGTTCCCTCCTGGTCATACCAATAGCAATTCAGGATAAACTGCCCTGCCCCATAAGGGTCTTCCTCCAACCTTGCAGTCCGTTTCAGGAAATGCAGGCCTTCTGCGGATACGCGGCCCAATGGGTGATACAGACAATCGTACACATGATCCTGATCTGCTTCCTCGTAATCCCAAATATAGCAGCAGCCTTCCGCCAATACCAGTAATCTCCTCTGGAACACAGGTTCCGAATATTCTCCGATATCGCCCTGGGATCTTGGCTTCCCGGGAAGGATAAAACGCCCTTCCTTCCGGCATTTTTCTTCCGGGAATTTCTGCAGATACGGCGTCTGGCCTCCATAAGGCGGATCCGACCACCTGGAAACCGTCTGGGCGCACACTGCCTGAAACTTCTCATTGTCCTCAAAGTAAATACACTGACATTCCGTAGGTTCCTGCATTTTTTTATCCACCACTACCATATTATGGGCCAGCGAGGTATGCACCCACATTTTAAAAAGGAAAGAAGCATAACCATACCAGGTAAATTCCAAATTATGGAATGTCTGATTGTTCTTCAGGTAGGATAACAGGCTCAGCCTGTCATAATGACCATGGTATCCTCCATGCTGACCGAATTTTAACACGGCCTGGACAGCATTTTCCCCCTTCTCCCTAAGTACCCCAAAACCGTTTCCGGTATTGAGATAACTCTCTTTTCCAGGTTCAAATTCCTGAGATTCCCACATATGTTTCCCATAGAGCAGATCATTTTCTTCCGCCAGGGAAGCGATTTTCAAATAAGCAGGATCCCTATACAGGTAATATGCCATCTCCATGAAAGGAACCAAACTGCGCTCATTCCCATCATTTGCGGAAAACAGGATTCCCTCCGGGGTAGCAAGATGAAGCAGATTATCGAGATAATCCTTAAGGCGCCGATAGGGTTTCCGGGAATTGCCCATTCGCTCAAAGCTCATACCCAAAAAAGGCTTTGCAGATGGATCCGCAGACTTTCTGACCGCCCAGGGCGCATGCACCACATAGGGATCAAAGGACGCGGGAACAACCACATCCTTTAGATTCAGGCCGTAGTTCTCACAGGCGATGGCGCTCTTCAAAAACAGCTCCGCCGCAAGGCACATATAATTCGATGCGCCTTCAAAATAACTTCCGTCATCAGAGAAAACAGATCCCATCAGCTCATACAGTCCGTTGCATCCTGCCAGGAACCGCCCTATCATCGGATAATCCTGAAGCAGACAGGCGAAATTTAAAGCGGCCGCAGCTTCACAGATTTGGAAATTATTTCCGTCCCCATCCGTCAGGCGCCAATCTTCAAATTCCATATAATTGCGCATGCATCTTTCCATCTGGGCATGCATAAGCGGAGTGACCTCCGGCCTGTCATAGACCAGATCATAGACTGCCGCAATTTTGGACATAAATTCCCCCTCCTGCACCCAGCCGGCGCTGCAGGCATGATGAACCGGGAAATGTCCCTTATCATATTCATGAAGAGATTCTATCGCCTGAAAATAAGAAAATTCTGTTCCTAAGTAACCCTTCTCTTCCTCCAAAAAGCCCTTCAGATAGCTTATAACCTTGTCCAGGAGCTCCTGAGACTGGGACACCTTCCAGGCAATACCAGCACGCAGGAAATCATCCTGACTGACGGATTCATATACAAAGGCTTTCCCCTCGCTTGGCTTCGGCACTTTCCATGCCTTAGCGGCCTCCACATATTCCTTTTCCCATCTCTTCGCCAGACCGCTGTCCTTTTCCAGCTGGCTTCTCAGGCGCTGCCACCCCTCCTCTTTATGGAGCAGGTAAGGATGCCTGATTTTTCTGGCTGCATAAAACGTGGTTCTTCTGCTTTCTGCTCCATCTCCATCCGGAATCCATTCCAAAGTCAGGGTTTCATATCCTCCACAGGGAATGTTCGCGGGAATCTTTGCGCACACCTCCACAATCCGTCTTTCATGGGGCTTAAGGACGACACTTTTCGGATAGGTAAAGGGAATACTTTCTCTGCCCTTCCATACCGGAGCCACCCCCACATAACAGGAGTTTTCTCTCTGATTCTCTAAAATGACCTGGTAAATGATATCCATCCCGACATCAGCCGCCCCGGACGTGGTTTCAGTTTCCACATGAAAGGAACCAAATTTTGCGAATCGAAGGCTCTTTACCTGAAAAGCCCCTTCTTCCTTTTTCAGTTTGATTTCCATACTGCTGATATATTTCCGATATGCGCTGACCAAAAGGGAACTGTCAAAGGCACAAAAAGGCACTCTTACCAACCTTTCCCCAGGTGCGACAAAAACTTCTGCTTTTGTACTTTGGATGAATTCCGGTCTCCCGCTCTGCAAAGGAAAAAGAGCTATTTCCAGCCAGACAGGCAGTTCACCGCAAAGCCTGACCTCCAGCTCTATTCCATCATAAGCCCTGACATCCACTGTATGGGGGAAATCATAAGAAACCGGATTGCACGTCAACAGAACTTCCTTGTCATCGATCACTTTCTTTTCCACAATAAAACCCTTCCTTTTATCCTGATAGAAATACTGGATGCCCAATTCCGGCAAACAGTCAGCAAACCATCTGTCGGACCGGACATCCAATTTCATAACTTCGCTCGTTTTCCCCTCTGGGAATCCTTACTTCACAGTTTCGTTATAAGCGGCCACTTCCGCTTCCAGCTGGGACTTATAGGTTTCGACGATGGTCTGGGCAGGTGTTCCCTGCAACGCCTCCGGCTCGCCGGGTTTCTCATCTATGCCGGTATACTTCCTTCTCATCGGGATGATCTTGGTCATGATGTTGTAAAATCTCGCCACCTGATCCTCATCAAAACGGGTCTTCAGTTCATCCTGATAGCTGTCCAGCTTGGCCTTGCAGATCATGGTTGCCAGCACTGCGGCGCCTTCCGGATTAGGGGCACCGTTTACGATGGCATATCCGTTATCCCACACGGGAGTCGTTGCAAGTCTTCCGTCATAAGTCGGGAAACTAACGAAATCGATTTCATCTGTGGTGGCTGATTCATCCAGTCCGGCATAGGAGAGGGCTTCACAGAACATCACGCACAATCTGGTCTCCAGCCAGCTGCCGTCGCCAGGGCACTTGGTATTGATCTGACCGAAAGTGTTCAGGAATTCAAACCACTGCATGCATTCCGGGGTATCAATTCCCACTGCCAATTCGCCGTTTCCGACCTCATAAACCGGCATCCCGTCATTGGCAAAACCGAAGTCCTGTCTTGCAAATCTGGGTCCAAGCCCCCACTGATCGATTTCTCCATCGCCATCTGTGTCCCGTGTAAAGTATGCCATATACTCCAGGAACTTGTCATAGGTCCATTCTCCCTTATCAAAAAGCTCCGCAGGGGTTTCCAGCGCTTCTTCTTCAAAGATGGTTTTGTTATAGAAGATGACCTTCGGGGATGTAATCGCATTATTGGTAAATACATAATGCTGCCCTTTGAATAAAAAGGCATCCAAACTGGCCTGATCGCACACACTGCTGTCAATATACTCATCCATGGGCTGATATAATTCATCCACCGCATCGCCGGGGAATCTGGCCGCGCCCTCCGTGAATACCAGGTCGCCGATCTCACCTGTCGCCATTCCCTCCTGAATGGCCGTAGCGCCCTTATTCCAGCCTACCACATTCACAGTAACTTTTCCGCCGTATTTCGCTTCGAAAGCATCGATTCCCGCCTGCTCCGCCGCATTGGGCTCCCAGTACAGGATAATGGTGACATTGGGATTCTCCAGGGTATCCACTTTCTCATAGCTCCATCCGGAAGTCTCTTCCTGGGTTTCAGGCACTGTAGAAGAATTGTCCGTCTCAGGAACAGAACTGCTTTCCTGCTGGACAGGTTGGGAGGCATTGCTTCCCGTAGATGGCGTAGAGCTTTGTTCGGAACTGTTTCCGCAGCCTGCCAGAAGGCTGACGCTCATTGCGGCCGCCAACAACAGACTCATCCATTTTTTACTTCTCATGATAAATCCTCCTTAGATATGTGTTAATTTATTTATCATAACTCTTTTAGAGTTATAACCGTTAAGAAAAACCTCATCCTTTAATCCCGGTAGATTCCACACCTTCTACAAAAAATCTCTGGGTAAAAATATAAAGGATCATCGGCGGTATCAGAAACAATAATACCGCCCCATAAGCGATTCCCCTGGCCGCCTGCAGGTTTCTGCCAACTCCTTCATAAAGACCGCTGTTTACAATGGATGCGATCAGGTTCTCGCTCTTAAAGGCATCCGCAAGAGTCTGAACCGCCACTGCCAGAGGTTTATTGCCCGTAGAAAAGAAGGAATTCGCCATCATAGTCTCATTCCAATGCCATACAATGGAAAAGAGGAAAACTGTCAGGGCTGAAGATTTGGCATTGGGCATCATCACTCTCACAAAGGTTTTCCAGGGACCGCAGCCGTCGATCTTCGCCGCCTCCTCCAACTCCTTAGGGACATTCCGGAAAAACTGACGATAGATGTAGATAAACAGGCCGGACCTCACTCCCACACAAAATAGAGCGGGCAGGAAAAAAGTGGCATTACTGTTGATCAGATTTTTGGCATAATGGGTGTAGCTTTCCCCTGTAAACAACGCGATCAGATGACTGATCCCAAAGAAATCAAAGTATCGGTACTGCACCATCAGCGGAATAAAGATCAATTGAGTAGGAACCACGATGGTGACCACAACCAGTCCAAAAAACAATCCCCTGAGCTTAAAACGGAATCTGGCAAAACCGTATCCCACAATCGCGCACATAATGACCTGAATGATGGCACAGCCCAGACACAAAACCGTGGTTCTTCCCAAGGTGGGCCAGAAATCCAACCCTATCATGGCTGCTTTCAGGTTTGTTAAGGTCAAGGACTTGGGAATCCAGATCACGCTGGGGTCCGAATACTGCTCCACCGGCATAAAAACTTTAGAGATGATCTGCAGCAAGGGATAAATAATGACAAAACCTATGATAAAAAATAACAGGAATCTCACTACCGACCAGGCCAGTCTGGCCGCTTTCATCGCTTTTTTCTTTTTCAACCGCATTATTTTCATCATATCACTCTCCTCTAATCCTCATTGACATAAAATACATGTCTCGATATCAGACCGCCTGCCACGATCAACACCACAAAAGCGATAGAACACAGAAGCCATCCCATAGCAGAGCTTACCCCCAGGTCGTTGTTCACATATTTCTCATAAGTCCACTGGATCAGGATATTGGACACATTGGTGAAGGAATCAATGATGGAATAGATCACTACCACCAGAGTCATGGGGGAGACTCTCACCCAGGTGATCTTCCAGAAGCATTCCCAGGCTGTCGCTCCTTCGATCTGTGCAGCCTCATATTCGGACTGGGGAATACTCTGCAGACCGGACAAATAGAGAATGATCTGGATACCGGACATCCACACGATATCAAAAATACGATTCGAAATCTGTTCAAAAACCGTGCGTATTTTTTCCGGAAAGCCAATGGAACGGAGCAAAATCGCTAAACCATCACTGCTGAACACAAAGCTGTTTTCCGTTTCCAAATCCGTGTCCAGGCCATTGTACCGAAGAACCTGGATCACAACGCCGCTGGCAATAATCACCGGCAGGAAAAACATGGCTCTGGCAAAGGTTCTTCCCCGAAACTTCTGATTCAGCAAAATTGCAATAAACAAGCTGAAAATACAGACCAGCGATGCTTCATACCAAAAACTCGATACCCCGGGTACAAAATACTGGGACATAAAATGAATGTTATCCCGGAAAGGGCTGATAAAATTCTCCCAGCCCACAAAGGTTGTCTTTACTCCATCAGGGGTAAAGGCCACGTTGCTGAAAGCAAATTTCAGGGAAGTAATCAAAGGGCGCAGAAACAATGCCAAAAAGCCAATGAGCCAGGGAAGCGTAAACAAATATCCATACATAGCTTCCTTCCTGCGCAGCCTGTTTTTTCCTTTCTTTCTATTCTCAGAGGTCTTCGCCATCACTGCATCCCTCCTTCCTCGGATACAAAATCCATGGCAGGAATCTGAATCCCGTCCACTTCTACAGCCTTGTTCCTATAATTCACAATAACCACTGTCCCATTAGAAAAAGTAGACCGATAGACATCCTCCATCAGCTTTTCATGCCCCGTGATCCGGGCTTGCGACACCTGGCGTAGAAAATCTTTTGTCCTGGCATAATCCCTGGAAAGGGTATCAAGCCACGTCTCATAATTTCCACTGAAAATCTGATTATACTTAGTATCCACCAAAGTCTCGTTATCTGCATACATCAGACAGGCAGAAAGGCTGCTTCCGGTTTCCACTGCTTTCAGAACCAATTTTTCCGGCATGGCATTTAAGTTCAAAGGTTCTGTGGAATAGGAAATCAGTCCATGTAGCACGATCTGGTAGAAAGGAATCTCTTCATCCTCAATGTCATACCCGGAAGCATTCAGGGGAACGTTATAGATATGACTGACATAAGGGAAGGTATAGGCATTTCCATTATCTACCATGACACAATCAAACCCTTCATCCCCCAGCCGGAATAATTCTTCCCAGATTTTCTTCACATCCGATCGGTCAATCCCGTCGGTCTTATGAGTGAAATCAGAATAAATGCTATTCCCCAAAGTGGACAGGGCTAACTGCGCCCCACAAAAATCATCCTTTCGATCCAACAGGGCGGTTACCGCCTCCGTCATTTTTGCAGGAGCCAGAATTTTCCAACGTCCCTGATCCTTTTTGATCAAAAGATTATAATCATAGGTATATTGGTAAGCCGGAGTAGAGCCCACCGTCTGGGCGGCATCCGAATAACTGGAAATCCCATTTCCGCTTCGGTAAAGATTCACGAAGTCAAAATCCAGAAACAGGCGGATCCCATTGTCCTTTGCATAATCCATCAGTTCAGCAAAGCCCTTCTTCCCCCCTAACCGGCTTTCATACTGAACCTTCGATGGAATCCGGGACTCCATCCCATCTTTTTGCCATCCGGTGTATTTTACGACCAATTCATCTATCCCCAGATCCTTCAGATGTTCCAGGATGGTTTCCGCCTGTTTGTAAGTGGTAAGGGGCTCCAACACACTGCTTTTGATCCCCAAAACGTATTTTTCCACCCTAAGTCCCCCAAGAAAATTTAAATAGAAAGGAGAACTTCCCGTTTCAACGCTGTCGGTCAAGCCGCAGGTCTCCGCAAGATAATTCCGATAAGCCTCTGCCATATCCACATAGCTTAAATCTTTCTTATCCAGGAACAGATATTTCACAGAAAATGCCTCTACCCTCGGAATGACCGGTGAAAGGGTCAGATTGACTGCGGAGCTGCCCCCATTGCCGCCGGTGGCATACAGATTTCCCTGTAAAAAAGTGGTCTTCGTAAAAGGCCGGTACCGGAAAGACACATAAGCATTATTCTGGCTGTTGAGAGTTCCGCTGGTCATGGCATTGACCGTCGCATTGGTATCCCCTTGTGTGATGACTGCCAGAAAACCGAAATCCTTTTTTTTCAATCCAAAGACAGGGAGTCTCGCCACTTCACTGTCCGCAGATAATTTTTCTGTAATCAGGGCACTGTCTCTGCCATAAATCTGCTGCGAATAAGCCCCATATACCGACTTGTCATTGTTAAAATAAATCAGTGCCCCGGATCCATCCGGCACCACCAGGTAGCCATCCTCCTGGGTTCCTGCGGATCCCAGAAAAGGGAGCAGGGAAATATCCGTAAGATAGAATGCCAGGTCTTCCTTTCCTTCTACAAGATCCTTTACCACAATGCTGGCAGTCAGCCCGTCCTCCTCCAGCCGATATTCTATGGGAATTTCAAGGCCGGCGCCCTGCAGATCATAGGTAAACCGAATCCCATTCTCTATTTGACTATAGGTCAGCCACCCTTTGTTTACGCACTCCGTCTGGCTGTTTTTCGTAGTTACATTTCCGGCAGTATCCGTATAAGTAAAATAAAACTGGCTTTGAAGATTTGTCTTATTGATCCCTGCTGCAATAGGATCTTCCTCACGCGGATTGGATTCATAAAGCTGCCCGTTTCTTTTATCCAACACCGCAACAGTCCCGTTTTCATTGGCCATCAATTCAAAATCCGCATTTTCGGCTACCTTCATGGAATAATAAGAATCTGAAGGCTTTTCAAACCCTTTCGCCGTCTGTTGCACGGCTTCCTTAGGGGTGCCTTCCCCGTCCTCCGCAGACACACAATCCATGCTTAGCGCGCTAAAAAGCAGCCCCAGAATCAATCCCAAGCATATGATTTCTTTTCTTCTTCTCTTCATATCGGTTCCTACCCTTCTACGCCTTCTCTCCAATAGAGACGTTTAAAGCATTCGATATCTGATCTCACTGTAAACTGTCATAAAGAAACTATAAATCTGCACCACCAGACCTGAGATCAAGACAATGAAAAACACCACGATCAATACCCCAAACACTGTCAATCCAAAAGAAGCAATGGTTTTGGAAAGACTGTACTCATGCAGAATGCTCAGACCCAGAAGGAAAAGCAGGAAGCTCCAGACCGCTGACAGCATTACCAGGTATGTTAAAAAAACCGCCTCATCATATACCATCAGATAGGATAACAACAGCCGAAGATAACCGCACATAACGTAGGGGAGCAGCGCATATGCGCAGCAGCACCAAATTTCAGGCAGACGGCCTTTCCCATCCATCAGGGTACAGAAACACCAATTCACGACAACCACCAATGCAAAGATTAAAATGGTAGTCAACAACACCTGGAACAAGGATACATCCGTAAAACGACTTTTAAAATCATAATCAATGTAGCCCCAGTTCAGGATAGACAACAAAACCCAAGCGAGCAAAATGAGATTTGCTGCAGTAAGGGAGTACTTTTTATTGTTTTTCATTTCTTGATAGCCGTCTACAGGATGTCTCAAAATATAGAAAGGATATTTCCATTTCGCCATCTTCCCGTAAAAACCATCCATCTGGCGTTCTCCGTTCTTTACCGCAGTCCAGTATCTCTCCCTTCTCTTTACCGTAACTACTTTCGCCGTAGCCATGATGGCAAAAGCGGCAAATACCACAAGGAGAAATACCATCGCAAAGTGTTCTCTCAGCCAGTCATTCCGAAGCATCTTCTTTGCTTTAGAATAGGTTTCCCCGGATTCCTGGGACAAAAGCGCATATTTTTCCGCCTCTTTATAGTTCCCCATGTCATAATAGGTTTCTGCCATGGCATAATAGGCGTAGAAAAAGTTGGCATCCATTTTCACCAATTCCTGGAAATAAGGAAGGGCTTCCTCCATTCTTCCCTGGTTATACAGGTTCAGACCATTTACCAACAGATTGCCGAAATCAGTACGCTGGAAAACCGTGATATTATTCTTCTGGGAATCCAGCACCAGGATCTGATTCCCCAGAATATCAATGGCAGTTGCCGTCTGAAAGGTCCCAAGCTGTGTACCGCTGCCGCCGAAAATTGCAATTTGGAAACCTGTATTATCATACATGAAAATTCTTCCGCCATAAGAATCCAGGGCAAAAATGAAACCATTTCCATCTGCAGCAATATCCACATAATTCGTTCGGTAATAGATTCCTTCCGGGGCATCCCCCCAGGTATGGTATTCGTTGGAAAGGATATTCTCTCCTAAAGGATTCAGCTTCCGGATCATGGAAGCAGTTTCCGGAGTGCTGGAATAAGCCGTTGCCGTATAAATAAACCCCGAAGGATCCACATCAAAATTGGAAAACTCCACCGGAATAAAATTGCTCATCCTGGCTCGCTGCTCTTTTGTGGCAAAATTCCTCAACATTGCCTGAAACAGGACATCTGCCGTAACATCCACTTCATTCCGTCCATAGAACCCCAGGAAATTTCCTTCCTGATCCAACATATAGGCGCCTTGGGTGGAATTCTCGCTGATGACGTAAATCGTTCCTGCCGAATCCGTCAGCACATTTCTGGGAAGAAAGGTAACACTATCCGTAAATAACACGGAATCCGGCCGTCCTATTACCCTCTGCACCTTTCCATCCTGGTCTGCCACAATCACGCGGCTATTCTGGGTATCTGCCAGATAAAGGAACCCCTCATCAGATACATAAATTCCCTTGGCTCCGCTGATATCCAACGCCTCCCCTTCGTAAGTGAAGTGATCCAGCACCTTTTCCACCGCGAAATCCTCATTTAAGACCACCACCCTGTTGCTGCCATTATCCAACAGGAAAATCAAGCGGTCCCGATAGACATACAGATCCGAAGGATGGGTAAAATCCCCGATTTCCAGCTGTCTTCCATTATAATTTTTAACCGCGGCATAAGCCGACTGGGCTGCGGAATTCCCGCCGTTTTCATTATACCGGTAATCTGCCTTCGCCGTGATGGACGGTACGGCCAAAGCGATGCAGACTGTTAAGAATAAGGTTATTACTTTTTTCATCCTCTCATCCTCCTTATTCCTTAATACCGGCATGTGCCATGGTTTCCATAATACTGCTCTGTGTGATCAGGAACATAATAACCGGCGGTATCAGCATTACCAGGGAAGCCGCGGCAGCCACCCCTGCCCGGGCAATTCCACCGGACTGGATCTGGGAAAGAGCCGTAGGGAAAAGTTTCAAATCTTCCCTGTAAATATAGTTCCCGCCTGTCATGCTCCACACGCCCTGGAAGGCGAAAATAATCTGGGTCAGCCAGGCTGGCTTTACAAGGGGCATTACGATCCTGATAAAAATCTGAAATTCATTCATCCCGTCAATTCTGGCTGCTTCCAAAAGGGAATTATTAAGTTGTTCCATAAACTGCTTCATCAGGAACAAACCCATGGAAGAAGCGATTGTGGGCAGGATCAACGCCCAATAGGTATTGATAATATGAAGCTTGGTCATTACAATATATCGCGGAAGTTCAATCACACCTCCAGTGAAAAGAAGCGAAAGCGTAACCAATTTAAACAAAACCTTTTTTCCCACGAAATCATGCTTTGCCAGGGGATAAGCCGCCATGGAAGAGATCAATACATTTCCCAGAGTTCCCGCAAAGCTTACGAACACACTATTGAACAGGTATCTGGAAAAGGGCACCCAAAGGCTTCCCGCCAGTTGACCAATTAATTTGAAATTCTTCACTGTCGGGTTCTGAACGGTAAACCTGGGAGGAAAGATAAAGATTTCTTCCATGGGTTTAAAGGCCTGAACAATGGAATAAACGACAGGAAGCGCCATAAAGGAACCCAATAATAAAAGCATCAAGAATACCAGGAAATTGCCTCCCTTGGAACGGTTTAAATCTTTCTTTTTTCTATATTTCCACCAATCGACAAGCGACAGCTTAGGATTTTTCACCGTACTCTTCATGTTGTTTCTGCCCTCCCTTCCTTAATAATTTTTCTCTACAAGAACCGATTGAATCACTTTATTGACCAGCAGCATCACCAAAAGAAGGATGGTGGCCACGGCGCAGGCATAACCCATGTCATATCTGACATTCCCGTAATCATAGATATGGGTCATGATCGTATGGGCCGCGTAGTTGGTGCTGGGGAAGCCTGCCAGGGAAATGGATATCTGCCCTACCGCAAAGGAGGAGGATATCTGCATGACCGCGCCGAACAGCAGCTGCTGCTTCATCTGGGGCAGGGTCAGATAGATCAGCTCCTGGAAACGGTTCTTCACCCCGTCGATGGCGCCGGCCTCATACAGGGTTTTATCCACCACCTTAAAGCCCGCCATAAAGGCCAGGAAACCCGCACCCAAACTCAGCCAGAACTGGACGATGATCAGTGCCGTCATCACATACTTTTCATCCGTAAACCACTTGATGGGATCGTCTATGATGCCGATATTCGCAAAGGTCATCAGGAAAGAGTTTACCAATCCATACTGATCGTCTGAGAAAATATACTGCCAGATCATGTACATATTCCCCGAAAGACTGGGCGCATAGAAAACCAGGGTCATAAAGGTGCGCACAGGCTTTGGCAGGTCATTGATGAACCAGGCAAGGATGAAACACAGGAAATATCCGATGGGTCCCGTGATCACCGCAAAGACGATGGTATTCTTAATCGCCAGCAGGAAGATCTCGTCATTCAAAAACAGGGCCTTGTAATTGGAGAGTCCGATAAATTCCGGCACATTCAGCATATTAAAATAGGTAAAGCTCAAACCGATGGCAGCGAACACCGGGATAATGGTAAAGATGGTAAACAGGATAAAGTACGGTGCGAGAAGCAGATAACTGCTTTTGCTCCTCTTGATCTGCTGCCAAAGGGTCAAGGTACTCTTCACCCGCTTCGGGAAAAATATCCGCCATATGGAGTATAACTGTTCTTTCATATCCGTCTCCCCCTTTATTGTGTACTCAGACCGAACTCATTGCGCTTTCTGGTGATTTCTTCATTGATGTACTTCGTCTGCAGACGCATGGCGTATCTGGGGAAATCATCATTATAGACAATGCTTCGGAAAGCATTGGACAGGCCTCTGGAAGTATAGTAGCTTCCGGGCAACTGCGGGATACCGATAACATTTTCCCAGGCAGCTCCCAGGGTCTGCAGCTCGCTGTCGGACCAGGGCAGCATGGCGAGGGTTTCGATATTGGCAGGAGTAAACCTGGCGCTGGCCCCCAGCATCCCTTCCAGGGATACCGCATACCGGGCCTTGGTCTCATCCTCGCTCCACCACTTCATGAATTCCCAGGCGGCTTCCTTATCCTTACAAGAATCCAGCATGACGCTGCCCGTCACGGTGGCGTTCTGGGAATTATCCAGGCTTCTATCTTCTTTCAGTACCCCCGGGATGGGAGACATAGCCCACAACCCGTTGATTTCAGGGGCCGCTACCATCAGCTGGTTGTACATATTATACGGTTGGATGGACATCACCAGTTCCCCGGAACGGAACCTGGAATAGAAATCCGTTTTCACTTCAAAACCATACTTCACATACAGATCCGTATAGGTAGTCATGGCGTCAATGGCGATCTGGGAATCCAGCAGGGAGCTTGTCCCTTCCTCATTGTAGTAAGAACCGCCGTTCTGTAAGAGCAGGGCCGGGAAAATATCCTGTACCGTCACCTGGAGATTATTTCTCTGGATGATGGGCAAAATGCTGTAGAATTCCTCCCAGGTGGCCGGGGCCTCGATTCCCAATTCTTCAAACACATCTGTCCGATAGAACAGCATATTGAACACCTGGGTATCCGGAAGGGCGTACAGTCCTCCTTCATACCAGAAAGGCGTCACCGAGGAATCATAGAACCGATCCAGCACCTCTTCATAATCGTCAAAGGCCGTCAGATCCTGAAGTGCGCCCCTGATGGCGAAATTGACCGGCTGATCCTCCGCGATCATCAGCGCCACATCGGGACCCATGCCCGCCAGGGTAGCCTCGATCAGGGAACCCTGTACCAGCTGCAAATCCACCACGATCCCTGTCTGGGGCGTAAAGCTCTCATCGATCAAATCCTTAATGATCTGGGCCTGGTCACGACCCGCGCTGGTGGTGCCCGAGGAGTTCAGCCATACGGTTACGCGATGATTCCCTTCCTCTTCCGTTACCCCTACAGAAGAGGAAGCGTCATCAAAGGAGGCAAAAAATCGTCTGACAGAATACCACATATTCTGGAAAATCCCTGCGCTGGGCTCCGGATCTTCCACATCAGGAGATTTCAGATACAGATAATCGATCAAAAGCCCCTGGGACTGAATGTCCACAAGCCAGGAACCCACGGCGCTGATATTGTCCTTAAAGCTGGATAGACGGTTGGGGATTTCATCCGCATCCTCCAGGAAGGTATCCAGCTGCACCTTTAAGGTTTCCAGCACAGCCGTCTTGCTGCCGTGTTCCCCGGTCAGGGCCACGATATTGCTGATCTCCTGCTCCAGCAGATCCCGGCAGCTTGTCATGGTTTCCATCAGGTTGGGAATCCTGTCCGTCAGGAAATAATCCGTATAGGTATCGGGATTGGTGCTGGTGATCATAATGATCTGCCTGTAAAGATTGTTGATGTCATAAATACAGTTATTTACATTCCGAAGAGTATCCGCAAATACTCCCATGGTACACATCAGCCGGATCTCATGGCTGCCTTTTTCCAGATAGACCCGGTAGGGATTGCCCTCCTGATCCCCAAAGGAAGCGGTCTGCCATTCATCATCATATACGAAACGCACCTCGGACAGTTCCGTAAAAGGAATCTCTCCGTCTATGAAAACCGCCCTGCTGGTAAACAGCCCGTCCAGGAAATTCTGGCGGAACTTGCAGCCCAGGTTATAATATCCGCTCTCCGGGACATCCACCTTCCAGGAAATCCACTGTCCGGCAGTATTCCAAAGGTTCCCGCCCACCGTATTGATGCGGATGTATTTGGGATTGTTCAGCTCGTCCGCGGAATCCTCCGTGGCCAGGTTCACTCTGTCATAATTGGGATACAGCACCGAGGCTGATTTATAAGCCGCGCTTTCTCCCTGAATCTTTAAAAAGATCCCGGTGGTATCCGCCCCCGAGGCGCCCTTCAGGTACTCCTCATAGGTTGCCTCCCGGGTCACGGCGGCGATCTGAATCCCCATCAGATAGAATTCCGTGCCGTTGCCGACTATGCGGATGGTGTTCTCGCCGTTTTCCAGATAAAAGCTGTAATTTCCTTCATAATAGCCGCTGGTATTCAAAAGCACATGGGACTGGGTTTCCAGCACCTGTGTCTGTTGAGGAGCCACCTCATTCCCGATGCTGTCCGTCCGGATACCGCTTGCATCCTGATAGATCCTGGGAAGGGAGATCTCCGCCGCCTCCGAAAAAGGATACGCCCCGTTTACCATCAGCCCTATGGCAATGGCCCGGCTGCTGTTCTCGGTCTGGGCGTACTTTACGGTTATGTAATAAAGGCCTGCCTGCTCCACATCGACGGAATATTCGGCATAGGGGGTTCCCTCCTGAAACAGAATGGTCGGATTCCCATCTTCCTGGACCCCATACCATTCCGCCCCGTCCCCTTCTTTCAGGAAAGTGCCTTCCACGGTCTCACTCTCCTCCGCCAGGGCTGTTCCCTCATATTGCTGTAAATATTCTTCATAGGAGCCGGCGCCCCCTACCGAAGAGTAGGACGTCTCTTCTTCCGAACCCGCCATAACCGTCGGCAGGTCGGCCGCCAGAAGCCCCAGTATCAGAGCCATGCTCAAGCCTATTGAGATAAATTGTTTCTTCCGTTTTTTTACCCACATCTCATTTCCTGCCTCCTTTAATCTGTATCCTCATTTTACAGAAATTAAGTTTACGAAACAATTACATAAAAAAGAATAAACTAACATTTTCTGCTAAGATTAAGTTTCTTTATGGAAAATGCAAAGATGATTCTGGTTTCGGTGAAAATTTTTATATTTTTTGCCCAGCAATTTCCCAAAAAATACCGTTTCTTTGAGCAGATTGATACTGTGAAATACTGCTCTTTTCTGCAACGCATAGAATTAAAACCAATTCGTATTTGTTCCTCACTCGAAATCAATGCTGATCATCTACTTCTATGCCATGCAACCACTATAGACCTTTCTATCCTCGAACAAAAACTATTATTTTTATCACCCCCTCAATCTCAATATTTAAAGAAAATCATTCACAGTTATATTGCAGCCACTGCCTTAAATAATAATGTCTTTTAAATCTATATTATATACCGAAAAGAAAAGGCATAAAGGACTTTGTACAAGCACAATCCCCTATGCCTAGATATCTTTTTGAACCTATACTGCGTTGTCCATATGTTTTTCAAGATAAGCCCGCAGCATATATCCGTCTTTTACACCTGTCCGATAGTAAAACTCATTTTCCCTGGCAAAATTGTGTACCATAGCTTCATGATAAAGTTCAATTCACAATTTCCGCAGATTTTCAATCTGCTCCAATCATCACAGGAGAAGATACACTTCCCCTGCGCTGGCTGCCGCCAGCTACCCCTTTGTGGACTTGCCGCCCGAAAAACATCTTGCGTTGCAAGCTGTTCCCGTTCAACAAGTTTACAATTCATCCATTTCCAAGAAAGGGCGGTCATTGTATAAAAGTTTTTTATTCCATTGCTATTTTGCTTTTGGGAATTGTATTAGGTTTCTCCAGCCAGTATTTTCGCTTTCGCCATTCCCATATATACCAGAAATGTCACCGTGATAAACATTGTCATTTTTTTCAGCCCACGGATCGTATGTTTCTCAAATTTATAGTCCCGGTCTACCCGGCCATTGATTCGTTCCACTCCCGTCCGCTTTCTATACAGACGTCTCCATTTATGGCTGTCTCTTGCCACCGAGGTAAATATCCTGCGGTCTTCCTCACATTTGATTCTGAATATTCTCTTATCATGTTTCTGCGGCTTAAAACCATACCTCAGACTGTCTGTACTTTTGTCATATCCTTTATAACTCAGTTTTGTTTTTCTCCCGTCATCTTCCACATGCCACACTTCACCTTTGTAATCATACAAAAGACGGGTATTCCGGTACTGGCGCGTCTCTTCCCCATCCTTCCAGCAGTTCCTTATGTCTATGACCGGGGCGATCCATTAGATTTTTTATGAAATTAGAATACGGACTTGAAGACGGGGCAACATAAACCTTTATGCTCCCCTCTTTCTGCCTGACTGTTTTCGGCTCAAGTCCGCAGATCGTACGCATCTGCTTGTTCCTCCGCAACTCCCTCACAGGCTCTCCACTGTTTCATATTCAAACAGGGAACCTGCAGTGAATGAATTCCACATCGCCTCGCACGGCCAGTCATTTCTTCCTTTTCCCGGGAGCTGGTGATTTTTTTCTAAATGAACGTATAGATTTATGCAAAGAATTGTGATAAGATGAAGAAGGGACAGAAGAAATGGGAAGAATGACTGAAAGGGTGATGGATGAATGGAGCAGGAAAGTATGCTTGCAAAGAATATCACAATAGCCGGGGAGAAGGCTAATCTGGATGCGTCCTGCAAGAGGCTTCTTGCCAATAAAAGCATCCTTGCCTGGATCATGAAGAGCTGCATGGAGGAGTACAGGAGCTGCAGCGTTGAGGAGATTGCTGAAAAATATATCGAAGGCATTCCGCAGGTTGCCCAGGTAGCTGTAAATCCTGATGAAACAAACTTAACTCAGGAAGAATCCATTACAGGAATCGGAACGGAGGACAGCCTGATCAACGAGGGCACAGTCACATATGATATCCGTTTCCGTGCCCTGGTTCCGAATGCGGAGGGACTGATAAGCCTGGTGATCAATGTTGAGGCACAGAATGACTTTTTCCCTGGATATCCCTTGATTAAAAAAAGCCTGTATTACTGCAGCAGAATGATATCTGCGCAGTACGGGACGGAATTCACAGATTCTCATTATGAGAATATCAGGAAGGTATATAGTGTCTGGATCTGTATCAATCCTCCACAAAACAAGCAGAATACCATTACCCGGTACGCAATAAAGGAAGAGAACCTTGTAGGCAGGGTGACGGAAAAAGTTGAAAACTATGACCTGTTGGCCGCGGTGATGATCTGCCTGGGGAATAGTAAAAATGCGGATGGCGAAGGAGTTTTAAAGCTGCTCAGCGTTTTGCTTTCTAACGAAAGAAGGCCTGATGAAAAGAAAAGGATTCTGCAGGACGAATTTGATATTAAAATGACCAGAGAATTGGAAGAGGAGGTATCGAATATGTGCAATTATAGTGATGGCATAGAACAACAGGCATTAGAAAAAGGCCGTGAACAGGGTCGTGAACAGGGCATAGCATTAGGCATAGAAAAATCAAGGATTGAATCAATTAAGAGTATTATGGATCGCCTTAAAGTAAGTGTGGAACAGGCGATGGAACTTTTGGGAATTCCTGATAGGGAAAAAACCAGATACGCTTCTCTAGTCCAGAAGTAAGTGGATTAAGGATCAGAAGAGTTTCTGATCCTTTCCTTGACCACATAATTTGTGGAGGTATCGAATACATGCAATTACAGTGATGGCATAGAGGGCAAGGCTGTTGAAACAACAAGGATTGAGGCCATTAAAACCTTATGGAAAAGGTGCTACAACCTATATCCTGTATCAGTATGGCAGCAAATATAATCAGGAGAAACAGTATGCAGTCCCTCTGAGAGCCATTGTTGGAAAAGTATCTCCGGAAGATCCTGCGCTGATGTATCCCAATGACAGGATCTATATTTCTTATGATTCCACCAATAAGAACAGCGCCGCCGGCGATATTGACATCGTTGAATTCGGCAAAGCCAAGGATGATAAGGGACTTCCGGTATTCAATCTGTCGATCGCGATGGACAGGACAAACCGTGTCCCTCTCTTTTATGAAGAGTACCCCGGCTCTGTCACTGACGTGTCTCAGTTTACCTTTATGGTAGACAAGGCTATCGAATATGGATATAAGAAGATCGGTTTTATCCTTGATCGCGGATATTTCAGCAAAGAAAATATCCGCTATATTGATAAAAACGAGTATTCCTTTATTATCATGTGCAAGGGCTGCAAGGCGCTGGTGTCATCACTGGTGAACACTATGGCAGTTTTGAAACCAGACGGGAATCTGCGATCCGTTCCTATAAAGTCTACGGGATAACAGTCCCCGAAAAGCTTTATGAAGATGATACAAAGGATAGATACTTTCATATTTTTATTATAATCCGCCACTTCAAACAGCAGCATATCCTCAAATCGAGCCATAACCTGCACTTCCTTGTTAAATGGAAATACAACAGCTTTCGTGATTGCAAAACAATCGGTTTTTATTGAGTTTTCAATTTCAATTTTGTCAGAGCAGATTTCCGTGATATCAGCTCTACCGTTTTTTTCTTTCAATGCCGCCAGTTTCGCAGTAACAACCGCACACAAAAAGCTGGTTCCCGATACAAGTATATATTCTGGCACAAACCAGGGAACCCTGTATGTATTTATCGGTCCGGCTATATTGACTATGCTGTTGTTTATCAGCGTCAAACCGCCTTTTACATCCTTATTTCTGTCTATATCAACTCCGACAACGGAATCAAGTGCTGCTGGGAATGAGACAGCCCTTCGTTGTCAAAAGCAGATATCATTATAGTTCCGACACTTTTCAATCTGCAGCATATATTTTCAAGTGCCGAAGTACAGCCGACGCGCGTAATTCCCATGCTTATATTGATGAAATCGTAATGTGAAGCCATGTCATGCGAATATATGTATTCGAGAATTTTCACAAGCTCATCATATGTAATCTCATTTTTCTCGTCATAAATCCTGATATTATCAATTTCCGCATCGTCACAGCTTTTTTTATGCCTTCTTTCCGTGAAAAACCAAGTGCTCCGTTCGCACTCCGCCGTCAAGTATTGCAATCTTAACCGGCCGCATATGCTTCACCTTGTTTGCAGAACATTTCCGCGTATTTCCCGTTTAACCTCATTAGTTCCTCATGAGTACCGCTTTCGGCAATATGTCCGTCTTCCAGGAGAATGATCCTGTCGCTGATCACAGCAGACGCAAGTCTGTGGGAGATGATCAGAGACGTCCTGTCTTCGGCAAGCTCTCTGAAGCTGGAATAAAGTTCCGCTTCGGATTTAGCGTCCATGGCCTTTGTGGGTTCATCCAGCAGCATAATCGGACCGTTTTTATATGCAGCCCTCTGGATTGCCATTTTCTGCTCCTCGCCGCCCGACAGGTTAACTCCCGTGCTGTCAAACTTAGTCGACACAAAGGTGTCCTGTCCGTCTTTCAGTCTTTCAATCCATGTTCTGCACCCATTCCACCCATATAATCGTTCGGGTATTTTTTCATTTTCAGTCAGCGTAACATTTTCCCTGATGGTAAACGCAAAAGTCATATAATCCTGAAACACCGCCGAAATAAGCTGTCGGTATTCCTTTTCTCCTATCGTCGGAATGTCAACACCCCCGATAAGGATCTGCCCTTCCGAGGGCAAATAGAAACGGCATATCAGCTTAACAATCGTTGATTTGCCCGCCCCGTTTACTCCGACAAGAGCCAGTTTCTCACCGGATTCTATCCTGAAACTCACATGATCCAGCACTTTACGATCCGTTCCGGGGTAGGAAAAAGACACATTTCTGAATTCAACAGAAGTATCCGAAAACTTGACATTGTCCTGTAAGACCCCATCAGCCGCTGCCTCTGACTCTTTCTTCAGCGCTTCAAAATCGCCGAAATTAAGTCTGATCCTGCTGTAGTCGCCAACCTTTGTAATGATCCCGGCAAGTGTTGATGATAGCGACGTAACCGCTGCAAAATACATTGTAAAATCCGCAATATCAATCTCCCCGTCCGTGACCATTTTGGCCAAAAGAAACAAAATCACAAAGGACTGGACTCCGGTAAGGATTGCAAGTATCACGTCAAACGAAGCGTATTTATTAAAATCAGCATATTGCAAATTTAACATTTCACTTCTGTAATCCCGCACTTTATCCATGAACCAATCGCTTAGGCTGTTAATACGTATTTCCTTTGCCGCCCCGGCGCTGTAATATGCCGTCTTGTTAAGATAATTGCCCTTACGGTCATTCATGGCATAAACCTTTCTACGTTCGGTGTTATACTTTACAGTCCTTTTCACGAACAGTACTTTGATCACCAACAGAGCAAGGATAACAGCAAAGAACACCCAGTTAAGCCCGGCCACGACAACGACAAAGCTGACAGCTGTAACTGCTGACGAGAGAATATTCTGGAAGATATCAACAGTTCTCAGAAGATCGGCAGCATTATTCGACATGACAAGTCTGTCTTTCAGCTTTGGGTCTTCTACAGTTTTGAGCGGCATTTTCATGACCATTCTGCCCGTGGCAAGACGCATTTTCTTTGTGTAACGTTCTTCCGCCTCATGACATCTTTCCGTACCATAGGTTTTGATCATCATAAGGGCAAGAATAACTGCGACAAATAGAGCAACCGTTGTCATGATGCCGTCAAATGCTTCACCGTTAAGAAGCTGTTTCAGAATAACCTTTGGAAAGTACACGGTCAGCAGAGGCAGGGCCGACGTTGAAACAAGTTTCAGAAACGAATATGTAAAATACCTGTGTTCCGTCTTTTGTATAAGACCGGCGATCTTAAAAGGTGTTCCTCTCATACTTCCTCCAATCCGCCATTACGGTAATATGCGGCCTGAGTCATAAACATATCACTGTACAGCCCTTTGTTTTTCATAAGGCAGTCATGATTGCCTTGTTCGGCAACCTTTCCGCCGTCTATGACGATTATATTGTCGCAGAATACCGTAGAGGACAGCCTGTGCGACACGAACACAGTCGTTTTTCCCTCTGAAAGAGAATCAAGTTTCTGATAGAAATCACACTCGGCGATTGGATCCAATGCTCCCGTAGGTTCATCAAGGAGCATCACATCTCCGCCTTTGTACATTGCTCTCGCAAGAGCCAGTTTCTGCCCCTCGCCGCCTGAAAGTTCGATGCCTTCCCTGTCAAGATCCCGGTAAACCGAAGTATCCGTACCGTTTTTAAGAGATTGTATCTTTTCTCCGATCCCGCTTTCCTCGATGCATTTATTCAGGCGTTTTCCGTCATATGCCTTGTCAAACACGATATTCTCTTTTATGCTGTAGGCAAAAAGCGTAAAGTCCTGCAGAACGACTGCCATCCGTGAAAGGTATGATCTGTAGGGGATTTTCTTTATGTCGCGTCCGCCGATCAGTATCCTGCCTTCCGTCGGTTCATAAAGCCTCAGCATGAGCATGATGATCGTGGTTTTGCCCGCCCCGTTCAGTCCGACCAGCGCAGTCTTTTCATGAGCCTTTATGGTAAAATTTACATTAGAAAGCACATCGGTCTTTCCCTCGGGATATCTGAACGTAACATTTTCGAATGTGATATCAGATCCCGAAAAATCACATTCTTCCATTTTGTCCTTAGCGTCTCTGTTCTTCGTATGTTCTTCAAGTATCCTGTCATATTCTTCAAGGAACGTGATTGCAGAGGCATTTTTCCTGATCGTGCCGGCCTGGGTAAACAGGCTGATAAAAACGGATGCAAACAAAGTGGTGGATGCGATCAGAACGGTGTATTCGGCAATATTCAACTCCCCGTTGACGACAAGCCACGTGCCGTATAAATACGTTATTAGCGTCTGTAAAGCCGTCAATAGATCCCCCACAAACTCAGCAGACACTTTAGCCCTTATGAGCTTTCTCAATTTTTCAGTTCTCGATCTGAGGATAGTCATATACTTCCTGCCGAGATACTCATCCGCGTTGTTTATCCTGACTTCCTTGGCATATCTGTAATCAGTCATAGTCATATACAGATAGTCCATTTTTCTGTCGTCATCTACCTTCTCCTTGTTGTACTCAAACTCACGGGCAGCTATCCTGAGGTTAAAAAGGACGATCAGCACCGAAGACAATACAATAGCGGCACAGAACAAAGGCTTAAGCATAAGAAAGGCACATATACAGCCCGCGAACTGAAAAACGCATTCGGCAAACTGACCCCACATTCCAAGGAAAAAAGCCGGTCTGGCGGTCATAGACTTCTGTTTGAGATTTATCAATGTCCTGTTCTGGGCGTAATGATAATCAACGTCAACAGTATCCTGCATGTAACCCAGCTGGAGGACATCCGATGCCTTTCTCATTGCTCTATTCTCCAGAAGGGAGAGCAGTTGTTTAGACAATGATACAAACAGATTAAAAGCTGTAAATATAAGAATCTGTCTTAAGACACTGTAATAATCTTTTCCGTTGACAAGACTGTTTATAATAACGCCCAGTCCACCTATATTAATGAGCGGGATTGCCGCAGAAAACAGGCTTTTGAAAAATGTGACGATCACATATGGCCTTGCGTCTTTCCATGCTCTTTTGATCAAAATAAGATAAATCAATGTCATTAAGTTAGCGTTAGCAGCATAAGGCTTACCGCAGGAGATAAGGCCAAAACGAGATGCCAGGCTTT